>CAZOHW010000111.1:0-11236 GCA_964579525.1 uncultured Nitrospira sp. | reverse complement strand
CCATGTCAATTGCAGCCGCAGCATGATCGGAAATCTGATGGATGAGACGGAGTCGAAGTTCGTTGCAGAGCAATTCACAACATAGAATAGGAATCGCTGTTCCGAGGGTGATTAAGTCGCTTCACAATGCGGGACACTGAACCGGTAAGAGGATGGCTCACATACTGCTCGTAATACCTTTACTCATGGGTTCCAGTAAGTAACTCAGCCGCAGTCTCCCGAACCTTTTGCGTGACTCGCTCCCCTCCAAGCATTCTGGCAATTTCATGTTCTCGGTTGACGCCGACGACTGCGCGCACCGTCGTTACAGTGCGCCCCTTGACTGAGGACTTTTCTACACAGAGATGATGATCGGCCTGAGACGCAACCTGAGGGAGATGGGTGATGCAAAGCACTTGGTGATATCGCCCTAACCCCCTCAACCGCTTCCCGATTGAAGCAGCAATGGCCCCGCCTACTCCTGTATCAATTTCGTCAAAGATCAGGACGGGAACCTGATCCACTTCAGCCAGGACGGATTTGACGGCCAACATCACTCGCGATAATTCACCCCCCGAGGCGACGCGAGACATGGGCTTCAAGGGTTCCCCAACATTCGCCGACAGCAAGAACTCCGCTCGGTCTTGTCCTTCCGGGCCATAGGCTCCCTCATCCTCTGTGCACTCTATTTGCACCACGAAACGCAGTTGTCCCATCCTTAAAGCCGCAAGCTCTTTACCGACCATTTTGGTCATCTGCTCGGCCGCCGCGGTTCGCTTCTCCGAAAGATTCTGTGCCAACTCCTGCATATGGCTGTAATACTCACGGATCAGCTGGTCATAGCGAGTGCGTTCCTCATCCGATTGCTGAATACGTTCAAGATCCCCCTTGACTCGCGCCTGTGTTTCCAAGACGCTTTCTATGGTACCGCCGTATTTCCGTTTCATCCGCTGAATCAGCGCCAACCGATCTTCGACCGCAACTAAGCGCGAAGGATCGGCATCAAGCCGCTCCGCATAATCACGCAGACCATCCGCGACTTCCTTCATGAGCACTTTGGCATCGGACACAAGCCTGACGACTCCGTGCATCTCCGAATCAATCTGAGACAATTCTCCCAGCACACGCTCCGTCATTACCAAATTGGGAAGGATCCCGTGCCCATCACTCTGAATCCGATCCTGCCCTTCAGCCACCAATTCACCAAGTCGTTGCGATGCACCCAACCGGCGTTGCTCGTTTTGTAATACCTCCTCCTCACCGAGACGACAAGCTGCGTCATCCAACTCCTGCCGTTGAAAACTCAAGAGATCTTCGAGCTGTGCCCGCTGCTGGGCCTGGGCCACACACTTGTCACGTTCATCTCGACATCGCACCCATTCACGATAGGCGGCATGGTACTGACCCCGCAACTCCTGTAATCGGCCGAATGCGTCCACGGCATCGAGCTGAACCGAATTGGACAACAACGATTGCTGATCATGTTGACCATGAATATCGATGAGGGTACCACCAAAGTCTTCGAGGATATGGACCGGGCTCATGGTTCCGTTCAGGTACACCCGGTTTCTCCCCGAACGAGCGATGACACGTCGAATAACGAGCTCGGAATCCTGCGCGCCAAGTATCCCTTGATCGCGCAACCGTCTGAGAAGAGGATGAGTGGGAGGGATATCAAACGAGGCTTCGAGTTGTGCTTCTTCTTCGCCGAATCTGATCTGGTCGCTAGAGGCTCGCCCCCCAACCAGAAGCGCTACAGCATCAATGAGCAGGGATTTACCAGTACCAGTCTCGCCGGTCAGCACGGTAAATCCCGAGCCGATGCTCAGATCCAACTGCTCAATAACGGCAAAATTCGTAATACGCAGCTCGGTGAGCATCGCTGCGACAGACGATCTTACGCAGCCCCCGCATGCTGCGAGAGCAAGGCGTCGATCACCTCCTTGAATTGACGCTTCGGCCTGGCACCGACTAACTTCTCGACCTGCTGTCCATTCTTAAAGAAGAGGATGGTCGGGATGCTCATTACCTGATAACGGCCCGCTACTTCAGGGTTCTCATCGGTGTTGAGTTTCAGAACTTTGAGTTTTCCGGCATAGTCTTTTGCCAACTCATCCACGATCGGAGCGACCATTTGGCAGGGCCCGCACCATACAGCCCAGAAATCGACCATCACAAGCTCAGAAGCCTTCATGACCTCGGCATCCCAGGTAGAATCTTCGACCTTCAAGGCGTCACCAGCCACGTCCATATCCTCCTTAACAGAGTTGACTCGTCAATTCGAAACCGTGGGGACATCGTACCCCACCGCCGTTTTTGCTGTCAAATCTGGATCATCGTTTCCCTGCCTCAGTGATTGTCTCCTCGGTATCAACTTGCGGTGGAAGCCCATACGGGCCTCCGGGGGCCGCCCAAGGCAGACCACGTTCGCCCCACAAAAGGGGACTCAAGAGTGTTCGTATCACGGCAGCTCCCGCGCTATCAGTCCAACCAACCCCGGTGAGGCTCAGCATGAAGCTATACTGCTGTCGGTCGGGAAATTTCAAATAATACAATCCAAGCGACCAGCATTTGCACGGATTCTGATAAAGGGCGACGGCATCCAACTCCGGGCTCCTTCCGGCTTTGACATCATAGTAGGCTTTGGCCCCAATCGTCCAACCCCAGGGAGTGCGGAGCGCCCCTCCCATCGTGACGAATTCAATTTCCTTGGTCGGAGCATATACTTCATTGAACGAAATAGGGTTCCAGATATCGCCGCGCCTGACTCGACTCCCATCTCGGGTAAATCGTTGCCCTACTTCGATATACCAGTTCGTTCCTTCCTGAAACCGTAGATCGGTATTGAATTGGCTTACTCCGGGTTGGTAGGGGTCAAAGAACGCATCTGCCGTCAAATACCGATTAATGGGTGGACGCATCGACCAAGCCCTCGCGGCTTGCCCAAAGATCGGTGCATCCGTCTGTGAGAGTCCCATTTGGGGAGGCAGATTGTTGCCGATGACGGCCCGCATCCAAATATCGGAAAATCGACGTCCCTCAATCGGAATAGTTCTCGGCTGGATAGGTTGCGTAAGTGATCCAAGGAAAGGAAGAACGCCCGGGGTAAAATCCCTTGCCAGATGTTGCACAGCTCCGACGTGATAGCTCTGCGCCACCGTGAGGTCGAGCCAACTGAAGGCATTCTTCTTTCCTTGTTCCAACACACGGCTACGTAGCACATAGGTGAGAAGGTTCTTTTTTGGTAAGTCATCGACCTGGTCGATCTGGGCGATTTTTGTTTGGTCGGTGCCTGGTACATATTCGTACGTCGCTGTCGGCTCGAGAGTGTGGAGCAGACTATTCCCATCCCCCAGGATAAAACGACGCATTAACTTTGACGTCGCATCGACACCCAACCAAAAGGTCTCGCGGTGCTGACCATCCTCTGATTGCGCCCCCCGGGTGTAGTACACTTCACGAAACTTCGCTTGCGGACGAAGACCGATCATATGCCCGAGATCAATAACGTCGGTGGTCAGACCTGGGACAAGGTCAATTCGATTGAGCCCAAAGCCTTGTTCCCGATGGAAGTAAACATAATTACTGTCCATACCCAGCAGGGCTGGTGATTGAAACAGCGAGACATATGGCAAGCTGTAGCCGATCTCAGGGAGACGTTGGAACGTATCTTTCCCTCCAGCCTGTAAGGGCTGAAGATACCGACCCAGTAAGTAGAGATTGCCATACGGCAATCGCTGATTGGCCAAGAGATTCGATTCCGCGCTTGGGAGCGCTCGCAATGCGCCTGAATTACTCAACTGCTGAAAGTAATTGGGATCTGTCGCAAAGTTGGCATTGGCTCGTAAGAGGAGCGTGTCCGTGATGTACTGCGTGTGACTTCCAGTTATGGTCGCGCGCGCTTTCTTGACATCCTCCCCCGTACTCGTCGTTCCGGCCACATTAGGGAGTTCTGTTTGCTGCAAGTAGCTTACAAACCATTTCCCACGCGACCGCCGGTCCAAGACATACCGATATTCGAAATCAGAACCGTACCCGAGCTTACTGTAGTACGACGGGGATACCGTCAAATCTTGACTTGGGTTGATGGCCCAGTAAAAACTTCCCTGCGCGTGTGCTCCAAAGCGATTGTCGTACGTAATAATAGGCATCAGGAACCCAGTTTGCCGTCTGGCCAATGGGTAGGAAAAAGTCGGGAGTGGAATCATCGGCACATCCAATACACAAAACCACCCTCCCTTGGATGCCAACGTATCGCCGACCGTCAGATCCAGATCGTTGAATCGAAACCGCCAGGCCGGCACCTCTCCTTCCTGCGCATCACAGTTTGTGAAGCTCCCTTCCTTCGCCCGATAGTGATATTCCGAAAACCGCTGCAGGAGCCGGCCTGATATCGACGTGTTGGTTGACGGAACATGCAACCGGGCATGGGTCGCCACACCGGCTTCGGTATTGATATTAAGCTCAAGCCGCTCACCCGTCACATCTGCATGGGGATCAATGAGATGGACGTGACCCACCGCCGTGAGAATCCCAGGCAGAGCTTGAATGGTGGCGTGGTCCGCCGTCAGCTTGACTGCCCCTTGCCGAATGACAACGGATCCGTTAGCCTCGTAGATGTCTTGATCCTGCCGATAGTCGATACGATCCGCCATGATATCCAGGGCGGACGATCCGGGAACCGATTCACTGGAATTGACTTGCGGTTCTGCTGCTGATCCGGGACAGGGCAGCAGAAAGCTCACGGCAGCGATGGCGAGGAATGAACATCGGATCCACAGAAGAGGATCCGCCATACTAGCCCCGAATCGGAGACATCCCACAGCCCCGCATGGCAGCTTTGACGTCTCCGACCAACATAAGCGACCCGGCCACGCAGATCAGGTCTTGAGGCCTGGCTCGCGTTGTCGCCATAGCAAGCGCATCGACAGGGAGGACAGCCTCCTGAATGGAAACCAGTCCCTCAGGGAGTACGGCACGAAGTTCCTGAATGGTTGCAGAACGGGCAAGCACCGCTTGGGTCAACACGATCTCCGACACAAGCGGAAGAAGTGGGGTCACAAACTCTCGGTGGTCCTTATCTCGCATCATGCCCCAGACCAGAATGATACGGGTATTCGGATAACGAGCCTTAAACTCACTCAAATAGTGAGCCAGGGCATGAGCGGCATGGGGATTATGAGCCCCGTCCAGCAACACCGTCGGCGATTCGTGGACGCGTTCCAATCGACCCTCCCACGACACGGTATGGAGCCCACGATGAATCGCCGCTTCAGTCACCCTCCCCTCCATTCCACCGGCGGCCTCCAGCAACGCAAGGGCACAAGCCGCATTGTCCCACTGATGCCTCCCATCTAAGCCGCAGGTCAATCTTGTCCAGACATGAGTCGCTCCCCGGTATTCGAATTGGCCTACGGGGATTTCATCGATGCTGAAATCCTTGTTCAACTCCCACAAAAGCGCCGAACGATCTGAAGCAATCCGGCGCAACACCGCCTTGGCCTCTTCTCCCATTCGCCCGATGATGATCGGGACAGCAGGCTTGATAATCCCTCCCTTTTCGCAGGCGATGGCTTCTTCCGTTCTCCCCAAATATTCCTGATGATCCAATCCAATTGTCGTCACCGCACAGGCCAGAGGCTGCTCAATCACGTTGGTTGCGTCGAAGCGTCCACCCATTCCAACTTCCAACACGGCAGTATCAACTCCGGACTCCGCAAAATGAAGGAACGCCATCGCCGTCGTCATCTCAAAAAACGTAGGGTGCAGGTCATCCTGTGACGCACGACGCAATCGGCAAAGCAGCTCGGTGACCTGTTCCTCAGAAATCAAACATCCGTTCACACAAATCCGCTCACGAAAGTCGATCAGATGGGGAGACGTATAGAGTCCCACGCACAATCCTGCATGCTGAAGAATCGCCGCCGTCATCGCTGCCGTTGATCCTTTGCCGTTGGTCCCACCGATATGAAAGGCACGAAATCGGCGCTGAGGATCGCCAAGTCGACGCAAGAGGAGACGCATGGTATCCAGCCCCAATTTAATACCGTGCTTTTGAAGGCCGTAGAGATATTCGATGACGGAGGAGTAGGTCATCAACAAATCGGTGGGGCACCGAAGGCTAAAAATGACTCACGAGGGTACTGACTGTCTCTTTGAGTTGCTTGCGTTCCACGATCATATCGATCATGCCGTGTTCCAGAAGAAACTCTGCCCGTTGGAACTGATCCGGCAGTTGCTGCTTGATGGTCTGCTCAATGACACGCGGGCCCGCAAAACCAATGAGGGCCTTGGGTTCGGCAATAATCACGTCGCCGAGCATCGCCACACTGGCCGTGACGCCCCCGAACGTGGGATCGCAGAGAATCGAGACAAACGGCAGTTTCGCCTCACCCAACTTGGCCACCGCCGCTGAAGTCTTGGCCATCTGCATCAGCGAAAAAATTCCTTCCTGCATACGGGCGCCGCCCGACGCCGTGACCAGAATGACCGGCAGTCTCGACTCCAATGCCCGATCAATAGCACGGCAAAGTTTTTCCCCGACCACGGAGCCCATACTGCCGCCCATAAACCCGAAGTCAAAGACGCAGAGGACGACACGGCGTCCATTGATCATCCCCTCACCGATCACCAGGGCATCCTTCCGTCCCGTTTTCTCTTGGTGTGCCTTGACTCGTTCACGATATGATTTGGTGTCGTGAAACACCAACGGATCTTCAGGCTCGAGTTCCGCATCCCACTCCTTAAACGTGCCCAAGTCGACCATCAAGCCGACCCGTTCCATCACCGAGATGGGGAAATGATATTCGCACTTTGGGCACACCTTACTATTACGTTCGACTTCCTTCCGATAGACGATTTCTCGGCAATGATTGCATTTGAGCCACATCCCCTCGCTACCTTTAGAACGAGGCGAATCCGAGGATTCAGCAGATTTGTCTTTCTTAAACCACGCCATGGGTCACTCGTGTGATGGTTTTACACGGCCAACTTCGCCAACATCCAGACACCGACAACGACACTCGCCACGCTCGCAAGACCTTGGACTCCCATAAAAAGCCGATGACTAATCGAGCGGGAAAGGATTACCGGCACGCTGATTGCCATACCGATCGTCATCATACCGAAGATCGAGCCGGCACCGAACAGAAGGATTGACAAGAGTCCTGTGCCGATATCGTGTGTCGACGTGAGAATCATCAGCAACAACGCCGCTGACCCGGCTAATCCATGTGCCATCCCGATGCCGAATGGACGAATCGAATCCGTCATCCAATGTCGATGATGGTGCTCGTCTCCTTGCTGGTGACTGTGGAAATGTACATGCCGTGAGCCATCATGGTGATGCCCATGCACGTGCCACCGTTCCCGATAGATCTTAATAGCCAGCGATCCTCCTAACACAATGAGAAGCACGGCAACGCCAGATTCCGCCAACGATTCAAATTCCTCGGGAATGTGAAGCCCTGAAATCAGTACAATCGATCCTACAAGCAGAAGCGTGAACGTATGCCCGATACCCCACCATAAGCCAACCGCGCCGGATGCCAACATTGATGGTCGTTCCGCCAGCACGGTTGAAACTGCAGCCAGATGGTCTGCATCCAACGCATGTCGCAATCCCAGGAGAAAACCGACCCCTAACAATGTCAGCCCTTCTGCCTCTGGCATCATTCGCTAGGCGACCAGCCTTGGGTAATTAGGATTTACTTCCAACAGTGTGACAGGAAATTCACCATGAGTCGAGATCCATCTCAAGTACAGATGGATCTTATCCACCACGGGCATGCATCTCCAGATGTGGGTCTTCTCGCAAGCGATCGATATCGATCAATCCTCCAGTCCGCAATCCAATACCTTCCAGCATCTTTCGCTCCTCAGCGCCCCGATCACGGCGTATCGCCCAACCTGCCCTGATCCTCTCTCGTATGTCCATGGGACTGAGCCCGGCACGAAGTGGCTTGCGCAAATCAATCCCCGACCCCGCATATAGGCACACATACCACATCCCATCGGCAGTCACGCGGCTGCGATCACACTGTGAGCAAAATGGTTTCGTTGTGGAAGGAATAATCCCAAAGATCGTGCCGTCGGGCAAGCAAAATCGTTGTGCCGGAGCGGAGCCGCGTCCAGGAACTGGAGTGATGACCCCATACCGTCGGCTCAACTGATCAAGGATCTTCTCCTGAGACAACACCTTATCCAGACTCCACTCGTTGGCGCCACCAACATCCATGTACTCGATGAAGCGAATTTCAGCATGATAGTGTCGGGCAAATTCAATCAATGCACTCAGTTCATCTTCGTTGAATCCTTGAATCGCCACCGTATCGAGTTTCAGACCGGGAAAGCCGGTTTTCCCGACCGCCTCAATCCCCTCCATGACTCGCGCAAACTCATCCCGACCGGTCAGTCGACGGAACCGCTCCGGGCGCAGCGTATCGAGACTCACCGTCACCCGATCTAGCCCCGCTTCGTACAATTCCTGCACAGACTCAGCCAGGAGAATTCCGTTCGTCGTCAAAGCGACTTCTGTAATTCGCCGGTCCTGCCTCAAGCGACGGACGAGGCGCGCGAGATCCTGCCGCAACAGCGGCTCGCCTCCCGTCAGCCTCACCTTATCCACGCCGAGATCAGCGAAATATCCCGTCAACGTCGCCATTTCTTCGAAGCTCAGGATATTTTCACGCGGTAACCAGACATACTCCGGCTCCGGCATACAATACCGATAGCGTAGGTTGCACCGATCGGTCACTGACAGACGCAGACTCCGTAACGGTCGCTCATAGACATCGCGCACCGGTTCGGGAGAAGTATTTATCCTGACAGTATCCACTGGCTTCCTTCTTTACCTTTCACCTCTTACGTCTTACGCATCCGCTAGGGATGTTCCTCCACCCAGACTTCCCCTTCGGGTGTGTGTTCGAGCTTCCAGATCGGTGTAATTTGCTTCAACTCATCGATCGCCCATTTACAGGCTCGGAACGCATCACCACGATGTTCCGCACCAGCAATAATCAGCACAATGTTTTCGCCGATCCCAATCTCTCCATACCGATGAATAATCAGCAATTCGAGAATATCAAAGTCGTTCAACGCCCGTTCTCGAATCTCATGAAGCTTCTTCTGCGCCATCCCTTCATAATGCTCAAATGTAATCCCATCGACATCCCGTCCGCGAGACCGATCCCGCGCAATCCCCAAAAACGTGGCAATCCCGCCGATCCGTTTAGATCGCCCACGCACCCGATCGAGCTCCTGATCGATGGAGAAATTCTCCCGCTGGATCCGAACGAATTGACTCTCATCAAATCCGTCACTCACTCCACTACCCCCTGCAAAAGGCGGCAACAATGCAATCTCATCTGCATCATGAATCATGGTCTCAGTGTGGGCAATCTCGTGATTGACCGAGACAAGGACCTTTTTCTTATGAATGAGCTCCGCAATCTGAGGGTGAGTCAGATTGATCTGATCGACCAGATGTTTCACTTGCTGCCCATGCTCCAGCGCGAATGCAAGAGAACCTTGGTTGCCTGCCAACGACTTTGTGAGTCCAAACAACTTAACGGTAATCACTGTTACGGTCCCTCTCACTTTACGGAATCTTGTCGGATATAGGTTCCTGATTTTCCACCTGACTTTGACAGAAGACACACCTCGCTGAAGCTCATCCCTCGATCCACAGCCTTACACATATCATAAATGGTCAACGCGGCCACCGTCGCCGCCGTCATCGCTTCCATTTCAACCCCCGTCGGTCCAGTCGTCTTGGCCGTGGCAAGAACCGTGATCGAACAGCGGCCTTGCTGATCAAGCTGAGGGTCCTCGGCAAATGCGATATCGACACTCGTGAGGAGGATCGGATGGCACATAGGAATCAGAGCCGGCGTCTGTTTCGCACCCATCACTCCCGCGACCTGGGCAACCGACAGCACGTCTCCCTTGGCAATCTTACCTCGTTGAATCTTTTCGAGGGTTTCAGGGAGCAGAAAGACTCGGGCTTGTGCCGTCGCCAGTCGTTCAGTGGAATCCTTGGCGCTGATATCAACCATCCGAGCCCGCCCGGATTCATTAAAGTGGGTGAATTCAGCCATTTTGTATGTTGAATCAGTGTGTTGCGACGGACTAGTAGCGGGATTATAGGTGCCGCCGGAGAGGAAGGTCAAGGAAGAGAACGGACTGATCGGTTATCTGAGTTGGATCCGCGGACCTCAGGTTTCTAAACCTATGCTTCATAAGCTAGCAGGAGAACCATTGTTCGGAGTTCCGGTGCTTGCGATTGGTGCAAGCACCGGAAAGGTAAGAATATAAACCTCACTATGATCGTAGTCATCACGGCAACACTCGCCTCACTGCATCACGTATGCAGCTCCACTGGCAGGTGCGCTCTTGTCCCCCTGATCCCCATTGATCCCAGTAGTACTGCTTGGTTCACCTGATGCCCCAATAGCCAAGGTACCTCCGCTCAGTGCCACGCTGATGCCAAAGTGATTATTAGCACCGGTATTGGATGCCTTAACGTAGGCTGTTTGCTTAGTCCAAATACCATGGCTCCTGGCAAACATATACACCGCTCCACTATCTTTCGCATTTGCAATATCGTCGCCCTCATCACCGTTGACTCCCTTGGCGCCGCTATCTTCAAGCCATGCCCCAACAGCCAAGGTATTCCCAGCCAATGCCACACTACGGCCGAATCCGTCAGTAGCACCAGTGTTCGACGCCTTCACATAGGCCTGCTGAGCCCAGGTTGTCCCACTGCGCGTGAATACATACATCGCTCCACTGTTGAATGCGTTACTAACATCTTGTTTGCCATTTTGATCGAGATCGATTCCCCCGGCCCCATTGTCCTCACTAGCCGCCCCAACAGCCACGGTGTCACCGTCCAATGCCACTTGAGCACCGAAACCATCACTGGCACCCGTATTGGACGCCTTAAGATAGGCCTCCTGTTTCCAGGATCCATTGTTATCTTTGATAAACACATATACGGCCCCGCTGTCATTGTTGAGCCCTTGGATTGGGTCATTACCCTGATCGCCATCAACTCCCATGGCACTGCTATCCTCAAACGATGCCCCGACCACTAGTGTGTTTCCGTCCAAAGCCACCATTCCGCCAAATCCATCACCAGCCTCAGCATTCGACGCCTTACAATATCTCTGCTATGCCACAGCCCCCACATCTCACCTACACACATACCCTCCTCCACTCGTTTATGAAGCTTTGCTCATCCCTGTCAACAACCCAC
>CAZOHW010000110.1:0-11261 GCA_964579525.1 uncultured Nitrospira sp. | reverse complement strand
ACCTCGGATTGAAGGAAGCGAAGGATCTCGTCGAAGGCGCACCGAAACCGGTCAAGACCGGAGTCGCCAAGGAAGAAGCGGACACGATGAAGAAAAAGCTCGAAGAGAGTGGGGCGAAGGTCGACATCAAGTAGGCGATGTCATCCGTCAATCGTCCTGGCCATCGGCCAATCAACGGAAGCACGATACGATCGGTCTTCCGTTGATGTACGGCCGTAATTCTTGATAGCTATTCACCGCCAACTAGCGGGGAGGAACGGGGATGTCCGAAACGACTCTGCAAGAGTTCGTCGAGCGGAAAGACTTTTCACGCATTCGAACCAACATCGATATTCCAGATCTCATCGAGATCCAGAAGCGTTCCTATGAAGAGTTTTTGCAGTTTGAAGTCGAGCTGGAACGTCGGAAGGATCATGGATTACAGGCGGCGTTGGCCAGTGTCTTTCCGATTCCTGATTATAACAATACGGCGGTGCTCGAATTTTCAAGCTACACGCTGGGAGCGCCAAAGTATGATGAGCGGGAGTGCCTTGAGCAAGGGATGACCTTCGCTGTGCCGTTGAAGCTCCGTGTGCGTCTTGTGGTGTTTGATAAGGAAGATAAAGGTCCTCGAAAGAAAGTGCTCGACGTGCGTGAGCAAGAGGTGTACGTCGGAGAGTTGCCGCTGATGACCGAACGAGGGACGTTCCTTGTGAATGGAACCGAACGTGTCGTCGTCAGTCAGCTTCATCGTTCTCCGGGGGCTTCATTTACGCATGATAAAGGACGTACCCATGCGAGCGGAAAAGTCTTATATTCCGCGCGCATTATCCCCTATCGCGGGTCGTGGCTTGATTTTGAGTTCGATGCCAGGGACATTCTCTACGTCCGAATCGATCGTCGTAGGAAGATGCCGGCAACGATTTTATTGAAAGCCTTCGGGTTCTCGAGTGATGATTTGCTCAAAATGTACTACCCAGTGGAAGAAATCCGAGTCTCCAAGGGGAAACTATTCAGAAAGTTGGATCCAGAGATTCATCATGGACTTCGGTGTACAGTCGAGGTGACGGAGAAGGGCGGTAAAGAACCACTGGTCCGAGAAGGTGCCAGGTTAACGAAGGGTCTTATCGCGAAGCTCAAGGCTTCGGGGGTGAAGGAGATTCCCTTGCTTCCCTCGGAACTCGTGGGCCGTGCGATTCTCACGGAACTTGTTGATTCGAAGAAAAATCAATTGGCGGAAAAGAATCAACGACTCACACCGGAGATTGTCGAGCAGATTGTCGAGAGTGATGTCGAGGAATTCAAAGTGATCTATCTGGACATGGCCACCGCCACGCCGGTGATTCTCGATACGTTGGAGATGGAGAAAATCGGCTCAAAGGAAGAGGCGATGGTGGAAATCTATCGTCGTCTCCGTCCCGGTGAGACGCCATCCGTCGATACGGCGCGGGCGTTGTTCGATAACCTGTTCTTGAATTCTAAACGCTATGACTTATCCCCCGTCGGACGGCTGAAGCTCAACAAAAAACTCGGATTGGACTTACCGCTGGAACAGCGCACGCTCACGGCTCAGGATATTGTCGAAGTCATTCGGTATCTCGTGAATCTCAAGATCGGCAAAGGCGAGATCGACGACATCGATCACTTGGGGAATCGGCGGGTACGGTCTGTCGGTGAGCTGCTCGAAAATCAATTTCGGCTGGGGTTGGTCCGGATGGAGCGGAGCATCAAGGAGCGTATGAATCTCCTCGATATGGAAACGGTGCTCCCGCATGATTTGATCAACGCCAAACCGGTCGTTGCGGCGGTCAAGGAATTCTTCAGCAGCAGTCAGTTGTCTCAATTTATGGATCAGACGAATCCATTGGCAGAGATCACGCATAAACGACGGTTGTCGGCGCTGGGACCTGGCGGGTTGACGAGAGAACGAGCCGGGTTTGAAGTGCGCGATGTGCATCCGTCGCACTATAGTCGTATTTGCCCGATTGAAACTCCGGAAGGCCCGAATATTGGGTTGATCACCTCATTGGCGACCTATGCACGGATCAACCAGTTCGGATTCATTGAAGCTCCGTGCCGGAAAGTTATCAAGGGGCGAGTGACCGAAGAAATTGAATACCTCTCGGCGATCGAGGGTGACAAGTACATCATTGCCCAGGCCAATTCAAAAGTAGATGGATCAGGTCGATTGGTTTCGGAGACGGTGTCTTGCCGTCATGGTGGCGACTTCGTTTTGGCCACTCCGGATAAAATTGAATACATGGATGTGTCGCCCAAACAGGTGGTCAGCGTGGCAACGGCGCTGGTGCCGTTTCTGGAGCATGACGATGCCAACCGTGCCTTGATGGGGTCCAACATGCAGCGCCAGGCTGTGCCGTTGGTGCGGTCGGAATCCCCTTTGGTTGGGACTGGAATGGAGTCGGTTGTCGCGCGAGACTCTGGGTATGTGATCCAAGCCCGTCGAGCCGGCGTGGTGGAAAGTGTTGATGCCACGCGTATCGTGGTGCGAGCAGATTTCAAGGACGGAAAGAAGGGAAAAGACTCCGGCTTGGACGTCTATGATCTCATCAAGTTCCAGCGATCGAATCAAAATACCTGTATTACCCAGACGCCGGTGGTTCGGATCGGTCAACCAGTAAAGAAAAGTCAGGTGCTCGGTGACGGACCGGCCATCGATCATGGAGAGCTTGCGCTCGGCAAGAATGTGCTCGTGGCGTTCATGCCGTGGGGCGGGTATAACTTCGAAGACGCGATTTTGCTCAGTGAGAAATTGGTCCGTGAAGATGCCTTTACATCGATCCACATCGAAGAGTTCGAGGTGGAGGCTCGCGATACGAAGTTGGGCAAGGAAGATGTCACGCGCGATATACCGAACGTCGGAGAAGAAGCGCTAAGAAATTTGGATGAAAGCGGCATTATCAGGATCGGTGCCGAGGTGAAGCCGGGCGATATTCTGGTCGGCAAGGTGACCCCAAAGGGCGAAACTCAGCTGACTCCGGAAGAAAAGTTGCTCCGGGCGATCTTCGGCGAAAAGGCCGGCGATGTGAAAGATACGTCATTGACGGTGCCTCCGGGTGTGGAAGGTATCGTGGTCGACGTGAAAATTTTCTCGCGCAAAGGGCTGGATAAAGACGAGCGCTCCAAGAGCATTGAGACCGATGATCAGATGAAACTGCAGCGCGACCATCATGAAGAGCTGCGAATCATCGATGAAGAAAAGACCAAAAAGATTCGAAAGCTGTTGCTTGGGAAGGTGGTAGGCCGTGATTTGATGGATCCGGACAGCGGAGACGTCATCCTGAAGAAAAAAGGAAAATTGACGGCGGAGATTCTTCGACGGTTGCCCGACGACACGGTGCGGCACATTATTCTCAGCGATCCTGATGAACAGAAAGAGCTGGAGGATGTCGAACGCCGCGCGAAAGAGCAAATTGAGATTTTGCAGACGCTGTATGACGAGAAGGTCGGTCGCTTGAAACGGGGCGATGAATTGCCTCCTGGCGTGATCAAGCTCGTGAAGGTCTACATCGCGATGAAGCGCAAGATCCAGGTCGGCGACAAGATGGCCGGTCGACACGGCAACAAGGGCGTGGTCTCTCGTGTTCTACCGGAAGAGGATATGCCGTATCTTCCGGATGGTACTCCGGTTGAAATCGTATTGAATCCGTTGGGCGTGCCCTCACGTATGAACGTCGGGCAGATTCTGGAGACGCATCTGGGCTGGGCCGCCAAGGCATTGGGTATCAAAGTCGCGAGTCCAGTGTTCGACGGAGCCGCGGAAAAGGAAATTAAGGATCTGCTCAAGAAGGCGAAGCTCCCGATGAGTGGACAATCGCAACTCATCGACGGGAAAACGGGTGAGCCGTTCGGTAGTCCAGTCACAGTCGGGTATATGTATGTGCTCAAGCTCCACCATTTGGTGGACGACAAAATCCACGCTCGGTCCATCGGCCCCTATTCTCTCGTCACCCAACAACCGTTGGGTGGAAAGGCACAATTCGGTGGCCAGCGATTAGGGGAAATGGAAGTGTGGGCGTTGCAAGCGTACGGTGCGGCCTCGACGCTTCAAGAATTTCTGACCGTCAAATCGGACGATGTGCCGGGTCGGTCGCGTATGTACGAAGCGATCGTGAAGGGCGAGCCATTCTTGGAGCCCGGGTTGCCTGAGTCCTTCAACGTATTGGTGAAGGAGTTGCAGAGCTTAGGACTCGACGTCGAACTGGTCAAGACGCAAGACTAACCGCTTGTGTGCCGGTTCAAGGCCGGCATCAGAGGAGGTCACTACCTTGGAAGGCGTATACACATTGTTTGAGAAACAGCGAGATTCGGTGTCGTTCGATTCGATGCGTATTCGCATCGCCTCGCCCGAAAAGATCAGGTCGTGGTCGTATGGAGAAGTCAAAAAACCGGAAACGATCAACTATCGGTCGTTCAAGCCGGAAAAGGACGGCCTGTTTTGCGCCAAGATTTTTGGCCCGATCAAAGACTGGGAGTGCAATTGCGGTAAATACAAGCGGATGAAACACCGCGGTATCGTCTGCGATAAATGTGGTGTCGAGGTTATTCAGTCGAAAGTTCGCCGCGAACGCATGGGGCATATCGAATTGGCTGCACCCGTGGCGCACATTTGGTTTTTGAAGGGTGTGCCAAGTCGGATCGGGACATTGCTGGATATGAGCCTCAAGCAGCTGGAGAAAATTCTCTACTTCGAAAGCTACGTGTGTGTGGATCCCGGTTCAACCGATCTGAGTGAAAAGGAGCTCGTGCCGGAGGATAAGCTACGTACTCTTCTCTCTGAGTATGGCTCTAGTGGGTTTAAGGTCGGAATCGGTGCCGAAGCGATCCGCGACTTACTTCGGAAAATTGATATCAATGCCTTGTGGGATGATTTGCAAGTCAAGGCAAAGGCTTCCACGTCAGCAGCGATGAAAAAGAAGTATGCCAAGCGGCTCAAAGTCTTAGAAGCATTCCGTAAGTCTGGGAACAAACCAGAATGGATGATCATGGATGTGATTCCGGTGCTTCCCCCGGAACTGCGTCCGTTGGTGCCGCTGGATGGTGGCCGGTTTGCCACATCCGATTTAAACGATCTCTATCGTCGTGTGATCAATCGAAACAATCGATTGAAGCGCCTGATGGAACTGAAGGCACCGGGTGTCATCATTCGGAATGAGATGCGGATGCTGCAGGAGGCCGTGGATGCCTTGTTCGACAATGGTCGACGAGGTCGCGCGATTCGTGGGCCAAATAAGCGGCCGCTCAAGTCATTGAGCGATATGTTGAAGGGAAAGCAGGGTCGGTTTAGACAGAACCTTCTTGGTAAGCGTGTCGACTATTCCGGTCGTACCGTCATCGTTGTCGGCCCGGAACTTCGTCTGCATCAATGTGGTTTGCCGAAGAAAATGGCACTGGAACTCTTCAAGCCGTTCATTTTCCATAAACTTGAAGCAAGGGGGGCGGCAACGACCATTAAAAGCGCCAAGCGGTTAGTCGAAAAAGAACGGCCTGAGGTATGGGACGTTCTGGACGAAGTGATTCGTGAGCACCCCGTGCTCCTAAACCGTGCCCCGACGCTCCATCGGCTTGGTATCCAGGCGTTTGATCCTGTGCTGGTGGAAGGCAAAGCGATTCGTTTGCATCCGCTCGTCTGCGCCGCGTTTAACGCAGACTTCGATGGAGACCAGATGGCGGTGCATGTTCCGCTGTCGGTTGAAGCCCAGGTCGAAGCGCGAGTGTTGATGATGTCTATTAATAACATTCTCTCTCCAGCCAACGGTAAGCCTATAGCTGTTCCGTCTCAAGATATGGTGTTGGGGTGCTATTGGCTGACGAAGGAACGGGTCGGTGCGAAAGGCGAAGGGAAGCTATTTGGATCGCCTGAGGAAGTGCGAATTGCGTATGACGCGCGTGAAGTTGAAGAACATGCTCGGATCAAGGTGCGTCTGGCGGGGACGTTGGTGCAGACCACCGTCGGACGTGTCTTGCTGTCTGAAATTCTTCCTGCCGGTTTGCCGTTTGCTAATGCCAATAAGCTCATGACCAAGAAGGAAATGACGAAGCTGATCGATGCGGTCTACCGGCAGACCGGTCATCGGGATACGGTCGAATTTCTGGACAAGATCAAGGACATCGGTTTTTCCTATGCAACCAGAGCCGGGTTGTCCATCTGTATCGACAACATGCATATTCCGAGTAAAAAGGAAGATTTTATCGGAAAAGCCCAACGTGAAGTGAACGAGATCGAAAAACAGTACTCGGAAGGTTTGATCACCAACGGTGAGCGATATAACAAGGTAATCGATATTTGGGCTCATGTGACGGAACAAGTCTCCAATGAAATGATGAAGGAGCTCGGGGCGGGCGGCGATCCGGCAAAGGCCGAGTCGTTCAACCCGATCTTCATGATGGCGGATTCCGGTGCTCGGGGTAGCTCGCAGCAGATTCGTCAGTTGGGCGGGATGCGAGGCTTGATGGCCAAGCCGTCCGGTGAAATCATTGAGACGCCAATTACGGCGAACTTCCGTGAAGGGTTGACCGTGCTGCAGTATTTTATTTCCACGCACGGCGCCCGAAAGGGTCTTGCCGACACGGCCTTGAAAACAGCCAATTCAGGGTATTTGACTCGGCGGTTGGTGGATATTGCGCAAGACGTCATCATCAATGAAATGGATTGTGGAACGCGTGATGGTATCATCGTCAGCGCATTGGTTGAAGGTGGTGAGATCATTCAGCCACTGGAAGAACGTGTCCTGGGCCGGTTGGCGGCGGAGGATATTCGTGATCCCGTGACGGGCGAGATTATCGTGTCTTGGAATGAGGAGATCCACGAAGAATTGACGAAGTCGATCGTGGAAGCCGGCGTTGATCGTGTCAAGATTCGATCTGTATTGACCTGTCAGTCTCAGCGCGGGGTGTGCCGGGCCTGTTATGGGCGCGATTTGGCACGTGGACGTCTTGTGGAAAAGGGGGAGCCGGTGGGTGTCATCGCGGCACAGTCAATCGGCGAGCCTGGCACACAGCTCACGATGCGAACGTTCCATATCGGTGGTACGGCCAGTAAGGTGGTGGAGCAGACGGTACTCGAGGCGAAGCACGCTGGGCGGATCAAATTCCTGAGTTTTGATGCGAAGAAAAATGCCGATATTCACAACTCAGGGATCGCGGTGCGAAATAAAGAGGGCGAATGGGTTGTCATGAACCGCAATACCAAAATTGCGATCGTCGACGACAGTGGGCGTGAACGTGAAAAGTATCCCGTGGTGTATGGTGCAAAAATCAAAATCAAAGACGGAGATCCGGTCGTTGTCGGGCAGAAACTGGTCGAGTGGGATCCATACTCGCTGACGATCTTGACGGAAGTCGGAGGCAAAGTGGCCTACGGCGACATCGTTGAAGGTGTCACGATGAAGGATGAGTTCGATGAAGTCACGGGTTTGTCGCGCAAAGTCATCATTGAGCATACCGGGCAGACACTTCGTCCGCGTGTCTCTATTAAGGATGAGAGCGGAAAAACTGCCAAGGTGTCAGGGGGAGCGAATACTGTTGCAAGATATTTGTTGCCGGTAGGCGCGCACATCTTCGTCGAAAAGGGAGCGATGGTGCATCCGGGAGATGTCTTGGCCAAGATCCCACGTGAAACGACGAAGACGAAGGACATCACGGGCGGTTTGCCTCGCGTGGTGGAGCTCTTTGAAGCAAGAAAGCCGAAAGAGCAAGCCGTTATCACCGAGATCGATGGTGAAGTGTCTTATGGGGGATTTGTCAAAGGTCAACGAAAGGTGCTTGTTGATAACAAGATGGGGGATGTCAAGGAGTATTTTATTCCGAAGGGCAAACACGTCAATGTGCATGAGGGTGACTGGGTGCGGGCTGGAGAACCGTTAATGGACGGGTCGGCAAATCCTCATGACATTCTTGACGTCCTTGGCCCGAATGAATTGCAGAAGTACCTTGTTGACGAGGTGCAGGATGTGTATCGGTTGCAAGGTGTGTCGATTAACGACAAGCACATTGAGATTATCGTACGGCAAATGCTTCGCAAAGTACGTGTCGAGGATCCAGGTGATACGCAGTTCTTGCCGGGGAGTCAGGTTAGTAAGGGAGTTTTTGAAAAAGAGAATGAGCGGGTACTTGCCAAGGATGGAAAGCCTGCCATGGGCAAGCCTGTTCTTCTTGGAATTACAAAGGCTGCCTTGACGACGGATAGTTTTATCTCAGCCGCGTCATTCCAGGAAACCACACGTGTGCTTACAGAAGCTGCGATCAATGGGCGAGAAGATAATTTATTGGGCTTGAAGGAAAACGTGATTGTGGGTCGATTAATTCCTGCAGGGGCCGGATTTGAAGAATATCGCGATACGTTCGTCATCAGTGAAAAACCTGAGACGGTGTCAGTTGGGACCGCTGCTACTGCGGTTTCTGTCGCGTCAGAGGTTCCAGTTGCAGCTACACCAGGAGAGGGAACATAGTCAGAAGCGAAAGGGTGAACATCCCCTCTTGACATCGCGCGGTTACGTCATTATAATCCGGCGGCTTTGCGCATGAAGGGTTGCTCTTTTACGTTTTTGAATAGGGTTTAGGCGATGCCAACAATCAATCAGTTGATCAGAAAAGGGCGGAAGTTTGTCAAGGCAAAAACAAAGAGTCCAGCTCTCAAGTGCTGTCCACAGAAACGAGGGGTTTGCCTTCGTGTATATACCACCACGCCGAAAAAGCCGAATTCGGCCTTGCGAAAAGTGGCGCGCGTGCGCCTCACGAACGGAATGGAAGTAACGACGTACATCCCCGGAGTTGGGCATAATCTTCAGGAGCACTCCATCGTCCTGGTAAGGGGTGGTCGTGTGAAGGACTTGCCTGGTGTTCGGTATCACCTTGTTCGTGGTGCTCTTGATGCGGTTGGGGTGGCTGATCGGAAGCAGAGCCGATCAAAGTATGGTGCGAAGCGGCCTAAGTGAAACTGAGAAGAAGGCTTGATGGGTCTGGTATCTAACTCTTAATAGGTTACTATGCCACGTAGTAGATTTTTAGGTCAGCGAGAGGTGCTTCCCGATGTGCGGTACCGCGACAAGTTAGTAGGGAAGTTTATTAATGCGCTGATGACCAGCGGGAAGAAAAGCACCACGGAGCGAATCTGTTACGGTGCATTTGATGTCATTCAAGAAAAGACAGGCGGCGATCCGCTGAAGGTCTTTAAGGCAGCGGTCGACAATGTGAAGCCGATTGTCGAGGTGAAGTCGCGACGGGTTGGTGGTGCATCTTATCAGGTCCCGGTTGAAATTAGGCCGGCGCGTCGAGTCTCCTTAGCGCTTCGTTGGCTGTCGCAGTATGCGCGTACTCGCAGTGGGAAGAGTATGCGAGAGAAGCTTGCGGCTGAATTGCTTGATGCATCGAATAATACGGGTGCAGCGGTGAAGAAGCGGGAAGACGTGCATCGGATGGCTGAAGCGAATAAGGCCTTCGCTCATTATCGCTGGTAACGTCGTTCTGTGCTGCAGTTGAGCCGTGCTGCGATTCGCAGACCCGGGTTATCTTGCATCGCAGCAGAGTTTTTCGGCTTGACGTGCAGCACACGTGTTTTTGGGGGAGTTGAAGTGGCTCGGCAGACATCTCTAGAGCGAACAAGAAACATCGGTATCATGGCGCACATTGATGCTGGGAAGACCACGACTACCGAGCGGATTCTCTATTACACAGGTATGACGCATAAGCTCGGTGAGGTTCATGAAGGTGCTGCTACGATGGATTGGATGGAGCAGGAGCGTGAGCGGGGGATCACGATTACTGCAGCCGCCACGACCTGTTTCTGGCGTGATCATCGTATCAACATCATTGATACCCCAGGGCACGTTGATTTTACGATTGAGGTAGAGCGTTCGTTGCGAGTGCTTGATGGAGCGGTCGCGGCGTTCGATTCGGTTCAGGGTGTTGAACCTCAGTCTGAAACGGTCTGGCGTCAAGCAGATAAGTATCAGGTTCCTCGCATCGCCTTTATGAATAAGATGGATCGGATCGGCGCAGATTTCTACGGAAGTGTCCAGTCCATCATTGATCGGCTGGGGGCTAAGCCGGTTCCAATCCAAATTCCGATCGGTCGTGAGGCAGATTTTCGTGGATCGATCGATTTGGTGAAGATGAAGGGGTTTTTCTACGACGACGAGACGTTGGGTGCGAAGTATAAGGTTGATGAAATTCCGGAGACTCTTCTCGCTCAGGCGAAAGAATATCGAGAAAAAATGCTCGATGCGGTGGCAGAGTTTGATGACCAGGTGATGGAAAAATATTTAAATGGTCATCCCTTGACCGAAGAAGAGGTCATGCGTGCGATCCGGGCTGGGGCTATTTCGATGAAAATTACTCCAGTGCTGTGCGGATCAGCTTTTAAAAATAAAGGTGTTCAGCAGTTGCTGGATGCTGTTATCGACTATCTGCCGTCTCCGCTTGATATTCCTCCGGTCAAAGGAGTGGACCCGAATAACAGTAAGGAAGTTGAGCGGAAGTCTGATGACGGCGAACCTTTTTCCGCTTTGGCATTCAAGATCATGTCGGATCCATTTGCCGGACAG
Organism: uncultured Nitrospira sp.; assembly: GCA_964579525.1. Classification (GTDB taxonomy): domain Bacteria; phylum Nitrospirota; class Nitrospiria; order Nitrospirales; family Nitrospiraceae; genus Nitrospira_D. The sequence goes on along the minus strand of CAZOHW010000110.1, from coordinate 720 downwards.
CTGACATTTTTCCGTGTCTATTCGGGAACGCTCAAAACTGGTACACCGGTCTTGAATGTGACCAAGGGGACAAAGGACCGCATTGGGCGTCTCTTGAAGATGCATGCCAATAAGCGAGAAGAAATCGATGAGGTGTACGCAGGGGACATCGCTGCGGCGGTGGGGCTTAAGGGGGCTACAACCGGAGATACGCTGGCGGATGAAAAGCAGCCGGTGCTTCTGGAGGTGATGAAGTTCCCTGAGCCGGTGATCGCGATGGCGATTGAGCCGAAGACAAAGCAAGATCAGGAGAAGATGGGTTTTGCGCTCCAGAAATTGGCTCAAGAGGATCCATCATTCCGTGTGCGGACGGACGAGGAGACCGCGCAGACGATCATCGCTGGAATGGGTGAGTTGCATCTTGAAATCATCGTCGATCGGATGTTGCGGGAGTTTAAAGTTGAAGCAAATGTTGGAAAGCCTGAGGTGGCGTTCCGGGAGACGATTCGGCGGAAGGCTGAGGCTGAGTCGAAATATATTAAGCAGACCGGTGGGCGTGGGCAGTACGGTCACGTTGTTTTAACGGTTGAGCCTTCAGAGTCAGGTAAGGGGTTGGAGTTTGTGAATAAGGTTGTCGGTGGGGCGATCCCAAAAGAGTATATTCCGGCGATCGAGCAGGGTGACCGTTGGCGAATGAATACCGGAGTGGGAGCTGGGGTTACAGTTCATGATGTGAAGGTA
>CAZOHW010000109.1:0-11381 GCA_964579525.1 uncultured Nitrospira sp. | reverse complement strand
TGAGCCGCGCGGCTCACCTGCATTGCCGTCCAATCAGTTACAGTTTGTCGTGCAACAACATGCCGCCAGCCGGCTCCATTATGACTTTCGGTTGGAACTGGACGGGACATTGAAAAGCTGGGCGATTCCCAAAGGGCCGAGTCTCAATCCCTCGCAAAAACGGTTGGCTGTCCACGTCGAGGATCATCCATTGGAGTACGCTGACTTCGAAGGGATCATTCCGCCTCAACAATATGGTGCAGGAACTGTGCAGATCTGGGATCGAGGCATTTGGTCGCCGCTCGACGATCCTCAAATTGGTTATCGGCGGGGTCGATTGAAGTTTCGCTTGTCGGGACAGAAGCTCCGAGGTGTGTGGAGCCTGGTCCGCATGGGTCAACAGTCTAAAAATGGGAAAAGCAACTGGCTGTTGATTAAAGAAGCGGATGATGAAGCGCGCCGTGGAACAGAGGCCGACATCACCCGAAAGGCCAACAGTGTGACCAGCGGACGAAACATCGAGTAGATTGCCTCGGATCCCAAGCGAATCTGGCGGGCCGACCGTGATACAGCCGCTTCCTCCGATACGTCTCGTCGACAGGTCGAGCCAATCACGATAGTGGGCGCGCGAAAAGCGGCGATGACCGATTGGGTCCCGCCGCAGCTGGCGACGCTTGTCGAGCAGATGCCGACGGGAACCGATTGGATGCACGAGTTGAAGTACGATGGCTATCGCATCCTCGCTGCCGTCCGTGAGGGGCACGCCACTTTATGGACTAGAAACCACAATGAATGGACGGCCAAGTTACGGCAGATTGCCGAAGCCGTTGAAGGTTTGGGGGTGGCCGAGGCCTGGCTGGATGGTGAAGTTGTCTCGGTCCGACCGGATGGATCAATCAGTTTCCAAGCACTTCAGAATGCATTCGACATGGGGTCAGATGTGAACCTGGTCTATTATGTCTTCGATATTCTGCATCTCAACGGCTACGATCTCCGATCTGCCCCGTTGAAAGAGCGAAAACAGCTCCTGGCCCCACTCCTGGCCTCCGACACCTCCAAGCGACTTCGGTTCAGTGACCACATCGAAGGCCATGGGGACGCTGTGTTCAGTGAAGCCTGTCGTCGTGGAATGGAGGGATTGGTCTCAAAACGAGCCGATGCGCCCTATACGGCAGGCCGCACGAGAAGTTGGGTAAAGGTGAAGTGCGGGCAACGTCAAGAATTCGTGATCGGCGGATTTACTGAACCTTCCGGATCGCGTGTGGCGTTCGGGGCGTTGCTCTTGGGTGTGTATGATGGCGAGGGGCAATTTCGCTATGTCGGGAGGACCGGCACAGGATTCACCCAGCGTTCCCTTAAGTCGTTGCGCCGACGGCTCACTCCCCTCGAGCAGACCAAGTCGCCCTTTGTGAATCCACCGAAGGGCGCGGAGGCTCGCGATGTCCATTGGGTGAAGCCGGTGGTGGTTGCCGAAGTGGCGTTCGCACAATGGACCAGCGACGGTATTCTCCGCCAAGCGTCGTTTCAAGGATTACGCGACGATAAACCGGCAACGGATATTTGCAAGGAACAGTCCCAACCGGAGACCGACCCCGAAGCTGAACGGCTCTCGGCCACTCGGCGTCGCCGCTGGGCCGGTGTACGAGCGAGTCGGCGCAAAGACGTTTCTACTCAGCTTAGGGAAGCCACACAGTCGTCAGGGATAGCAGGAGTTTCTCTCACCCATCCCGATCGTGTTCTCTTCCCTGAACAGAGACTGACGAAGCTCGCGCTTGCCCAGTACTATGAACGAGTCGCGGATTGGATCATCCCTCATCTCGAGCATCGTCCGCTGACACTTGTACGCTGTCCGGAAGGGTATCGTGCGGAATGTTTTTATCAGAAACATGCCACTGAGACCATGCCGGACGCCATCGAACGGGTGAACATTCAAGAAGACAAAACGATGAGCATCTATATGGTAGCCGATTCGCTGCCGGCGATTGTCGGCCTTGTGCAGATGGGAGTGTTGGAATTGCATACTTGGGGTGCGAGACAATATCGACTCGATCGCCCGGATCGAATCATCATGGATCTGGACCCCGATCCGACGGTACCGTGGAAATCGGTGATTGAAGCGGCGCAGCTTCTCCGAACGTTGTTCAATGAACTGGGGCTCGCGTGTTTTCTCAAAACCACAGGGGGAAAGGGCCTCCATGTGGCCGTCCCCATACAACGGGTCCACACGTGGGATGAAGTAAAGTCCTTTGCGAAAGCAATCGCGGAACATCTGGTGACACTCATTCCCGAGCGGTTCGTCGCGAACATGTCCAAACAAAAACGCAAAGGGAAGATCTACGTCGATTTTCTCCGGAATGCCAGGGGGGCGACAGCCATCGCCGCCTATTCCACCAGAGCCAAACCATTCGCTCCTGTGTCGGTCCCTCTGGCCTGGGACGAGCTCTCAATCGATCTCAGATCCGACCATTTCAATGTGGCCAACGTGCCTCAACGATTAGCTCATTTACACCGTGATCCATGGCACGAATATTTCGTCGTGAAACAGAAACTGACGAAGAAAATGAAGGAGGCCATTGGAGGACTTCGCGCCTGAGGGCAGCATTTACAGTATACGTGCTCCTCATGGCCTCGAGCTGTGTTTGATTCGTGAGATGGTCGAGTGAGGGCTCGCGCCAGTCTCGTGAAAGTCACCTATCGGCGATTGCAGGAGAAACGCTCATGCATCATGCGGTTAGGACTAGGGGCCTTCCCAGAAGTGCATAAACGCCGTGAAGGTTATGTTGTATATGGGAGGTGCACCATGAAAAGGAAAATACTTTCGATGTGGACGGTAGCCATCGTCGGAGTCATCGGAGTCAGTCTGCCTGTCATGGTTTCTGCAGCGGAGGGAATTGCGAAGGGAGAAACCACGCAACAACAAGGTCAGCAGGGTATCGGTCTTTCTTCCAAAGACCCACAAGAGTCGAATGTCATCATGGGAGGTCCGGAAATCATCATCGGACGCATCACTAAAATAGATGGTGAACAGTATTCGGTGGAGGGCGATCGTGGACAGGACATCAGCCTTCGCGTGACAAAAGATACGAACTTGGTCTGTGCCGGTTCCGACAAGGCTCAGATCACCACCGGGCGTGAAAACGTGAAGGAGTCCAATGAAATTCCACCGACCGCGTTGATGCAACAGCAATCTTCACGAGGTGGTACGTCTCAAAAGGCGACGCCGTCGCAGCAGCTATCGGATTCACCTGGTGGAGGGGAGCCCACAAAAGATCCCAGTGCATTGAAAGGGATCATCGGTTCGACAGATCCCAAAGCCAATGAAGATGTCGCTCGTGGATCGGGGTTCTCCGTCGGTGATTGCCGTTTTAAAGTCGGTGACGTCGTACGCGTGGAAGGATCAGACATGGGGACGGCAACGACCATCAAACAGATCGCGAGTGAATCCAACCGTTCAGGCGAGGATCCGGTTCATCGATGACAGTTCTCAGCAAGACGCCCACTAAAACCGGGGACAAACTGTCCTTTATTGGAACAAGGTGAGGTCTTGAACCTGATGCGGACACGGTGACACTGGTCTCCGGCGAATGAAATCTCGGCGCGGTGATTGCAACAAAAAACGAAAATTAGAGTCGTCCAGTGACTGATAAATGTTTAACGAAGGAGGAAGACCATGCGTAACGGTGACTATTACGGCAACGACTATTTTGAACAGGATTCGGCCGGGTGGTCGGCTTTCCTGTCCGGCGCGTTTATCGGCGCCGGTCTGGCGCTTTTATTTGCGCCTCAAACCGGCAGAGAACTGCGCGGCGTGATTCAAAACTATGCCTCTCGCGCGACGGATGAAGTGAAGGAACGTGGTCGGGAAGCATGGGATACGGCAGTCGAGCGCGGCCAAGATGCGTTACGAGAAGCCGGGCGGACCGCTCGTGAGTATGCCGAGAGTGGTAAAGACAAAATAATGGAGGCCGGGAAAGAGGCTGCAAGCAAGTTACAGGAAGCAGGTCGTGAAGCGATCAATCGTACATAAACTTAACAGACCGGGGAACGACTACCTGATTGATGGAGGGGATTATGTTGAAGGGGATTATAGGGATGATAGGGCTTGTGATGGTGCTGAGCTTCTCTGCCTGTCAATCGACGACAGGTAAGACCGCAAGCCAGACGATGACCGATAGTCGAATTACGGCCGCGGTGCAGACGAAATTGACGGCGGACCGGTTGTCGAATTTTACACGCGTTGATGTCGACACTGAACGAGGAGTCGTCAATTTGAGCGGAATAGTGCCATCGCTTGAACAGAAAGACCGCGCTGAAGAGTTGGCGCGACAGGTCGACGGTGTAAGCCGTGTGAACAATAATCTGCAGATTCAGCACCGGGCTTCACAAATGAATTAAACTGCCAGTGCACGTAAAATGGGCAAGCAGGACTTTGCGGACCGGTACGTACTCCGTACCGGTGTCCGCTGCTTTATCCGAGAAGAGACTGACGCCGTCGGAATCCGCAAAAGATCAATTGAGTCAAATGGTCCACTAAGATGCCAACGACGGCTTCAACTCATTTTTCATTCTGCCATGACGAGCATGCGGAGGGGGTTGTACTTACTTATCGAAGATGCATTTACCTGCCGTGTCGTGTTTGAGCTCTCATTGTGAAGGAGCCTCTGCATGGGTCAATGAAGAATTATTCTTCGCATGAGTGAATACCGGTAAAACGGCACTCTGCGCGATATGGCCAAGGCCGACGACGGCATATCGAACCGGTGCCATCACTGGGCGGGGTGTCAATCGACGGACGACGGAGTTTTTGGCAGAGACGGTTTTATGCTTCATTGTCGCACCTTATTGCCTTTGTGCGTTGTATTTTGTAATGCGCAGCTCTCTTTGCATAACAGAGCCACGGGAAATGTCTGGAGAATATCCTTCATGAAACAGAGGCCGGCCTCGAAGATCCGACCGTCAAAGACATGTCGCCATCGACCAGGCGGAAGCTCAAGTGCGGTATCCGCCCAATTCCCTTTCAGTGTGAGAAACCACCGAGGTGCGATGGCGATGATTTCTTCGCCACGCCGGTATGCCACAACATGATGTGTCTTGTGGCCTGTGGCCTCCACCGCGCTATAGTCTCCAGTCGAGCCAAATGATTGTGGCCGCTCACGTCGGAGACGTAACGCTTGTTGGATAATCCAGAGCTTCGGGAATCCCTCTCGACGTCGCGTCCACATTTCCTGGGGTGTCATTCCAGCAAGCTCTTGAAGCAAACGACGACGCAAATTGTAATCAACCGGCCTTCGATTATCGGGATCCACAAGACTGTAGTTCCAAAGCTCCGTCCCTTGATAGAGATCCGGTATTCCTGGAGCGGTCAGTTTGATCAATGTCTGTGAAAGGGACGTGGCTTGGCCGTATTCGTCGAGCTCGTCGACGAAGCGGGTCAATTCGTCGATGAATGTTTCGTCGTCATACAGATGGCGCACAAAGGACGTCACCGCCTCTTCGTATGTCGGCTGGGGATCGGTCCATGATGTGTACACTTTGGCTTCACGAGTGGCTTTTTGGCAGTAGGGGAGCGCCCGCTCCGGCTCCAGCGGCCAGGTCCCCACGAGTGTTTGATACCAAAAGTATTCGAAATTCTTGTCCGGCTGGTGAGGACCCCAGTATGATATGTGGCGTTCAGACCAGGTGGAAATTTGAGCGAACCAGCGGGCTGCCATTTCCGACAGAACGACCAGCCTCGCTCGCACGTCCTCGCTGCGCTTTGTGTCATGCGTCGAAGAGCTCAGCATCGTTTTCGGCCAGTGTTTCTGTATGTGACGACACCATTCATGAAAGTCTTGTCTTGAGAGACCGAACCGACCAGGATCGCCGCCTACTTCATTGAGTGCGATAAATCGATGATAGCAATAGAATGCGGTGTCTTCAGCACCTTTGGCCATGGCAGGCCCGGTCGCTTGTTGGAATCGTGCCACGAACTCAGCCTCGAGTTCGCCGGTCAGCTTGAGAAGAAGAATATCGCCGATAAACTTCAGAAGATCAGGGCTGAGATCCGGTCGTGTGGTCTCTACCGCACGTAAGGCGGTCGTCACGACCATCTCATCTTCCGGATCGATGAGGCCTAGGTTGGGCCTGACATAGCTGCGGTACACGGGAAACTCCGCAATCAACTCCTGGAGCGCCTCATGCAGCTCGTGTCTTGTATGGTCGCGGTGATGGATATGGCGCTCGCAGATGTTCAACAACATGGACGTCAACATGTTTACGTCACTGCCGAGTACCTGACGTAAGACCTGGAGCTTTTTCTCGCGAAGGACATCTGAAAACGGCCGAGTCTCTCCGGTGAAATCGGCATAGAAACGCGTCAGGGCTTCCTCATTGTTTCGGTCGACGAACAACCCCATGACCCGATTCATGAAGTCGTATCCGGTCGTCCCTGATACAGGCCAAGAATCCCGCAACCGCTCGTTCGGCAGGAGGATTTTTTCCACGACGATCCACCCCGTATGTATACGGTCATGCAGACGCACGAGGTACTGAAGGGGATCCAATAAACCGTCGGGGTGATCAACTCGAACACCTTCCATGGGGCCATTGGGAGTCAACCAGTGGAACAGCAACTCATGAATGTCGCCGAATACCTGTTCCTCTTCGGTATGCAGACCGATCAATGTATTGACGTCGAAAAACCGCCGATATCCCAAGTCACGTTGCGCAGTGCGCCAAAAGGCCAAACGATAATTTTGCCGTTCGAGCAGCTCATGAAGTGCGCGTGGATCATGGTTCAGTTCGTCGATGGCTCGATCAATCGCGGCAGCTGCCGCCGTTTCTTCCTGCAAGAAACGAGTCAGTAACGATCCAAGAATATCCTTATCCCGATGACGTCTTCGCAGGCTGCCCCAATCGGTAGTCCGCGAGGAAGGCAGGTGATCCATCGCGTCGGCAAAAAATCCAAATCGGTCCGACTCTGCATATTTGGACGCCCAGTTCAGGAGAATCGTTAAAGAACGTGGAGCGATTGGAAACGCCTGGTCGTGGTAATGGAACGTGAATGTCCCCCTGTAGCGTCTGATTTGAAGTTCACCGGCATCGAGGATTCGTCCGTAGTGATTCCCCAACACTGGCAGAAGTACCACATGATGCAATTTGTTTTCTGGTGGCTGCCACTCTACATCGAAGTACGGGGCATAGCGGCTGGCTTGTCCGTTTTCCAGCACGTCCCACCACCACCGATTCTCTTTGCCGATAGCCATGTGGTTCGGAACGATGTCCAGCAGAAGCCCCAACCCCTGTTGAGCCAGTGCTTTCGAGAACTGCTCGAATGCGGCTTCTCCCCCCAATTCACTGTTGACCCGCGTATGGTCCAACACATCATATCCGTGCGTGCTGCCCTTGCAGGCTTGCAAGACGGGGGAGCTGTAAAGATGGCTGATTCCGAGTTCGGATAAATAATCCGCGAGAGCAGCAGCGGAGTCTAGTGTGAAGCTCGCGCACATCTGTACCCGATAGGTCGCGATTTCAGTATGCATGCGATACCCGTTGTGTCGTCGACTGGTCCCTGTTGCGTCGAGAGAAGATTTCACGAGACGACGATCTCCAGCGCCTGGCATGTTTGTACGTTCTCCAGCCACGCACGCATCTTCCATGATCGCCATGACGATGGCCGCAGGAGAATCGGACAAACATTTGAACGTTTGGATTGTGGCCAACTCCAACCTCTTAGCCCTCACCGTAAAAACGACCGTGTTTATTCAATGAAATGAGTAATCAAAACGTAGCAAGTGAAGCGGATTCGGAAACCTAGGTAGGAACCTAGTCCCCTAACAGGTCTCGTTGAGATTAGAACCTATCTCAAAATAGTTGACGGCATGAATTCATGTCCCTATAAGTCCGGGTATGCTCCGTCTGCGTGATGACCAATGGGACCAGATTCGGGAACATTTTCCCGAGGAGCACATCCTGGACACGCGGCCTGGTCGCAAACCCATCAGAAGAGAACATTCCAAAAGAAAGTGGAGCGGTTCTGCGTAGCGGTCTTCAAAAGATTGCCGTCTATCGAGACGAGCAAGGCCTCGTGCATCGATGCTCGGCCGTGTGTCCTCATCTCATGTGTATCGTTGCATGGAACTTTACGGAGAAAACATGGGACTGCCCTTGCCATGGGTCAAGGTTCGACGCCTTCGGAAAAGTCATCAATGGGCCGGCCAACAGCAATTTAAGCCCAGTTACGGAATCTTCACTGTGCTAGTCTCAATATTCGGGAGAAGCCATACCGATTCGGCGAGCCCTCCGATCGTGTAATCACTTCTACAGCGTTATTTGCCTAACCCGACTCACTCGGCACCGTGAGAATAGGAGCCAGGTCAGAGTTGTCCGTCGAGCGAGTGGTATGTGGCGAGAGGGAACCACCTCGGTTTCGTGGGCAACAAAACCTGCACCACCCTGGTCGGCGGCACGGCATCTGACCCGGCGATTCGCATGCGTGTTCTCTCCCGACAATCGATCGGATGGAGCATTTTTACACATCATCAACGGCGTCAGAACGATCTTCCTTTTTGGCAATCTGTTCCAACAGCTCGACGTGCTGCTGGCACTCGATGCAACGACGCACAAATGGGAGTGCTTTCAGCCGCTGTTCCAAAATCGGTGCGGCACAGTCTTCACAGAGACCATATATGCCGTCATCCAATCGTCGCAGTGCGGCATCCAGCATGTTGCGCTTATTGTTCCACACCTCAAAAACTGAATAGGTTTGATGGATTTGGCTGTCGCGAAGCGACATATCATCCGCATCGGCCCCGGAGTCTTCCCGCAACTGCATTTGCGTGGCTCGGTGTTGGGCAAGAGCGTTATCAATGTGCCGCTGAACATCTTGCCGATGTACGAGCAACTGTTGCCGTAATCGTCGGGTTCGACTATCTGACATCCTACGGACCCTGTCTTTTGTTTTATTGTGCCTCACGCTTGTTACGTTCGTACCGAGTATAAGCGCCATGGGCTGCTCCTCCTTTTCTTGATGGGTTACACGGGTGTGGCATGCAAAACTAAAGCCAACACTTGAACGCAACCCTGTGCCTTCTTCATCAATGGGAGTCTTATGTTGATTCAACGTGCGACTGAAAGCCTTGAAGACTGGTCGAAGGGTTCAGCTCTTTTTGCGAATGCGTGCAGTTCTATTGAAACCTTCCGCGAGAACGATGGGAATTGTCATCTCTTGAGGACAAGGTGTCTCTAGCAGGGTATGGTTCATATGGTCGCTTCTACGACAATCTTCGATACACGACTTCCGCGAGCCTGGCGAGGGTCGCGGACTAGGGGGTCCTCTAGTAGTCGCGTTCAATCCCTTCATCTACAGTTAGGATAGTCTTTATGACTTTACGCCGGGGTGTAGCGAGCATTATCACCATGCATAATGCGATATCTTCTCTAATTCGCGTGCTCCTCGTCGATGATCATTTTATGGTGCGTCGGGCGTTGTGTACTATGTTAAATACCTATGACGACATCGATGTGGTGGGCGAGGGATCAGACGGCAAGCAGGCCATTGAGTTGGCCGATTCTCTTCGGCCAGATCTCGTTCTCATGGATATCAACATGCCGAACATCAATGGGATCGAGGCGACCGCCTGTATCAAGTTAAAACACCCAGACATTCATGTTATCGGCCTGTCCATCAATACCGGACCTAGTAATCGGAAGGCTATCCATCGAGCTGGTGCAGATGCGTTGGTTACCAAAGAAGTAGCGACCGAAAGGCTGTATGCGCAGATCCATCAAGTCGTAAAAGACACACGGCTATCCGACTCATGAACGGTATCTCTTTCACAAATTGGGTGATGGCGACTTCCTCTGCTGATCTTCCGAGCGACATTGAGCCTGTGACCCATTAACGACTGTTAACGGTCATTTCATTCTCGTGAGTAAGCACTTACTGATCGTGTATGAGTTGGGTGTCGCGGACAATCGTGACGTGGAAACCGCGGAACGGTATCCGCACGAGCGTCCGTACCACGAAAGGCATGATGAACAATGCGGACACCACGGTTGTGACTGCTAACGGCGTCACTGTGACCCAGAGTGAGGGAGTCGTTCTCGTGAGTTCAGGCAGCAGTGCCAACAAGCCGACGTTCATCGCAAACATCAGCATGAGAAAACTGCCGACTGCACGCCACAATAGCGCCCAACCCAATCGCAGAGATTCCTCATATGAGGGCTCCGGTGATTGGCACTGCTTGGTTTGATCCATTGATTGTGTCCTCGCTAACGCGGTGGAACTGGGTCTGGGGGCGGAACTGGATTGGGGGACGGCATGGGAGCTGGAGGGCCTGGATTCGGTCTAGGAGCAGACGGTTTTGGTGTTGGATCGGTTGGGCCTGGCCCTCCTTGCTGTGGTTCCGATATCGGTTCACTCCGTGCTTCCATCCTCCATAACGGTTGCATCGCGACCATGAATAACGCCACGACGAGAATGGCTTGTTTCAATAGGAAATAGGCATGCATGTTCGTTGCTTCGCATGAACTGCCGGTACGACCTCCTTATTGAAGAGGTGTTTGTGTAACCAGCATGGCATCGGGACATTCACAGGGCTTGTGTTCCTACCATGTCTCGACAAAGACCGGCGCAGAGTCGGCACTCTTGAGCGCATGTCGAACACAGTGCATGGTGTGGCGCATGTTGTTCGCATGTCTCAGCACAGATTTCACAGACTTGTGCGCAGAGTCGGCACAATTGCTCTGAAAGCGGGGACAGGCGACTCAACCATTGCGCTGTCAAGGAACATATATCAGCGCATTCGCGACAAAGCCTGATACAGTGCGCCATAAGCTCCATGTCATGACTCTGGCCCTGCATGCCGATCATGTCATCGCTACAGGTATTACAAATCTGGGCACATGCGGTACAGGCTGCGATACATTCCCTGTACTGTGGTGTGATTTCATTATGCTCATGCATGACAATACTCCTCTTCATTTCGACGACTTTATTGGAAGTAGCAATGACTTAATAGGTTGAGATAGCAAAACATGGGCCGAAAAGCCGGCGCTGATTCGTATGGATTTCTGTGATCAGTGCTATGTTCAATATCAATGAACTTGCTAGGGATGAACAGATTGTCTTGGTGAAGACAGCCTGTCCGGAGATGCAGACGTGCGGGGCTATGCGGTTTCCTCCCTCAACGGTGCTCGGGACCGTCATGAATCATGTAGTTACGCGGAGGGTGTGACGGCATTGTTTTGCGTCTCCTTAAAAGTCGAACGGTGAGCCGACCGGCTTCTTAGAAGATCGTCGAATTGTGCTATCACGCCTTCCACGGTGGTCTGGCTCCCCATCAACATGCGATGCCGCTGCTTGTCTAACGGACTCCACTGAATGGGATCCGACCCAATACATACGATGATGCTAGGTACAT
>CAZOHW010000108.1:0-11391 GCA_964579525.1 uncultured Nitrospira sp. | reverse complement strand
CCTGAGAGGTGAGCAAGGATCTGGTTATGAATTACGGTCCGGTCTGTGCCGGTTCTCATACGACCTTCCCGCCAAAACAGGTGGGGAGGTTTTTTTATGTCCACAATTCGGGGTGAAGCCGAGCATTCGGGTTATCTAACTATGACCTCAGGCGTTAATAAGCCAAGGGAGAGTAAAGATGAAAAGCTGATTATGGATGCTGGGGATATCTCCCGCGCCATGATGCGCATTGCCCACGAGATCTTGGAACGAAATAAAGGTGTGAAAGATCTGGCTTTAGTCGGGATTCGAACAGGGGGCGTGCATCTTGCTCATCGGTTGGTCAAGCGAATTCAGAGCATTGAGGGTGTCCAAGTTCCGATCGGCGAATTGGACATTACGCTCTATCGAGATGATCTCGCGTTGCGTAAATCTCAGCCGGTTTTGCGTAAAACCTCGGTGCCGTTTGATATGACGAATAAAGTCGTCGTCTTGGTTGACGATGTGTTGTTTACCGGACGGACGATTCGGGCGGCGATGGATGGTTTGATGGATCTTGGGCGGCCCGAAGAAATTCAATTGGCTGTGTTGGTCGATCGGGGCCATCGTCAGCTTCCGATCCGGGCCAACTACATCGGGAAGAATCTTCCAACCTCGCGGGATGAACAAGTTCGGGTACTGTTGGAAGAGCAAGGGGAAGATGACCGGGTCATTATTCTCAACCACTGAAGCGGGGGAAACGATGAGTCTCAAACAGAAAGACTTGTTGAGCCTTGCGCCATTGTCAGTGGACGAGATCAGGCTGATTCTCGAGACAGCCGATTCGTTTAAGGAAGTGACGGGCCGCGAGATTAAGAAGGTGCCTGCACTTCGGGGCAAGACCGTCGTCAACCTCTTCTTTGAGCCAAGCACGCGAACCCGCACGTCATTCGAGTTGGCTGCGAAACGGCTGAGCGCCGACGTCATTAATTTTTCTCCCTCCTCGAGCAGTGTGGTCAAAGGCGAAACACTCCTCGATACGGCCCGCAATATCGAGGCGATGCAGGCCGATATCATCGTACTGCGGCATTCTTCGGCGGGAGCAGCAGAAGCCCTGGCGAGGGGAGTTAAGTCGTCGGTGATCAATGCAGGTGATGGGTGGCATGAGCATCCGACGCAAGCATTGTTGGACCTCTATACGATCCGTCAACGGGGAATGCGGTTCGAAGGGTTGCGAGTCGCCATTGTCGGAGATGTCGCACATAGTCGTGTGGCGCGCTCGAACATTTATGCGCTCAGCAAACTTGGGGCTGAGGTTCGTCTGATTGGACCGCCGACGATGATGCCTCGGAATATCGAAAAATTAGGGACAACCGTGTATGCCGATATGGATACAGGCCTGCGAGGCGTGCATGTCATCATGATGCTTCGCCTCCAACTCGAACGCCAGGGCCGCGCGCTGTTTCCAACGATTCGGGAGTACTCGCGGCTTTATGGTTTAACGGCCGAGCGAGTCAAGCTTGCCGATCCTGGTGCGATTGTCATGCATCCGGGACCGATCAATCGAGGAGTCGAAATTGCTCCGGATGTGGCCGACAGTTTGTCCTCCGTCATCCTTGAGCAGGTGGCGAATGGAGTGGCGGTGCGGATGGGAATTCTGTATCTGATGTCCGGGGCCAATTCGTGAATTTAATGATCTCTTGATCTGTTGAGTGAGGAAACGGCTAGCGGAGCTTGAATAGGTAAGTACCGTACTAAATCATCAGGTCAACAGATTCTATGAATTATAGAGAGGGCGTATCGTGTCGATTTTGATCAAAGGGGGGCATGTCGTTGACCCTGGCCGGTTTGTTGGCCTGGCTGATGTCTTGATCGATGACGGCAAGATTGCGGCGGTGGGGCCGAATCTGTCTGTTTCAACTTCTAGCAAGACCATTCATGCAAATGGCAAACTCGTGGTGCCTGGCTTTGTCGATGTACATGTTCATTTTCGAGAGCCGGGATTTGAATACAAGGAAACGATCCAGAGTGGAAGCGCCGCGGCCGTCGCGGGTGGGTTTACCACGGTCTGTTGTATGCCGAATACCAACCCGATCAATGACAACCAAGCGGTGACGGAATTTATCTTGGAGCGAGCGAGGTCCGCCGGTCTTGCGAACGTCTTGCCGATCGGCGCGATCACCAAGGGGTCGGAAGGGAAAGAATTGGCGGAAATCGGTGATTTGCGGCGTTCAGGTTGCGTCGCGATTTCCGACGATGGGAAGCCCGTGATGAACAGCCTCGTCATGCGACGAGCGATGGAGTATGCGCTGGCCTTCGATCTGACCGTCGTGGACCATTGCGAGGACCTGCATCTGGCCGAAGGCGGGTGTATGAACGAGGGATTGGTCTCGACCGAGTTGGGATTGCCCGGCATTCCCTCTGCGGCGGAAGATGTGATGGTCGCGCGGAATCTTTCGTTGTCGGAACTGACCGGTGCGAGGCTCCATCTCGCCCATATTAGTACGGCTGGATCGGTTCGAATGGTCCGAGAGGCCAAGGCTCGAGGGATTCTTGTGACGGCCGAAGCTTGTCCCCATCATTTCATCCTCACGGAAGAAGTGGTGCGAGGATACAATACCTTTGCGAAGATGAATCCTCCGTTACGCACATGGATTGACGTGCAAGCGATCAAGGAAGGGTTGCGTGATGGAACCATCGATGTCATTGCGACGGACCATGCGCCGCATGCCACCCAAGAAAAGCAGCAAGATTTTACCGAAGCTCCGTTCGGGATCGTTGGACTTGAAACCGCCTTGCCGTTGACCTTGGGATTGGTTGAGGAGGGGGTGCTTTCCCTGGAACAAGCGGTTCAGAAACTGACCTCTGCTCCGGCAGCGGCCTTTGGACTGAAAAAGGGAACATTGGCGGTTGGTGCAGATGCCGATGTGACGATTGTCGATCAACAAGAGCCATGGGAAGTTGATCCGTCAAAATTTCGTTCAAAGAGCCGAAACACGCCCTTTGCGGGATGGAAGGTCAAGGGGTTGGTTCAGATGACCATTGTCGGTGGCCGGATCGTGTTCGAGGCTGCTCCAGTGGAGCAGTAGCGCGGTGAAACGCGGGTTGATAGTGTGTTGTGTCACGCTTGAGTGGATAGCCCTCGCGGTGTGGGTGGGTGGGATGATCGTGCTGAGCGGAGCGGTGATCCCAGCCGTATTCAATACGTTCGGAGGGCAAGATTCCGGTGGAATGTTTTTGACACGCGCGTTTGAGGGCTATCAACGTTTCATTGTAGGAGCAGCGGTGGTCCTCTGTTTGGCCATCTGGTATCGATGGTGGAGCAGAAATCCCATCGTGCGCGTGTCCCGGGGTGAGATACTGGTGTTGGCGAGCATGGTCGTGATAGTCGTGCTCATTGTTGCCGTGCTCCATCCTCAGGCCGCAGGGCTCCAGGCGCAAGCCTTTGCGACAAAGGATGAAGTGGCCAAGAAAGCAGCGCTGGAATCGTTGTTTCGCATCCTTTTGCCGATCAGGTCGTTGTATATGATCAACCTTGTGTTGGGAGTGGTGCTGATCGGTCTCAGGGCAAAACAGTCGTTGGGACAGAATGGGATACCGTCGTGAAACATGCAGTATTAGCATTGGCCGATGGGACCGTATTTGAAGGACGTGCCCTTGGCTATGAAGGTGAGACAGTTGGAGAGGTCGTGTTCAATACGGCGATGACTGGGTATCAGGAGGTGTTGACGGATCCGTCTTATAAGGGACAGATCGTGACAATGACCTGTCCCCACATCGGCAACTACGGAATAACACCGGATGATGTGGAATCCCGTCGACCCTGGGCAGAAGGGTTTGTGGTCCTGGAAGCGAGTCGTCTTGTCAGTAACTGGCGAGGTAAGCAGACATTACAAGAGTCGTTGACCGAATCCAAGATTGTGGCGATCGAAGGCATTGATACCAGAGCCTTGACCAGGCATTTGCGAGAGCATGGGTCACAGCAAGGGGTCATTACCCATCTTGACCTGGATCACACACGCGCTGTTCAGAGGGCCCGGCAAGCGCCCAGCATCATCGGTCGAGACTTGGCCGCCGAAGTCACGGCTACGCACTCCTATGAATGGACAGCGGGGTCCGGGGATTGGGCACTGACGTCGCCGGTGAATGGTCAGGCGCACCACACGTCTCGCCGCTGGCGAGTGGTTGCCTATGACTTCGGCATTAAACGCAATATTCTGAGAAGATTGGTGGATGTCGGATGCCATGTCACAGTTGTGCCGGCCTCGACGTCGGCTGCTGAAGTCACCGCGCTCAACCCAGACGGCCTGTTCCTCTCGAATGGGCCCGGTGATCCAGAAGGTCTTCCCTATGCCGTCAAAGCGGTGCAAGAACTGATCGGACGGTTTCCGATCTTCGGCATCTGTCTCGGCCACCAGATTCTCTGCCTGGCCTTCGGTCTCGAGACCTACAAGCTGAAATTCGGGCACCATGGTGTCAATCATCCTGTGATGGATCTCCGGACCAGAAAAGTTGAAATGACTTCGCAGAACCATAATTTCGCCGTGCGTGAACCGACTTCCTTTTCAGAGGTACCGAACACTTCACCCCTTATCGATACACGCTATGGCAAATTATCGATCACGCACATCAGCTTAAACGATCAGTCGGTTGAAGGCATGGTGTGTGAGGATCAGCCGGTCTTTTCAGTGCAGTACCATCCGGAGGCGGCACCAGGACCGCACGATGCCGCCTATTTGTTTAAAGAATTCGTGCGGCTCATGGAGACCCATCATGCGTAACGGCTTTGTCATTGGATTTATCGGATTCTTGCTGTCTGGCTGCATTAATATCCCGTTGTTTTCCGCTCCAGGCCCGCTTCAAGAAACGCAGGTCGAAGGGACTGGAAGAGCTAAAATCCTGTTGGTCGAGATTTCCGGAATGATCAGCTCTCAAGAAAAAGAGGGATTCCGACCGGCGCCCAGCATGATTGCCAGTGTCAAAGAGCAACTGACGAAGGCGACTAAAGATGAGAACGTGAAGGCGATCGTTCTCCGGATTAATACACCCGGGGGGACCGTGACGGCGTCGGATATTATTTATCACGAGCTCAAGACGTTCAAAACCACGAGAAAAATTCCCATCATCGCGTCGATTATGGATCTTGGGACATCAGGCGGTTACTATATTGCTGCGGCGGCTGATTCGGTCATGGCGCATCCCTCCTCGGTCACAGGCAGTATCGGTGTGATCATGCTTACGATCAATGCACGAGGGTTGCTCGAGAAAATAGGGGTGGAAGCCACGTCTGTGACATCAGGACCTCGTAAAGACATGGGGTCGCCGTTTCGGACCATGACGGCTGAAGAACGAGCCATCTTCCAAGGACTGATCGATTCGTTCTATCATCGTTTTTTGATGATCGTGCAGGAAGGCCGATCCAATCTTCATATGGACCAGATTAAGAAGCTGGCGGATGGACGCATTTACACTGGTGAGCAGGCGAAAGCTGAAGGACTGGTCGATGAAATCGGTTATCTGGAAGATGCCGTTGAATTGGCGAAGAAGAAGGCGGGGCTCACGGAGGCGCGGGTTGTGACCTATACACGTCCTGGTGAATATTCCAACAATGTCTATTCCAAGGTGCTGGCGCCAGGTGGGTTGGCTGGTCTGGCCGATCTGGATCTGACGTCGTTCGTTCGAGGTGGAACGCCGCAGTTCATGTATCTGTGGATGCCCTGATCAAGGCCGTGCCAATCATGGTGACAGGTCATTTCAGGGTTGCCGCGGAATCGATGATTTGCCATGACAGAACCGACAGATCACAGATTCAACGATGTGTTCTCGGTGCCGATCGGTCGCCGAGCGTTGCTGCTGGACTGCACTCGACGGCTATTGGCGGCATCGTGTGTAATGAGAGTGGGATTCGCAGGCAGCATAGCCACATTGTTGACCGCATGTGTCAAGGCGCCAGGAACTGCTCGCGATCAGTTTATTTATATTTCTGAGGAAAAAGAAATTGAGATGGGTACCAGCGCCTATCGTGAGTTGTTGCGCAAAGCTCCCGTCAGCGAGGATCCTGAGTTGAATGAAATGGTCAATCGTGTCGGGATGCGTATTGCGGCGGTGGCCAACAAGCCGGAATATCAATGGGAGTTCGCGATCATTCGAGATGACCGGACGATTAATGCCTTTGCGTTACCGGGCGGGAAGGTCGCGGTGTTCACGGGGATCTTGAAGATCACGAAGAATGAAGAGGGGTTGGCAACAGTGATCGGGCATGAGGTGGCGCATGCGCTTCAACGTCATGGAGCAGAGCGGTACAGCCGGAGCATGCTTGAAATGATCGGGCAGGTCGGTGCTCTTGCCGCAGGAGCCGTGGCAGGACGTCCGGATGCGGCGATTGCGGCAATGAGCGCCTATGGCGTCGGCGTGTCGTTACCGTTTGAACGAAAGCAAGAATCCGAAGCGGACTATATCGGGCTTAAACTGATGGCGCAAGCTGGCTATGATCCTCGTGAGGCCGTTCCATTTTGGGAGCGGATGAGCGGGTGCCCAAAGCAGATGATCGGAAAGATGTGTTTTCGTGCGCAGCAGACGATCCCCGAGTTTCTCTCCACTCATCCGTCGGATGTGGCGCGGATCAATCAGATTGAGGCTTGGATCCCTGAGGCCCTGAAGTATTACTATGCCGCTCATGGGGGGGAGCAACCTCTACCACCTCCCTATCGACCCCTGATTGGCCCTATTCAACCATCGAGCTGAGTACCCAAAACGAGTTATGCCCAAACGAACGGACATTCAGTCCATCCTCATGATCGGGTCAGGCCCGATTGTTATCGGACAGGCCTGTGAATTCGATTACTCCGGCACACAGGCCTGCAAGGCGTTGAAGGAGGAAGGCTATCGCGTCATTCTGATCAACAGTAACCCTGCCACGATCATGACGGATCCCGAGATGGCTGATCGGACGTATGTGGAGCCGATTACGGTGGACGTGGTGGAGAAAGTCATCGACCGCGAACGCCCGGATGCCCTGCTGCCGACGATGGGGGGACAAACCGCCCTGAATACGACGATGGGGTTGGTGAAACGGGGGGTGCTCGATAAATATGGGGTGACCCTGATCGGCGCGTCAGCCGAAGCGATTCACAAGGCAGAAGATCGCGAGGCCTTCAAGCTGGCGATGCAACGGATCAGGTTACGGGTGCCGAAGAGCGGAACGGCACACACGCGGCAAGAAGCGATCGCCGTGCTAGAAACGGTCGGCTTTCCGGCGATCATTCGTCCTTCCTTCACGATGGGAGGGACCGGCGGAAACATCGCCTACAATCGCGAAGAATTTGAACGGCTCATTGATTGGGCACTGGCCATGAGTCCCGTCAGTCAAGTTCTCATCGAAGAATCGGTCATTGGATGGAAAGAATATGAGTTAGAGGTCATGCGGGACCTCAAGGACAACGTCGTCATCATATGCCCGATCGAAAATTTCGATCCCATGGGTGTGCATACAGGAGACAGCATCACCGTGGCACCGGCCATGACGCTGACCGATAAAGAATATCAACGAATGCGGGATGCGGCGCTCAGAATCATCCGGGAGATTGGGGTCGATACCGGGGGGTCCAACATCCAGTTCGGCATCAATCCAGCGAATGGAGAGATGGTCGTCATCGAGATGAACCCGCGGGTGTCTCGCAGCTCCGCGCTGGCGTCAAAGGCCACGGGATTTCCCATCGCAAAAATCGCCGCGAAGTTGGCGGTCGGCTATACATTGGATGAAATCCCGAACGATATCACCGGTGTGACAAAGGCATCGTTCGAACCGGCGATCGACTATGTCGTGGTCAAAATTCCTCGGTTCGCGTTCCAGAAGTTTAAGGGGGCCGACCCGACCTTGACGACCCAAATGAAGTCGGTTGGGGAAGTCATGGCGATCGGGCGAACATTCAAGGAGGCTCTGCAGAAGGCCATTCGATCACTCGAACTCGATCTCAATGGACTCATGTCGAAGATCGGCCTCGATCGAGGGGTTCCGGTTGGATTTGACCGTCAAGAGGTGATTGAAAAAATTCGCCGAGTGCTGCGTACCCCGTTGCCTGAACGACTCTGGTTTTTGGCAGATGCGATGCGGCTGGGACTGACGAATGAAGAGCTGTTTGAAACGACGAAGATTGACCCCTGGTTCTTGGCACAGGTGAGACAATTAGTCGACTTTGAGCGGGTCTTAGTGAGTCATTCGGATAGAGCCGGCGCTGCGCTCGCTGAGGGTCTGCTGTGGGAAGCCAAGGAACTGGGATTTTCCGATGAGCGGATCGGTCTCTTGTTAGGCGTCGAATCAGACAAGGTGCGCGCGATGCGCATGGAACACCCGGGCCGGACGGTGACGTATAAGCGGGTCGATACCTGTGCGGCAGAGTTTGAAGCCCATACCCCATATCTCTATTCGACGTACGGTCGCGAGTGTGAGGCTCGGCCTTCGGATCGGAAGAAGGTTGTGATTCTTGGTGGTGGTCCCAATCGAATCGGCCAAGGGATCGAATTCGATTACTGCTGTGTCCACGCGGCAATGGCACTGCGAGAAGAAGCCATCGACACGATTATGGTGAACTGTAATCCAGAGACGGTCAGCACCGACTACGATACATCGGACCGGCTTTACTTTGAACCGTTGACTCAGGAAGACGTGCTCAATATCGTGCAGCGGGAGCAGCCGGTGGGGGTGGTCCTCCAGTTCGGTGGCCAAACCCCATTGAAGCTGGCGCTTCCACTTTCCAACGCTGGCGTAAGGATTCTCGGGACGAGCCCGGATGCGATTGATTTGGCAGAAGACCGCGAGCGATTTCGTGATCTCTTAACTCGTCTAGGATTGCGTCAAGCGGAGAGTGGAACGGCACGATCCGTCGAAGAAGCGATCCGTATCGCGGGCGAGATCAGTTACCCCGTCATGGTGCGACCTTCATATGTCTTGGGTGGGCGGTCGATGCAGATCGTCTACGACGAAGCCGGGCTGTTGGAGTACATGCACTCTGCTGTGAAGGCCTCTCCCAACCATCCAGTGTTGATCGACAAGTATTTGGCTGATGCGATTGAGGTCGATGCTGATGCCATTTCGGACGGCAAGACAGTGGTGGTGGCGGGAATTATGGAGCATATCGAAGAGGCCGGCGTTCATTCCGGAGATTCGGCATGCTCGCTCCCTCCCTATACTCTAGAGAAAGCCATTGTGCGTGACATCGAACGCCAAATGCGACTTCTTGCGTTGGAACTTGGTGTGATCGGTCTGATGAATGCCCAGTTTGCCGTCAAGGGGCAAACCGTCTACGTGCTCGAAGTTAACCCCCGGGGTTCGCGGACCGTGCCTTTTGTCAGCAAGGCGATCGGTGTGCCGCTGGCCAAGCTGGCGATGAAGGTGATGATGGGGCGGTCACTTGAAGAGTTGGGTTTCACGCAGGCTCCACAGCCGGTGCATTTTTCCGTGAAGGAGGCAGTGTTCCCATTCAATAAATTTCCCGGTGTTGATGTACTCTTGGGTCCGGAGATGAAATCGACGGGAGAAGTGATGGGAATCGACGGCGATTTTGGATGGGCGTTCGCAAAGTCTCAGACAGGGGCTGGGGCGGGTTTGCCGATGGCGGGGACCGTCTTCATCAGTGTGAAAGAATCCGACCGCCCTGCCGCGCTCGCCGTCGGTCGGATACTGCATAAGCTGGGAATGCGTATCCAGGGAACCAGCGGGACTGCGGGATACTTGCGCGACCATGGTCTTCCCGTGGAGGTCGTCAATAAGGTGACGGAAGGGCGGCCCCATATCGTGGATCACATTAAGAACGGGTCAATCTCGCTCGTGGTGAACACCGTGCGGACGGCCTCAGCGCATGTTGACTCGTTGTCAATACGGCGGGAAGCCCTGCATCGTGGAGTTCCTTATTTCACGACGATGCGAGGAGCCCAGGCGGCGGCGATGGGGATTGAGGCCATCCTGAAAAAAGACCTCGCGATTCGCACGTTGCAAGAATATCATCGGACGTAGATTATTGAGGAGTTGGTCCAGCATGCCGACACCGATTACCAAAAAAGGGTATGACGCGCTGAAGGCCGAATTGGATCGTTTGCGAAAGATCGAACGGCCGAAAGTGATTGAAGCCATTGCGGAAGCGCGAGCGCATGGCGATCTGAGTGAAAATGCCGAGTACGATGCGGCTAAAGAACGTCAGGGTTTCATCGAGTCGAGGATCTCCGAGCTCGAGGGGAAGATCGCCGATGCTCGTATCGTGGAGATCACCGGACGCACCAGCGACACGGTGGTGTTTGGGGCGACGGTGTTAGTCGTGGAACAGGAGTCCCAGTCTAAGAAGCAATATACCCTCGTCGGCCAAGATGAAGCCGACATGAAGTTCAACAAGATTTCAGTGCAGTCTCCGGTAGGGCGTGCATTAATCGGAAAGCGGGTCGGGGACTTTGTCGAGGTCACAACACCGGTCAAAGTCGTCGAGTACGAGGTCGTGGAGATCAAATTCGAGGAAGTCTGACGTGCCTGATGCACGCCCCCTGATCACGCTCCTGACGGATTTCGGTGAGCGGGATAGTTTTGTCGCCAGTATGAAGGGGGTCATCCTGTCGATCAATCCCACCGCCTCGATTGTCGACCTTTCTCACCAGATTACTTCCCACCAGATTCAGGAAGCTGGATACTTTCTCAAATCGTGTTATCGCTATTACCCGGGAGGCACGATTCACGTCGCCATCGTTGATCCAGGAGTCGGCACGTCGCGCCGCTCATTGCTCATTTCCACGGCTCGCGCGTTTTTTATCGGTCCCGACAACGGGTTGTTCAGTGAAGTGCTGGAGCAGGAGGCTGGGGCGAAGGTCTGGCACATCGACAACCCGCAGTATCGGCTGGAAACGGCAGGATCGACCTTTGACGGCCGCGACGTGTTCGCCCCGGCTGCGGCGTGGCTCAGCACAGGTGTTCCACCGGCATTTTTTGGCCCGATCGTTTCAGATCCGATCCGTCGCTCAATGGCGATTCCTGTGTGGCATGAGGATGTGCTGATCGGGAAAGTTGTCTCGGTCGATCGCTTCGGGAATCTTATTTCCAACATCACGGCAAGACAGCTCCGCGAATTTCGAGCGGCGATGGGACAACCACAGGTGGAGATTCATATCAGCACCTATGTCATCAACGAATTGGTTGAAAACTACAGTCAAGGAAGTCGGAAGAGTCCGTCGGCCTTGGTCAATAGCAATGGGAACCTGGAAATTTTTCTCCAAGAAGACAGTGCAGCCGACAATCTGCAGGTTGAGGTGGGTGAGGAAATCCGTCTATGCTGATCTTGTCAGGCCTGTCTGACCAACCTCCAGCTCGGTAAGACTCACGATCCGAGTGTTGCTATGATCGATTCCCTTACGATGGTCACCATGCGCGCCAGCTCCACTCGAGACGTCGACAGG
>CAZOHW010000107.1:0-11444 GCA_964579525.1 uncultured Nitrospira sp. | reverse complement strand
CTAGGGAGCTGCTGCGGCAAGTCGGCACGTTTAAGATCAGCGGCGGAGACGGTTCGGCCTCGATGAAGCCGTCATTCGGCGCGTCTGGGTCCATGCCTCCGAAGGCTGCGGCCAAGAAACCGGCTCTCAGTAAGCCGGTTTCTCGTCCGGTGCCGGTGACCGTGGATGCCGGTGGGAGTAAGGTGCAGCACGGCGCAGACGAGTTTGAGGAGTTCTAACCTCGCTGGTATTATGGGCTGAGCCTGCGTATGGCTGAATGGATTCCCCTGGCTTCTCGAAGCGGGGGCGTCCATTCCTGCGTTCGTGCGCGGACTCGACTGCTGCTGTCTGCCTCTCTTGCCGATCCGTGCAGGCCCGATGAGTGACTCATGATTCCTGAGTTGTCGGCATGCTCGGTGAAACACCGGTCCCTTCTTCGGCCATCTTGATCGCAATGCCCGCGGGAGCGCTCTGGTCTGCGCCTTTCTTCGATTGCCATCAAGAATGTATTCCAGCCTACCGATAGAGGGCCATGCATACTGCAGACTGACCCTGCTGTAGTCTGTCTCGAGAGGAACCTGCCATGGAACATTCGATCTCCACGGACGAGTTTCAGCGCTTTCGCACGCTTATTTATGATGAGAGCGGCATTTCACTCAGCGATCAGAAACGGACGTTGTTGGCCTCGCGTCTGTCGAAACGCATCCATGAATTGGGGCTCTCCACATTTTCGGATTATTACGAGCGGGTCACCAAAGACCAGACTCGCGAAGAGTTCACCCGCATGTTGGATCTTATCTCCACCAACAAGACGGACTTTTTCCGTGAGCCGAAGCATTTTGATTTTCTGAGAGACCGTATCCTTCCAGAATTGGCCGAAAGCAAGCGCATCCGGATCTGGTCGTCTGCCTGCTCGAGCGGTGAAGAACCGTACACGATCGCGATGACCTTGTATGAGGGCGTCTCCGACCCGACCAAATGGGACTTCAAGATTCTGGCGTCCGATCTTTCGACACGCGTGTTGGCCAAGGCCGCGGCCGGCGTGTACGACGAAGAGCGATTTCGCGATGTGTCACCGGATGTGCTGAGGCGCCATTTTCTTCGGGGGCAGGGCGAGAACGCGGGGAAATTCAAGGTGAAGCCGCATTTGGCATCGATGATTCAGTTTCGCCGGCTCAATCTGATGGATGACCGATTTCCCATCAAGAATCCACTCGATCTGGTCTTTTGCCGGAACGTGATGATTTATTTCGATCGGCCGACGCAGGAGCGGTTGGTCAACAAGTTTCATCACTACTTGAGGCCCGGCGGGTACCTGTTCATCGGACATTCGGAGAGTCTTCAATGGGTGCGGCATCCGTTTCGATCGCTGGCGCCCACGATTTACCAAAAGGAGCCATGATCGTGCAGAGTCAAACCGAGAAGGATCAATTCGCCCATATCCGTCGGATGCGCGACAGCCGGTTTCCTTACGAAATCGCCTCAATCTTGCCCGGGGAGTTCTTCGTCAGTAAAGAGCCGATGATCGTGTATACGGTGCTTGGGTCCTGCATTTCAGCCTGCATCCGTGATCCGATTGTCAGGGTCGGGGGGATGAATCATTTCATGTTGCCGGAGCCGAAAGAGGCTGGAAGTGACTCCTGGGGGGAGTCGACCCGGTACGGCTCCTTTGCGATGGAATCGTTGATCAATGAAATCTTGAAGCGTGGGGGCATCCGAAGCCGATTGGAGGTCAAACTGTTTGGTGCCGGCAAGATCTACGAAGGGCATATCGACGTAGGCGCCAAAAATGCGCGATGGGTTACGGAGTACGTCAAGAGCGAAGGTCTGGCGGTGCACAGTTCCGATTTGGGGGATGTCTACCCGAGAAAGGTCTATTACTTCATCGATTCGGGTCGTGTGCTGATGAAGAAGATCGAGCAGATCAAAAACCGTACGATCGTGGACCGTGAGCAACAATACGTGGCGAAGATTCAGCAACGGGAACAAGTGCCGGCGGAAGATGTCACGCTGTTCTGAACGGGTGGAACGTTTCACGTTCTAGGTTTCAAGTTTCTGGTTGCCTCACAACATGAAACCCGAAACCAGAGACCTGAAACTCAGATCGGAGGGGGTTCATGGCAAAGATTCGTGTCTTAACGGTCGATGATTCCGCGTTGATGCGGCAGGTGCTTGCCACCTTGCTGGCGAAGTATCCAGGGATCGAGGTGATCGGGTCCGCGCCAGATCCGTATATCGCCCGGCAAAAAATCAAGACGCTCAACCCTGATGTGATCACGCTCGACGTCGAAATGCCCAAAATGGATGGGCTCACCTTCCTGGAGAAACTGATGCATGGACATCCGATGCCTGTCGTCATGGTAAGTTCGTTGACTGAGGTCGGATGTCAGACGACGCTCCGTGCGCTTGAGCTGGGGGCGGTCGACTTCATTACGAAGCCCAAGATCGATCTCCGCGAAGGCATGGAGGAAGTGGCCCACGATCTGATCACCAAGATCAAGGCCGCCTCTGTGGCTCGGGTGGGCAGAAAAGACATCGGAGGAAAGAGTGAAGGGCGCCCTATGACCGCTCAATCCTCATCGTCGACAATGTCCTCCGCGATGATCAAGACCACGGATACCATTATCGCGATCGGATCGTCGACGGGGGGAACCGAGGCCGTCAAGGACGTGTTGCGGGTGCTCCCGCCGAATACCCCGCCGATTTTGATCACGCAGCACATGCCCGAACGGTTTACCCAGACCTGGGCTGAACGGCTGAACGGCCTTTCCCGCATCGCCGTCAAAGAGGCGCAAGACGGCGATAGTGTGTTACCAGGCCATGCCCTGATCGCTCCGGGTGGGTACCATATGAGGCTCGTCAGGAATGGCGCCCGGTATACTGTACAAGTCAACCAGGATCCTCCGGTCAACCGGCATCGACCGTCGGTTGATGTCATGTTTGCATCGGTGGCCCGTTACGCCGGGGCCAATGCCGTGGGTGTGATCTTGACCGGGATGGGCGCCGATGGTGCCAAAGAAATGTTGACGATGAAACAGGCGGGTGCCTTCACGATCGCGCAGGATGAGGCGAGCTGTGTGGTGTTCGGGATGCCGAAAGAAGCGATCAAGCTTGGGGGAGTCGACAAAGTGCTCCCGCTGGGTGATATTGTCGAGGCGATCTTGGCTCATGTCAGCCACTGTTGAGTCCTGAGGAGATATCCATCTCGTGCCTGTGGCCATAGCGGTAGTGAGGATCGTCACCATGTTGTACACGACGAACGCGGCGGCTGACGCTCGGGCCGCCTTACGAACAAACTCGAGCCAATAGTACGTGACTTGAACGCAGGAGGAACCCATGTCGATGCAAACGAAGGAGCGCCTTGTTCCGAACGGCGTAGTACTTGAGCTGACCGGAGACCTCACCTATGCAAATCGCGAACAATTCAAGGCGGCCGTGGAAACCATTCGGCAGAGAGGATGTCGGTATCTGATCTTGAATATGGCGGAGGTGAGGTTTGTGGACAGTTCGGGACTTGGTCTGCTGGCCTTGGTCTCTCAGAATTTCAAGTTGAGCCAAGGACAAGTGAGCATGTTAAGGCCGCAGAGCTATGTGCGGGAAATCATGAATCTCGCCAACATCCAAAAATTGATTCCCGTCTATGAGAACGAACAGGATGCGATCGAAGGACATCGCCGGGCGGCATAGTCGGGCTGCAAAGAACACCAGCCGATGCTCGATGGCGCACACACTCGATAGCCGTGAATGGGCTGGTACTTCATGTTGAGTCCTCTGCCATGGTAACGCCATCAGCCGCAACCTCGCCTCTTGACCATGACCAGCGTGGGTCGAAGACCGTACTCATCGTGGACGATGAACCTACCGCTCGTCTTGCCCTCGCAGCACGATTGAAACGACTCGGGTATCGCGTGCTGCAAGCCGGTGACGGCAAGGCAGGGCTTGAGCTGCTCCAGCGTGAGCGTCCGGATCTGACCATACTGGACTGGATGATGCCGGAAATGGACGGTCCGTCGTTCTGCGAAGCCGTTCGCCAGGATCCTGCGCTTCTCTCGAGTCAAATCCTGATGATGACGAGTCACGATCGACCGGAACAGATCGCCGAAGGGCTGGCTCGTGGCGCCGATGATTTCCTCAGCAAAGCGGCCAGTAAGTATGAAATTACTGCGCGTGTCCAGGCCGGGATGCGAGCGGCTGGACTTATTCGGCGGCTGGAGGATGTGACGGCGGAGATTCGGCAGAAGCAGGAAGCCCTCGAACGGGAACTGCAGTCGGCCGCGCGCTATGTCGAGTCGTTGCTGCCGGCCGCGGGGACCATCGCACCCGGTGTCCAGATGGTCTGCGTCTATCGGCCCTCGCTCGCGTTAGGCGGAGATCTCTTTAATATCGTTCCCTGGAGTGACGACCTCCTGGGGTTGTATCTGCTGGATGCGTCAGGCCATGGGGTGTCGCCGGCGTTGCGATCCGCATCGTTTGCCACCTTTCTTCGCAGAGAAAGCTTGTTTCGCCATATCGGGTCGAGTGATCCTGGTGCGATCCTCACTGAAGCCAACAAACAGTTTCCGCTGACCGAGAATGGACACTATTTCACGATCGTGTTTGCGACACTTGATGTCCGTTGCCACACCTTGTCGTACGCCACAGCCGGGCATAGCGGGGCGTTTCTCCACCGCCGGTCCGGAGACGTCTCTTGGCTCGCAAGACCCAATCTCCCGCTGGGCTTCCATCATTCGACGTTGTACGTCACCGAGACCTGTTCGGTCGAACCGGGTGATCGGCTGTATTTATTGAGCGACGGTCTCTATGAAGTACCGAACTCGAACGGCAATCTCTGGGGGCAAGATCGTTTGGAACAGACGGTTCGTACGCTTGGACGACGACCGATGACGGAAGTTATGTCCGGCATGCTTGCCGAGGTGGTACGATGGTTGGGGCATGACCAATTCCCCGACGATGTGGCGGTAATGGGAGTGGAGATTACCGCCTGAATAGTCTGAGATCTTCCAAGGAGTCGGCGATGAGTTCTACATCAGTCTTCAACATGGCAGAAGCCCTCGAGCGTATCGACCACGACCGGGAGACGTTTCAAATGATGGCTGAGATTTTTGTTGAGCAAGGCCCTAAAGACTTACAGGAGGCTCGGGTTGCATTGACTGCGGGGGACATGACGGGGTTGGCGAGATCGAGTCACCGATTGAAAGGGGCGATCTTACAGTTTTGCGCCCCAGCCGCGCTTGCCGCCTGCAAAGAACTTGAGGAGGTTGCAAAGGCCGACAACCAACACCGCGCGGTGGAAGTGTATCCTGTTCTAGAACGAGAACTCACCAGTCTCCTGGCCGCATTGCGCAATGTCCTCGATAAAGGCATGGCTGCATGACGACGCAACAGGCTGCGTATCAACTGCTGGTGGTTGATCCCTCCCAAGAGACTCAGGCTCGGATTGGGCAACAATTACAGGGACGAGGGTACAGTGTCGTCGCGGCCTCCGATCCTGACTCGGCGATGACGCTCATCGACTCAGTGGCGCCCGACATCGTCATTACGGATCTCTTCCTCCGTGAGGGGACCGGCATGGCGTTCGTGAAGGACTTGTACGCTCGTCGTGAACTCTGTCCCGTCATCGTCATGGCCTTGGAGGCCCCAGAACAGACCATTCTTGAAGCGTTCCGTGCCGGAGCCGTGGATTATCTCCACAAACCGATCGCTGAAGCGGAGCTTGCTCATGTGTTGCAACGGGCGAAGGACGTGATTCCAGACGATCTTACGGATCTTCCGGGAATCCGCAGCGCGGACTATCGGTTGTCAGTGGATTCCGATCCCGCGCATATTCCGGGGATCGTGTCGTGGCTCATCAAAACCACGGCTTCCACAGTATCGCCGATTCGCCAACTTCAGCTTCGTGGCGCGCTTCAAGAATTGCTGTTCAATGCCGTTGAGCACGGAAATCTTGAGATTTCCAGTCAGGACAAGCAGAAGGCTTTGCTGGATGGCCAGTATGAGAAACTGGTAGCCACGCGTCGGTCACAGGCTCAATTGAGAGACCGGAGCGTGACCATTCATATTGTGCATGATCGAGCGGCTGACCGTCTGGTCTATCGGATTATCGATGAAGGCAAGGGATTCCAATGGCGCACTCTGCTCGATCACGCCCATGAAGCCCGCGAGTCAGAGGCTGAGAATGGTCGGGGAATCTTTCTGACCCGCGCCTTTTTTCCCACGATGATCTATAACGAGCGGGGCAATGAAGTGGCACTTACCATGCCGCTCAGCTAACAGGCCAATTTCAAGTTTGAGGTTTCAGGTTTCGCGGTGCGAGTTTCGTGTTTCATAGCAGAAAACCAGAAACTTGAAACCAGAGACCCGAAACGCAAAATTCTTCCTGTGCTGTTAGAGCATCCGCATGTATTCCACGGTACTGTCACCCTTACTAGAATCTCGTTTGAGGATTGCGAAGGCGGTCTTGATGGTTTCATTCACAGTGATGGAGAGCCGCGCGGAAAAGTAGTCTGATTTGACATCATAGTCATTTCTCATTGTCTGTCCTACTTCTTG
This sequence comes from uncultured Nitrospira sp., assembly GCA_964579525.1. Taxonomy (GTDB): domain Bacteria; phylum Nitrospirota; class Nitrospiria; order Nitrospirales; family Nitrospiraceae; genus Nitrospira_D. The sequence goes on along the minus strand of CAZOHW010000107.1, from coordinate 4,916 downwards.
AAAACTACTGATCCGGTCGAGGTCCACTTTGGTTCTGTAGGGGCGGCCCTGGACGACTTCCATGGCCATGCTTTGGGTAATTCTTTCGTTGAGGCATTGGATCACGATCAGGTCGGCCGTATTCAGATTGACAACCCCTCCGCCTTCCATGGGGTAGACCGTGACATATCGTGCGAGTCGATCAATGATCTCCTGAGTAAATCCTTTCACGAGCCGAAGGTCTCCCAGTGCGGGAAGCGGACCATTGGCAGCACGGTACGGAGGCTTCTGTGACTGGTAATAGGAGCTTTCTGCGCCGCTCGGCTGAGGCACGTCATCCTGGTCCAGCCAATCGACAACGGCGTCGACCAGGTTGGGATTGAGTTGAAGCAGTTCGAACAACCGCTTGACCCGAAATATTTTCTTTTTCTGTTCGAGATCTCCCCCGGAGGTCGCAATCAAATCGTTCAGGTTGAGCTTTCCCCGTTCATCTTCGATTTGCGCGGTCAGGAGTCCGTCTCCGATCAGATAATTCTTAATCGGCATGGCCCAGATATCGGTCAGGGCGTCGAATTTTTCGCCGGTGACTCGTTCCCGCAAGAAATCCTGCATCAACACGGCACGGGTTGCTTTGACCGCCGCGCGCGTCAGCATGTCGGCTTTATAACTGTCTCGGAAGGCGGCCGCTTCACGGTATTCGCGGCGTGCTTCCGCATCAAACTCGAGGATGAGGGCGGTGAGTAGGGTGAGGACAAGCAGCGCGAGTACTAGGGCGACGCCCTGCTCATTAGCTTTTGCCATAGCTCAAGACTCGGACGGTAGCGTCGAGATTGACGGGGTTATCGTATTTTGGACGGATTTGCAGGTGTCGGATCTGAAGGCCGTACGGGGCTTGATCGATGGCCACCAGCAGGGCCAGAAGCTCAGGCAATTGCACACCCTCCAGCCGTAGGTCAACGGCCGTTTCTTCATAGCCTTGGGTCAAGGATTGGACCTGCGGCTGCATTCCCGTGATCCGTTCGCGCACATGAGTCGTCTTCGCCGCTTCCTCCATGAAGGTCAGGAGAGAAAAGTGCTGGTCGGCGCCGGGCATGCGGTGTTCCGCTTGCGTCAGACGGGCGCGTTTCGTGGCATAGACCTGACCGAGTGAGGCCAACTCGGTCAGGTCTTTCTGTTTCCGGATCGCCTGGCGCTCGAGTCGATCCAACTTTTCCAAGAGGGGATCGACAACCACGATAAAGAGAAGGCTAGAGCCGATGACGACGCCGCCCAATAGGACGAGCGTCCGTTCACGTTGCGACATCTGGCGCCACCGTTCTCGAAACGTCTGGATCATGGTTGCTTCACCGTCGCGGTCAGACGAAAGACGACTTGATTGGGAGCGGCCCCCACCCGGGTTTCCATCACGGAGACATCCGTCAGCCGAGGACTCGATGCCAATGTGAGTTTGATCTTTTCAACGGCGTCGAACGACGTCGTTTCGGCTTCCATGAGCAGAACGGAGCCATCCACGGTCAGCTCTCGGACCTTGGGAGTCGTTCCGGCCGGCAATTGTTTGACGAATGTCGAGAGCGTGGCCAGGATTGTTCCGTCAGTCCCATCCACGGTGCCGAGCGCTTTGTCGAGTGCTCCTATTCGGTACCGCGCCTGGTCCAACTCATCTCCCGGGGTCGTACTCGTTCCAAATACCTGTTCGTATCGGCTGTTCAGTTCCTGTTTGAGCTGGACGACCCGCTGATCTTTCAGCATGAAGTGGGTCGCAAAGTCCGCGATTGCAAGCAGCGCGATGATCACCGCGGCACCGATCGCGAGACGGCGGTCCTGTAGTGATGGGCCAGCCTGGGGGGATGCAGCATCCGCCACGCTTTTGAGATCCAACGCAAGCCCTGTTGGAGAGGGAGTAAATCGCCACCGTGGTTTGACGATCTTTGGGTGAATCGCGAGTCCGAAAGCGATAGAAAATGCTCGCGGGCTGTTGGCATCAAACCCTTGGCGTGGGCCCACTGGATAGAGTCCCAACTGTCGTGCGACGAATCCGCCGATCTCCCGCAGTTTGGAGCCGCCACCGGAGACCCAGCAGTGGGTTAAACGGCCTCGCTCCGTCCCTTCATGGGCCTGCAAGGTGATACGAACTTCTCGTAGGAGTGGTTCCAAGAGCCCACCTACTTGTTCGACCGCGATTGTCCGCTTTTGTCGCTCGGCATCGGCGAAGCTGCAGGCCTGTCGGATCGCCAAGGCACGGGTGACATGATTGCCACCCCAGAGAATGGTGCGCAGCACGATCGGTCGTCCTTCATGGATGAGGCACAGCGTCGTCTTCGATGCGCCTACATCGATGATGGCGAGATCCTGGGGGACTTCGGCGCCTTCGTCCTTCAGGTACTGCGTGACTGAAAACAGCGCCATCGCATCGACATTGATGGCCGATGGCTCCACATCGGCTTGCGCCAAAAACCGAAGGTGCTCGGCGACTGTGTCTTTCGGCGCCGCCGTGATCAAAACCTCTGATCCTTTACTCTCGCGAATCGCGCCATCCATGGTTCGTCCTGGTGGCAGGATGAGACTGCCGATCGCCAGGTCTTCCAGGGGCATGGGCACGAGATTCTCGACTTCAAACGGGACCACCTGCTCGAGTTTGGTCGAGTCCTTAAAGGGAAAGGAGAGGGTCCGAACAAACAGGTCTTGGCAGGGAATTGCCGTGACCAATCGATCGGTGGCGTAGAGACCGTTTTTCCACAAAAAACTCCGTAAGGATTGCACGCGCTTGGCCGGCTCGAGATTCTCTGGACGGGCGAACGGCAGGGGATGGTGAAAATAGTCAATGGTTTCTCGGCCGCTGAGGCGTCGTCGAAACCGGACCGCCTTCAATCCCGTCTGCCCAATGTCGAGTCCGACACATTCGTTTACAATCGCCATGAGTCTACCTGAGTCTCCTGTTCCTCGTTTCGAGTTTCATGTTATCGGAATACGTGAAACATGAAACTTGGAACTTGAAAGTCCGTGCTACTTTACAATGCTATCCGTGCCTGTGCCAATGTCCCCACAAGTTTGAATGGGAAAGGAGTTCCTGATGGTACCGATGGGATTCCAAGCGCACTGGATTTGGCGGCGAACCCGGAACCAGGAACGACGGTCACGTTGAGCGCCAGTTGGCTGTTCTGGATCGGTTGATGGAGCGTGATGGTCCCTCTTCCAGAGAATGAGCCGTCGATTCCATCCCCATTCAGCTCCGTCACCGTACAGACGCGGTCTCGACATATCAATCCCGCTGAGACCTTGTTGAAGGACAATGACAGTATTCGCCCGCTCCCGACTGGAATCTGATCGACGGTAAGATCGGTGGCCTCAGCCTGCCAGGTTCCTTCCCCCTTCATCGCTTCGATCGGTACATGTAGGGAGTCGACTCGATGGGAGAATTGACCGCTCATGGAGCCGTGTGTGACATATCGGTGCAGGACTTTGGAGAGATCGATCTGTTGCAGCTGTCCTTTGATGGTAACTGGTCCGGTCATGGAAAAGGATGATGCCGCCAGCGTCCCGGTCGCCAGACCGGTCTTGAGTGAGGCCTGGTCCAGATGCATCACGAGATCGATCCCAAGGCTGCCGCTGAGTGCTTGCCAGATGTCAATCGTGGCCTGGAGCTCGGCCAATTGAATCGCTGTCCAATCGGCTTTCGATACGGTAATGGTTTGCCACTCAAGCTCTAGGGGAAACCCGATGGACCAGTCTGCCACTCTGACATCCATGCCGGTTGCTCGATTCACTTCCGCAACTAACCGTGCTTGCAGTGCACTATATGGGAACGTGGCCGCCATGCAGATGATGAGGAGGCAGAGTCCGCCCCCGATCCACGCCAAGATTTCTTTCCATGCTTCTTGCCAGTTCACGGTCATGAGGTTCCGATCGTGATCCACTCGCGCACCGTCCAGGGTGAGGAATCCGGTTGTTGAAATGTGATTTCAAGGAGTAAGGCGGTCGGCGGTGTGGGTGTTTGCCACTCATCGAGCCAGACTCGGCCTTTTCCGTCGTAATAGCGGATATTGAATCCGCTGACTCGATCCGCCAACTCCGTTTGATCCAGTGACTCATCGGTGAGGCCATACAAATTTCTGCGCGTGAATCGAATCAGCCGATCGCGTTCGCGTGTGTAGACGACTCGGACGTTCTCGCTCTCTTTCATTGAGACGGTGGTCGAAGCACGGCTGATCGCAAGAAACGCCACGGTGTCTGCCGGTTGTCCATCCTGTGTCCCGTTCATGCCGACCCACGGGTATGCCGTATCTTTTTTGCTGAGCGAGAGTTCCTCAGCCATGAGGCGTAGGATCTGTCTAAGCCGCTGCTCCTTGGTCGCATGTTCTCTCCCGGCATCCACCGCTCGCGTCGTCGAAATGAGCGAGCCAAAGACCATCGCGGCGATGGTGGCCAGCAAAGTGACGGCGACTAAGATCTCAATGAGCGTGAAACCGCCCTCGGTCTTAGGAGGTGAGTCCTGAAAAGACATAGGTGCTCACTTCTACCGCTTCTTCCACCTCGCCACGAAACCATGAGACCTTAATGCGAATTTCTCGAATGAGCTCTAACGGCGTCGTCAAGATCGTGCGTTTCCATCGATATCCGATGGCGCGATCAGCGAGTTGTACCGTCGATGGGGCACCGAACGGGGTACTCACGAAATCTCCTGTCGTTTCGCCGACGGGATATTGGCCGGCCAGCTCGGCCTCCGTCAACTTTTCTTGAGCCAATAAGGTCGCAGCGGTCAGTTCGGCTCCTCTAGCTTGGAGATCCAAGTCGAAATTTCTGAGACCGAGCAAGATCGGAAGGGCAATGGCCAGCAACGTGATGGCCAACAACACTTCCAGCAATGTGAAGCCGTCTTCATCGGATTCAGTTCTGTTCAGACTTCGGCTCATTGGGGGAGTGTTCTCGGTGGTAGTGGC
>CAZOHW010000106.1:0-11445 GCA_964579525.1 uncultured Nitrospira sp. | reverse complement strand
CAGTATATTGATATTCACTGCGATCGGCTGCGCGAGTGGCTGTCCACGTGGTGGTTGGGCTTTTCGCGGGGTTGGAGGAAACGGGGGGTGAGAAGGGAATGGGCGTTGTACTCGTGGTGGCACCGGGAGCCGAAATCGTGATGGTTCCGTTATAGGTTCCGGCCGCTAACCCACCTAGATTTGCTGATGCTGTAACCGTTCCAGGGTTGGTGCCTGAGGCCGGGCTTACGCTGAGCCATCCAGAGTTATCACTTACAGTCCACGAGAGAGTTCCGCCCCCTGCATTGGAAATGCTGATGGCCTTCCCGGCAGGATTGGTGCCCCCAACCGTACCGGCGAATGACAGGCTGGTTGGACTATATCCGATAGTCGGGGACGTAGATGTCGATGTAGCGGATGTGACCGTGAATGTGATTGGGATAGTTTTGGTTTGGGATGGGTAACCGGCCGCAGTAATGGTTACTGTTCCACTGTAGATGGTTCCTGCTGGGTACCCGCTACTGAATACAGCGACGGGGATAGTCCCAGTGTTGGTACCGGAAGCAATGGCATTCATCCAGCCAGCGTTATCAGTTGATGACCAAGAAAGGGTGCCACCTCCACTATTGGAGACGCTGATGTATTGTGTCGCAGGGTTTGCCCCCCCAGCTACAGCGGTGAATGAGAGACTGGTTGGACTCACCCCGATGACCGGAGTGGTTGAGGTGGTTGAGCTTGAGCTTGTGATGGTCACAGTAATCGGCACGGTTTTCGTTGTGGCTCCGGCAGCGGTAATGGTGACAGTTGCGCTGTAGGTTCCCGCCGGCACGCCATTTTGACTGTAGACATTCACGGGGATGGTCCCACTATTCGTACCGGAGGCATCGGCGGTCATCCAGCCGGAGCTATCGGTTGATGACCAGGAAAGGGTGCCACCCCCGGTATTGGAAATGGAGATGTACTTCGTGGCAGGGTTTGCCCCCCCCTGCACCGCAGAAAAGGACAGACTGGTTGGACTCACCCCGATGACCGGGGTGGTAGACGTTTGTGCAAGTACAGCATCTGATTCTATGAATGCCAGACTCACTATGAGTAGTAGCAGATGGCCAAACAAACTAATCGCGGCAGTTGTTGATCGAATGCACCAGCGCCATATCATAAGGCATACTCCTTCAGAAGCGTTTCTATTTGTGCGACAAGTCTTCCGTAGCTGGAGCAAGGGTTATGCCTAGTATCACTGGTTGTGATCTTTACAGCCTGAGTGTGCTAAGACATTGAAAGTAAATATGCTTAAAAGTGTTATAAGTAGTGACAGCGATGAGTATTGTAGGGAATGACCTGCACTTTTCTTGAGAACCCTTCACCCAGCCAAGTCGGATATCCTAAGATAGTGCGAGTTTGGCATGCGACATAAAGAGGGTAGGGGTGAAGTGCATTCTGAATGATCAGTCATACGATATGTTTCTTATTGTACGTGGATGGTATGGCAGGAGTTCTGGCGTACGTTGTGATCACGGCCGTCAGTGCAGCCGTCGCTGACACATCGCGCGGGATCGAGCTTGGCGGAGGATGAGCCTTGTGGGGCTGCTACATTTGGTCGGCTACTCTCACTCCAACTGCTAGCTTGTTAAGTTTGGAGAGGTCTTGAACTGCTAGGGCTCAACTGTCACATCGACAAACGTCGGTAGGCTGTCTGCACCATTTTTGTCTGTCACGCGCAACTTGAATCGGTAGGTCTTCGGCTCTGAGACACTTGGTGCGAGGAAGGAAGCCTCCGAGTTGTTGGCATCGAGCAGTGAGACTTTACTGCCCCGCACTTGGCTCCAGCTGTAGTAGAGGGCCTCGCCTTCAGGATCTCGGCTTTTGAGGCCACTGAGCTTCACTCGAGAACCAGACTTGACTGGCCTGTTTGTTCCCGCGTCGGCAATCGGTGGTTCGTTCGGTTCGTCATTCACATTTACGTCCACATCAAGTGAGGCATGTTTACCACGATTGCTGACCGTGATGGTCGCTTTGCCGTTGCCGACGATCTGTAAGAGGCCTCCCGGCAAGATTTTAATGACTTTCTGACTGGAAGACTCATAGCTCGTCCCGCTGGCCGGTGTGCTGATCCGTCGAGTCACTCCGTCGGCAAAGTCGCCCACAACTGGGAGTTCGAAGATCTTGCCCATGGAGTCCACATGGCCGAAGGCAGAGGATTGTCCTGCTCGTCCCAGTTGTAAGGGTTTATCCGTCTCAAAATCGATAGTGGTGAGAACCGCATGTGGTTCAACGTTCACGACTGTTTCATCGAAGACGGATCGTGCCTCCAATCGCCCGCGGGAGACCTCCGCTACCGCCAACAGGCGCATCGGCCCAATAGCGACGTGTGGCACCTTCAGCGGCCCGCCGAATGGAGGATTGTGTTCGGCTGTTCCGATCATGGCCACCGGTGCCACGATTGTACCAGTCGCCGTCAGGTCATCCTGTTCGACCAGTACCTCATCCTGCTCGCCGTACCAATAGTAGCGGACCTTGACGATACCGGTGTCTTTTCCCAGGTCCACATGCACTGTCACAGTGCTTCCTGGGACCAGCGTCGCTCCTGTAACTGGTTCGGTGATCGTGAATGCCCATGCTGATGAACCGGTGCAAAGGCAAAGCAAGCCAATGAACAACCCAGGATACAAAAGACCTGCAAGATGGTCGATGGGTGAGGGGTGAGAATCCACGGTCACCTGGTCAGGTGATAGGGCACATCGATGAGAATGATTCGCTCTTTAAAGAGCAGTGCCGCTTTGAGCATGAATGCCCGCTGGTTGTGCAAGATGTTTTGCCACCACCGGGCTGGAAGAATTTCCGGGATGACCACGGTGACCCACGTGTTTTGGTCCTTCTCGAGTACTTCTTCGACATACTCCAATAATGATCCGAGCACTGAGCGATAGGGCGAGGAGAGGGCAATCAAATTGACGCCACCTCCCCATTGCGCCCATTGGATCTTCACCTTGGCGCTTTCTGCAGGGTCGACGTCGATGAACACGGCGCGAATTTCCCCTGGGCGACTCCTCGCATAGTCCAATGCGCGCACGACGGCACGATTCAATCCGCTGATGGGAATGATCACGATGTTTCGCCGTGGCAACGGTGGACGTTCACCTCGACGGTCGAGCGCGATCTGCTCCTTGACCGCGTTATAGTGGGAGCGAATCCCTTGAAAGATGAGAAGGAGGATGGTGACCAGTACGAAGACAATCCAGGCTCCCTGCATGAACTTGGTGCTGGCGATGATGATCGTGGCAATTCCGGTGGTCAGAGCGCCTACGCCGTTGACGATTAATTTGGTCTGCCAGTGCGGTCCTTTTTTCACCAGCCAACGCTTCACCATACCTGATTGAGAGAGGGTGAACGACACAAACACCCCGATGGCATAGAGAGGGATCAGTGCGTGTGTATCGCCTTCGAATACGACGAGCAGCAGACAGGCAAAGAACCCAAGAATGATGATCCCGTTCGAAAAGACCAGACGGTCGCCGAATGTGGCCATCTGGTGGGGCATGAATCCGTCGCGCGCCAGGATGGACGCCAGGCTGGGGAATCCCGCGAAGGCGCTATTGGCAGCGAGTACCAACAGAGCCATGGTGCCGAACTGCACGGCATAGTAGATGGGACCTGTGCCGAATGTTAACCGAGCCAGTTGGGAGATCACCGTTTCGTCCACCTTGGCCAGGATGCCATAGTGATAGGCCATCCAGCTGATGCCCATGAACAACGAGGCTAAGATCGTTGACATCCAAATCATGGTGGTGGCGGCGTTGTTGGATTCAGGTGGGCGAAACGCTTTGACTCCGTTTGAAATCACTTCCATGCCGGTCACAGCCGAACAGCCCGCGGCAAAAGCACGAAGTATGAGAAACAGGGTCAATGCTTCAGTTTCTCCGGACGTCGGAGGAAGCAAAACGGTTTCAGGGGTGTAGAGAGAACGAGCGGTGCCGACAATGACCAGCAAGCCCAGCGCGCCGATGGCAAAATAGGTCGGAATGGCAAAAAACTTTCCCGATTCGCGAACCCCTCGAAGATTCATGATGATTATGAAGAGGATGGCGACGAGTCCCAAGGCTTGGCGGTGAACGAAGAGCTCTGGGATGGCCGATGTCAGCGCCGCGATGCCGGCTGCCACACTCACGGCTACAGTCAGGACATAATCGATCATCAGCGCCGCTGCGGCGACGAGTGCCGGACGATCGCCAAGGTTCGTTCTGGCGACGACATAGGCTCCTCCGCCCTCCGGGTATTCATGGATGATCTGGCGGTAGGAAATCGTTAAGACCAAAACCAAAAAGAGGATGGCCAAGCTGACGGGAATCGACCAGGCGACGGCTGCGGTGCCCGCGAGAATCAGGACCAGGAGGATTTCTTCTGTTCCATATGCAACAGACGAAATGGCGTTGGAAGAGAAGACGGCGAGCGCGATCGTTTTGGACAGCCGTTCATGCCGTGCTTGGGCCGTCTTGAGGGGGTCTCCGACAAGCCATCGTTTCAAAATCATGGTGAACGATTATCTCATAAACCCACTAGCGGGTGAATGTTCAGATGGGCTTCGTCATGGGGCGAAAGGCTCAGGTTGAGAAGGATCCAGAATATCCGTACTCACGAAATGAGTTGACCTGAACCGTTCAGTACGGTAGGGTGTGCCTGTACGTCTCTCGTAGGAGTCCGGCGAGAGAGGTGCTTAGGCTATAACGGACTTTGCCATCGCATTGCGACCAGGTCCAGTTCGGAGTTGCATCCTGTAGGATTGTCTCTCTCCTTGGTTCTCTGATCCCGTCATCATGCGATCTCACTGAAAGGGTTACGGAGTGGATACGTCTATCCATGCGAGTTTTCATACACTTGGTTTGTCTGAGGATCTATTGCGCGATTTGGCTGCGGCCGGGTTTGTTGCACCGACTCCGATTCAGGAACAGGCGATCCCGCCGGCTCTTGCTGGGCGAGATATCCTCGGATGCGCACAGACTGGAACCGGAAAAACCGCCGCGTTTGTGATCCCGATCATCGAACGGCTTGCAGCGTTGCCGAAGGGGCAGCCTCGAGCCTTGATTTTGGCGCCGACGCGTGAGCTGGCGTTACAGATTTTGGGGACCATCGAAAAACTTGGGAGAAGTCGGCGCATCTCCGCAACCGTTATTGTGGGTGGTGCGGACATGCAGGCTCAAGTGAGAGGCCTTCGGCAACGACCGGATATCTTGGTTGCCACGCCGGGTCGGTTGCTTGATCATATGTGGAATGGGACGGTCCACATGTCGTCCCTGAAGTTCTTGGTGCTTGACGAGGCAGACCGGATGCTGGATATGGGCTTTGCGCCGCAAATTAACCAGATCCTTGATGCCTTGCCTGAAGAACGCCAGACATTATTATTTTCCGCGACATTGCCGACTGATTTGGCTAGGTTGGTCCAGGCCAGTATCAATAATCCGGTGCGTGTCATGGTCACGCCTTCTGCGACGACGGCTGATGGCGTCACGCAGGCTGTACATTACACCTCGCCTATGGAGAAGCCCGATCTGCTCTTATCTCTATTAGGGGCTGATCACGATACGGCGCTGGTTTTCACCAGGACGAAACATCGTGCCGATCGGTTGGGTCGCTTACTGGGTCGCGCTGGTCATCGGGTGGCCGTGCTGCATGGAGGTCGGAGTCTGTCGCAACGGCGAACCGCTCTGGAAGGGTTTCAACGCGGGACCTTTCGTGTGTTGGTGGCGACGGATATCGCCGCGCGAGGAATTGATGTGGCCAATATCGGCCATGTCATCAATTTCGACTTACCCAATTGTCCGGAAGACTATGTACATCGCATTGGTCGTACCGCTCGGATGAAGAGAACAGGCCGTGCCACAAGCTTCGTGACAGGCGAAGACCGACAGCAACTTCGAGATATTGAGCGGTTGTTGGGTCAGACAGTTCCCTTGGCTGTGGGAAGCGAAGTCCCACCGTTACCAAGGTCCGTTCTTGGGACTGGACAGGCGCACCCGAAGCGGAAAACTTCTTCAACTCCCCATACGGCCTTCAAATCGCGTCGTCATTTCAGTGGTGGAAATCGGGATGCTCAGTATAGTCGTGGCGCACAATCGACTGTGCACAAAGCATGAAAATGGTTTGTGAAGTCCACGCTGTGAGATACAGTGTTCCCAACAGTCGCGGTAGCATTGGGATATTTGGTTCACCTACCTCACAGGGTCTAAGCACGTATGAATGAAACCGATCGCACCTCACCCATTGGACAGAGGGTCCCGCAATTACGTAAACATCCTCGGCTTCGCCTCTCGACACCATTTCCCTGTTCGTTTGCTCGTGTTGGTTTGGATAAGTGGCCGGCGAACGAACAAGATGGTTTGGGCGTGGTCTATGACGTCTCGACACGAGGGGCGCGGGTGATGACGGAAGCGGTGATCATTCCGGGAGACCGGATCGCCATGAACTTACGGCTTCCCGAGCAAGCGGCATCGATGCTTGCCACAGTTCGGTGGGCCAAAGAACAGACCTATGGCGTGGAGTTTGAGAGTCTTGCTCCGGGCGCGGATCATTACTTGCAAAACTTCATCACTCGGCTGTCGCAACACGGTACTGCCCTGGCTGTCTGACCTCGATCTTCCCTGCGACCACTGGCATAGGCCCGCTCAATCCTCTCTTAACGTCCACTGTGATCGGAAATCGTGACGAATTGTTTGCGAAGGTGACCACTTGTTGCGGCTCATTATACAAGTGTTGGGACTGAGAGGGAACAACTCTGAGAGGTGAGGCATCAAGAAAGCAGGGGAATGTGAAATTACTTGATGGCCACAGCCTTCACTTCTTTGTAGGTGGTATGGCCTTGCAAAACTTTCTGGATGCCATCTTGTACCAGGGTGGTCATGCCTTCTTCGAGTGCGATATGTAACATTTCTTCGGTGCGAGCTTTCTGCTGCACCATGCGTTTCATTCGGTCAGTGCCGAGCAGGAGTTCGTGGAGGGCGACTCGTCCCTTAAACCCAGACCGGTTGCAGGTTTCACAGCCTTTGCCTCGAGAAAGCCGGAAGGTATTATCCTGGTTGATGCCCAGCTTGTCCCAGTAGTCGGGTCCGTATCCCTGCCGAAGCTCATCGTACTCCTCTTTGGTGCCGATGTATTGTTCCTTACATTCTTTACAGATGCGGCGAGCCAACCGTTGCGCGAGAACTCCGAGCATGGCATCGGCAAAGCTGAAGGGGTCACAACCCATGTCAAGAAGACGGGTGACGGTTTCCACCGCGCTGTTGGTATGCAATGTACTCAACACCAGGTGGCCGGTGAGCGAGGCTTCGATCCCGGTATCGGCGGTTTCTTTGTCCCGCATTTCTCCGACCATGATGACATCGGGGTCCGCCCGGAGAAACGCACGCATGGCCGTGGCAAAGGTGAGGCCGATCTTCGGTTGGACCTGCACTTGGCGCAGGCCATATTGGGTAATTTCGACCGGATCTTCGGCTGTCCATATTTTGATGTCCGGGGTATTGATGTTACCCAGGACTGAGTGCAGCGTCGTGGTTTTTCCTGAGCCGGTGGGTCCCACGCACAGAATGATTCCATAGGGCTTTTGTGAAATGTCCTTGAGGACTTTGAGGTTCCGTTCGGAGAATCCCATCTTGTCGAGCGGCAGCGGTTCGCTTGCAGCGAGGATACGCATGACCACGTCTTCGTTGTACCCGGCCGTCGGCAGGGTGGCGACACGGAGCTCGATTTCTTTCACCTCAGACAGCTTAAATTTAATTTTCCCATCTTGGGGTTTGCGACGCTCGGCGATGTCCAGACTTGCCATGATTTTGAGTCGGGAGACGATCGCCCGACGGTAGCTCTGAGGGATCTTCATGTATTCAAAACAGTCGCCGTCGACCCGGAAACGGACCAGCGTTTCGCGTTTTTCTCCGTACGGCTCGATATGAATGTCCGAAGCGTTTTGGCGGTAGGCGTCGGCGATAATCTGATTGGCGAGACGTACGATAGCGCTGTCGTTTTCGTCGAGGCCTCCAGCCGCTGCCGATTCCTCCATTGCTTCGGCCTGCGCTTCAGTGACCAATTCACCGAGAATATCGGATACGTTTTCATCGAGCTTGCGTCCGCCGCCTCCGTCGTTTTGGCCGGTGGCGGAGCTGAGAAATTGAGCAATGTCACGTCGAAGACTCACCGCAAAGCGGATGCTGAGACCAGGGAAAGTTCGTTTGATATCTTGAACCCGGTCGAGATCGCCAGGATCGTCGGTGAGAACTTCAATAGCCGTGCGATCCCGCTTGAGGGGCATCCAGTGGTTCTTTTTCAGGTAGTCGATGTTAAGGTTTTTCAGCAGTTCCACGTCGACGAGGGTGCGATCGCTGTACTCGATATACGGACACTTGTGGAAATGAGCGAGCGACTTACCGAGATCGAGCTTCGGCACTCGGTATTTTTCAATCAGAATGCTTTCCAAGTCGTTGGTGCCTTTTCGAGATTCAAGAGTCGCCTGCTCTAGGTCGTTCGGCGTGATACGATTGTTGCTGAGCAAAAAATCAAACTTCGTTGGATTCTTCTTGCCGACTTTTTTGAGGTTGAAAAAAGCAATTCCGAGCGCTTTGGCGATCTCGGCAACGAACTCTTCGTCTTTTCTGGTAAACCGACTTCCACTTTTCTTGTTGAGGAGTTGGAGGACCCCCATCAGGTATTTGTTGTCGGCGACGATCGGGTAGGTCAGGACTTGCTTGGTCCTGAAGCCGGTCCGCTTGTCGTAAGACGCATCGTGAAGGAGAGAGGGATGAATCATCTGGAGCTCGGCGAGGTTGTACGCATCGGCGATGTTGACAGGGCGCAGATATTTCGCGCAAAAACCTGCGAGGCTTTGTTCAGAAATAGGAATGCGGACTTCCTCGACCTGTTCAACATGCGGCACTTTTGAAAAGATCTCCTTTTTCTCGGAGTCGAATGCGAAGAGCGTCAGATCTTCCGCGTCGAAGAGGCTCAGAATGTCTTTGTGTAGGTCAAGAAGGATTTGGTCAAGATTGTTGACTGCGTGGAGTTGTGCCGTAATCTGCTTGACACGCTCGGCATGCTCGACTTTCTGCTGCAGCTCCTGCAGATTCTGTGGCATCCGATGGTGCTCCCTCTGAGCTTGGGATGGGCGGCGCGTCAAACCCAATACTGAGCCAATGAAGCACGGCGAGAGACGAAGCTCACAACCATGAATCGAATTTAGTCTAACGTAACGCCTTGAGAAGGCAAGGAAAAGGAATGTTTGCTGACGGATGGCGGCTTGGAACGGAGGAGGACGCGTGTGAAAGTCGTCCTAGCTGCAGGGCAGTGGATCCATTTCAGCTTGCAGGGCTTTTAGCTTGGCCATCAATTCGGTCGGAGCAATTCGAGACTTGGCAGCGCTTCGGCGAACCTTGATTTCCACAATACCATCAGCAAGTCCTTTGTCGCCGACGATGACTTGGAAGGGCGCACCGATCAGATCCGCATCGTTGAATTTGACTCCTGCCCGTTCGGGACGATCGTCCCACAATACTTCGAAACCTGCCGCCGTGAGTTCTTCATAGAGTTTGGCTGTGGCTGTTGTGGTCTGTTCCGATTGACTGACCGGAAGTAGGTGAATGTGAAAGGGGGCAATGGGGAACGGCCAGATGATCCCCTTGTCATCGTAATGTTGTTCGATGGCTGCGGCGGCGGTCCGACCGACACCGATACCGTAACAGCCCATAATGGCTAACCGTTCCTTGCCCTGTTCATCGAGGATCGTCGCGTTCATTTTTTGGCTGTACTTGGTCCCAAGCAAAAATACCTGCCCAACTTCGATGCCCTTGGCCATCGTTAAGACACCAGGACCCCGAGGCGCCGCATCCCCGGCTTGGGCGTTGCGAAGATCGGCAAACTGTTCGACTGAAAAATCGCGGCCAAGATTGGCGTTGCGGTAATGTGTGTCGATCTTGTTCGCCCCGACCACCACGTTTTTCATTCCCTTGATAGCATGATCGGCTAGGATTCGAACCCCTTGTAAATGTACGGGACCCACGAAGCCTGGGGGGGTGTTCGTGAGGGCTTCCACTTCAGTAGGAGTGGCGAGCGTGACTTCGTTCATCCGGAGGAGTCTCGCTAACTTCACCTCATTGAGCTCGTGATCGCCGCGAATCAACACGGCGACAGTCTCCGCTCCGGCCCGATACACAAGCGTTTTGACCAATTGCCTCGGTGAAATCTTCAAAAAATCGGTCACTTCCTCGACGGTCCGTCGTTGTGGTGTGTTCACTTCCACGAGCGGAACAACAGGCGTCTGGTCGATATCGGAAGGGGGGAGAACTTCCGCACGTTCAAGATTCGCCGCGTAAGTTCCCTGGTCGCTGTAGACCACCGTGGCTTCACCGGTTTCGGCCAAGACCATGAACTCGTGTGAGACATCGCCCCCGATCAGACCGGTATCCGCTTCCACTGCTCGAAAAGTCAGGCCGCATCTTGTGAAGATTCTGGTGTAGGCATCGTACATGTTCTGATAGCTGACCTTCGCGCTGGCTTCATCGACATCGAAACTATAGGCGTCTTTCATGATGAATTCGCGCCCGCGCATGAGTCCGAAGCGAGGGCGAATTTCATCACGAAATTTCGTCTGGATCTGGTAGAAGTTAAGCGGGAGTTGGCGATACGAGCGAACTTCCCGACGGAACAAATCTGTGATGACTTCTTCGTGAGTCGGGCCCAAACAGAACTCGCGTTCGTGTCGATCCTTAAACCGTAACAGTTCTTTGCCGTAATAATCCCAGCGGCCGGTTTCTTTCCAAAGTTCCGCTGGAGAAGCAACCGGCATCAGCAGTTCTTGTGCCCCGGCGCGGTTCATTTCCTCACGGATGATCGTTTCGATCTTGCGGATGACGCGCAGGCCGAGCGGTAGATACGTGTAGATGCCTGCGGCGACCTTTCGAATGAGACCGGCGCGCAGCATGAGCCGGTGGCTGACGGTTTCGGCCTCGCCGGGATCTTCCCGTAATGTGGGAATAAGGAACTGAGATGTTTTCATGTGAACTGTTAGCGGGAGAAAATCCGCTCCAAATCGTTCCAGAAGGCAAAGATCATGACGCAGACCAGCAAGACCAACCCCACTTGCTGGGCGACTTCCCGTTGCCGTTCGCCGAGCGGTTTGCGGAGAATACCTTCAATCATGAAGAACAGCAAGTGTCCTCCGTCGAGGATCGGAATTGGCAGGAGGTTGAGGACGCCAAGGTTGATGCTCAGGATCGCAATCAAGAACACGACGCTGGAAGCGCCTTGAGAAGCTGCCTCACCGGAGATATTGGCGATGGTCAAGGGCCCGCCGATATTCTTGCTCGAGATATCACCGACTACCATTTTGTAGAGACCTACTGCCGTCAACTCAGTCCAGCCCCATGTGGCCTCGAGTCCTTGATACACCGCCTCAGCGGGAGTAGCCGATCGCATCAATGAACGGCCGGGACC
>CAZOHW010000105.1:0-11461 GCA_964579525.1 uncultured Nitrospira sp. | reverse complement strand
GTGCAGCTCGCCTGCATCACCATGCTCCTTAAACAATTTTGAGATAGGTTCTATTGTGTTTTGCTATTTATCGGTAGGCCGACGGACGACGAGGGACATGCCATCCACGAGAGCCCAGGCCAAGGACTGCGCGTGATCCGCCGTGATGGTGAGGTGAAGCTGAGGAGACGTTGTGCTCTGGTCTGTCATGAGGGACGCCGTCCAGTTTGCCAGACCGTGCCACCAGGCTTTTCCGAGATTCACGATACTTTGTACCGGATGCCCGCTCGTGGCTGACGGCACAACGGTGATGGTCATCGGCGGTGTGAAGGACAGCACGTAATCGGTCGGCATGTCGGCTAAAGAAATCGGTTCTTGTTCAGCAGCCGAACCGGGATTGATTTTTCGTCTCACTACGGAGGGCCTGGCCACGAGTTTATGAATGCCCTTCATTTCTTCCTTCGATCCAGCCGTCCAGGCGATGACGGGAACGTGCAGGAGGTCCACCCCTCGGCCTTTGATATGCACACTGTTGGTGGCAAGGTCGATCAGCACATAAGTGTGAGGGCGAGCCGCGAGTTTGACCTCTTCCTCGAGTACACGAGTCGCTTCTTTGAGTGCCCGTCCATCGTTCAGGTTGAGGTCTGGAAAGGTTTCGACCTCTTTTCCCCAACTCGGTGTCGTGAAGATCAGGAAGGCGAGAAGGGCGCAGAGGTTCATGATGGATGTCTGCGCAGGTCCGAAGTTCAAAAGATCATGATGGGTGTACCAACTCGGGCGATCTTGTAGACGCCTTTGAGATCGGTATCACTGAGGCGGATACATCCATGCGTGACATTCTTCCCAAGTAATCTCGTGTAGAGTGTCCCGTGAATGAAGTAGCCTTTTCCAAAGCCTAATGCATAGTCGCCGAGCACACCTTGTTCAGCTCGGTCCGCGGCATTGTTAGGGACCGTAAGCCCTTCTTCGATAAAGGCCCAATCCGGTTTGATCCAGGTAGGATTGGTCAGTTTGGACTGAACGAGGAACTCTCCTCGAGGTGTGTCGAATATCCATTGTCCCTTGCTATCGCCGGGTTTGTCGAGAATTGTTCCGCTCCCCGTGGACGCAAGCGCATCGAGGACGACTTCATCTTGGTGTTTCACATAGAGGCGGTTCCGTGCCGTGTCGACCAAGATGTATGGCTGGGTGGGTGTGTATTGAGCGAGTTGTTTGGAAAGGGACTTGTAGCGTGCTTGAAGGGCATGAAGTCCAATCTCCCCGGTTGACGCAGGTTTTGTCGTCCCAGCACCCTGAGCTATAGCAGCGCCCTGGGTTATACGATGGTCGGTGGATCTCGTACTCAGGACCAGGAATCCGACCAATAGGCCCACTGAAAGGAGCACCAGCATTCGTACCATCACATGACACTCAAATTTCTGGGCTTCGGCCCCCGAGTTCCAGTAAGGCCAGTGCGACAGAGTTTTGTTCCGTCAAGGCACCGACGATGGTCACCGGTGTGTGAGCGGATACTCGCTCATAGAGATGTGCCATGTTGGAGTTATCGAGCATCACACACCCGAGCGTCTGGGCGAGCAATTCGTTGTCCGCTCCGTGAATTTCAATTTGCCCCCCAATTCCTTTTGCCGCGCTGATTTTCCCAGTTCGTCTTCCCAATTCAAATCGCCTGCGGTCTTCGGCGTTCGGATAGTCGAGCACGAGGGCACGGTAAAATTGTGTTTCACCTACGCCACGTTTGGAAGTGACCCAATAGCGCCCTTCGGGTGTGGCCCCGTCTCCTTGGAACTGTTTTTCGCGCATGCCATTAAAGCCTAACCGCACAGGGTATGATAACACCTTGCGGCCATTCTTGTAGAGGGTCAGTTCCCGGTCGGCTTTGCTCACCACAATCGCAGTTGATTGATGGAGCCGTGACCATTCAATGGTGTCCCTCGCAATCGACTGCCAATGAGCAATGTGTTTATCGTCGGCATATCGTCCGAGTTCTCGGGTCAAGACCGTGGTTTGGTGCATGAGGGCGTCTTGGGCTTTTTCCACAGCCTGGATGGCTCGGGGGTAGTCTTTTTGTTCGAGGAACGATCGTGCTTGTTTGGCTAGCAAATCCGCCTGCATCGCCTTATCACCTAACAGGATCCGACCATCGAACGCTTCCACACGCGAGGTCAGATGCTGTAAACGTTCTTCAAGCCGAGCAAGTTTAGCCTGCGCCGTTTCCTGCTGCGCAGCTTGCAGCACATGTAGCCGAGACACGGTACGTTCCCCCATGTCATAGACCTTCTTGAGCTCCTCTTCCAGGTCACTTGATTCCCACGGCCATCGAATAAGGTCGTCGTTCAACTGCACGTGGGACTTCAGCAAGATCCATCGCTGCACAAACTGGGCATAGTCGTGCGGCGCTGCTTCTGCCGCATGTAGGGCAATCAGGTCTCGATCGATTGCTTCGATGGCCGCAATGAGATCGGGTGGCACGGCCTGGACACACCCATTGATCCAGACCATACAGAGTCCCACCCCTAGTAGTACTCGTTTCCGAATTCCCAAGGCCATATCCCCGTTGCCCCGTACGTTTAGCTCAATGCCGATGTTTGCCTCTGCCCACCTTGGCTAAGGCATTCTGTATTTCAGTCGAAACACCCTGACTCATGTCATTGATGGCTTTCGCCTGAGTCTGTGCCGCCGGATAATCCTCCTTATCGATTGAAGCCTGCACTTGCTTTAATAATGACTTTAGCCCTTCCACGTCATTCTTGATGGCTTCCACTGCCGCACGATCTTTTCCAATCGGTGCCTTCGCCACAAGATCTTGTGTGGCTCTGACGGCTTCTTCAGCCACTTGTTGCGCCTGTAAGGCCGCAGCCCTCGCCTCGTCTTTTTTCTTGGACGTTTCGACCTTGATACGCTCGCTTTCGACCTTGGCCGAAGCCGCTAACTGTTCAGCTCGCCCATAGTCTCGAAACAGGGTAAATTTTCCTTCTTGCTCACCCACTTCCTTTCGTAGTGCAGCGAGGGTCCCCTCCAATTTGGCATATTCATCAGCGGTGTATGTGGAGGCCCCGGTTTGTTGCGCTTCCTTCACCGCTTTTTCTGCCGCTTCAATTTGTTCTACGGGGGGTTTAGAGCACCCGGCCATCATGAAGATCGCAAGGGTCATGGACGCAAGGGTTACACTGACACGCATAGACATCATCCTCCTTAAAATCGAATCGTAGTGTAAGCTGCCGTTTGTATGCTTGAGGCCGTTGAAGAACCTAGTTGATACTGCCGTTCTGGAAACTGATGGTGATTATGAACTATGCAGCAAGCTCGATGCCAACGACAATGCGAATTGTCTCATCTAACAAGTTGTTAATTCAAGCAATTTACTTTGTTTTTTCTCTCTTTTCTCTCATAGCCAACTAACTTCTGTGGCGTTCTGGCGTCAATATTCAAAATTGCCTCAATCGTAACCGTTTGGATCGCAATAGAATGCGATCCTTTTGTAGCAAAAAGATCTCAGGAGCGCGGCATCAATAAATTGACAGGCCTCAGCGCCATACCTATAATGCACAGTTCCTTTTGTCAAATTTTTCTCTGATCGCGGTGAGGAGGGAAGGTCATGTCTTTCACGTTTCAACAGCCGTCAAATCTCAAAAAGAAGCGGGAGCACGGCTTTAGAAAGCGCATGAGTACAAAGAATGGGCGAAAGGTCCTGGCTCGTCGTCGAGCAAAGGGGCGAGCTCGTTTGACCGTCTAGTTTTATTGTACCTGGCCTTCTGGTTCTTCGGTTGGTCCCCCAATTTCTTCTCGTGGCCGTTGGGTTGAGCGCGTTTACCTCACCACCGACATGTTTGACCGGGAACAGGAGGGGATGAGTGGGGGAATGATTCGTTCTCCGGATGACACAGTCGACGGGAGCGGATATCATTTTTTTACGAGCCAGCCGAGATATTGAACAGGTTAAGCGCCATGGTCGTCGATTGTCGACCCCCTTCTTCAATCTAATGGCGCTGAACATCGCGACGGGACCAAGCGGTGTGGCAGTCATTGTGGGGAGACGTTTTGGGAATGCCGTGCGGCGCAATCGGGTGAAACGTGTGTTTCGTGGGCTTGCGAGGCAGGTATATCACGACCTACTTTCCGGTCAGGCACTGGTTGTGTTTCCAAAGAGAGAGGCCTTGTCACAGCGATCTGAAGCGCTAAGGCAGGCGTGGGTGGAGTCGTTGTGCCGGCTTCACCTTCTTCGCCAAAGGTAACGTTAGTATGCGATACCTGTGTTTGGGAATGATTCAAGCCTATCGCCTGCTCGTTTCTCCACTCCTGGGACCGACGTGTCGATTTGACCCTACCTGTTCACGATATGCGTCAGAAGCCATCGCTCGGTATGGTGTATGGCAGGGGACTGGCATGGCCCTGATTCGTCTTCTCAAATGTCATCCGTTTCACCCTGGTGGTGAAGATCCAGTCAAATAACCACGAGTACCTTCTTATTTAATGAAAGCATGGCTTCTGCATGGAAAAGCGCGTTGTTGTCTTTCTAGTCCTCTCACTGGCGATTATCTTTGGGTACGAGTATGTCCTCAAAGGACTTGGGCTGATACCGGAACAGACTGTCTCGCAACCTAAAGAACCGTCCCCTCAAGAGTCTCCTTCGCTCCCCGAAGAAGGGAAGATCGCTGAATCTACGGAGTCGCCATCTGTTCCCAAGGCCCCCCTAGCCAGCCAGCCGTCGAGTCCTGGTACATCGACGCAAGAGTCGCACAGCCAACCCCCCGCTGAGGTGGTTGTCGTCGAGTCTCCTCTGTATCACGCCAAATTCACCAGTCGTGGAGCGGGGCTGACCAGCTGGGAGCTCTCTCAGTATCGAAGCAGTGGCGAGGGGAAGTCCCCAGTTCAGCTTGTTCGGCAGGGTGGGAAGTTTCTTGACCCCCTGACCATTACGACGGACGACGCCGCACTGACGAAGGAATTGACTGAAGGGATCTATAAGATTGAGCGGGACTTTACGACCTTGGATCAGAGCCATCCCGTCGGTCATGTGACCTTCCGCTATGAAAACATGGCGACCGGCATTCGGCTCGAAAAGCAACTCACGTTTCACGCCGATAGCTACGTCGTAGATATCGCGCTGAGACACAACGGCCTCACGGGGTCGGTGAAAGTGGAATTAGGGACCAATTTCGGAATTGTGGACTGGGGTGAAGGGTTTATTGGTTCCGTCGGTGCTGCATCACTGGTCGATGACAAAATTGACACGGATGTCCCGGAGAAAGAGGTCGAGCAGAAGGGCTCTCTCAAGTGGACTGCCTTGCAGGATAAATATTTCATTGCGGCTCTCATCCCAACGGGAAGTGCATCACCTTTACCGAAAAAACAGGGCGATCGGCTCATTTCTTCGGCGATGCGCATGAATGGCGAAACATTGGGAACGCCTCTCGCACTTCGACTCTTTGCCGGCCCTAAGGAATATGACACGCTCCTGAACATGGGAAATCGCTTGGAAGATACCATCGATTTCGGATGGTTTCTCTTCGGAAGTTGGGACATCGTTCGAGCGGTCGCCAAACCCATTTTCTCCGTCCTTCGATCGATTAACGGATATACACACAATTATGGGCTGACGATCATTCTTCTAACGGTTGGGATCAAGATCTTGTTTGTCCCCCTGCAATACAAAAGTTACAAATCGATGAAACAGATGCAGGGGATTCAGCCAAAGGTCGCAGCACTCCAGGAGAAGTTTAAGGATGACCGCGAGCGCCTGAACAGGGAGCTCATCAAGCTCTACCGAGACCACAAGGTCAATCCTGTGGGTGGATGCCTTCCCATGGTGATGCAGATGCCTGTGTTTGTGGCGCTATTCAATATTTTGTATATGTCCATTGATTTACGCCAAGCACCATTAGGATTGTGGATCAGCGACCTCTCGATCCAGGATCCGTACTATATCCTCCCCATTATCATGGGTATCAGTATGGTGATTATGCAAAAGATCCAGCCCACCACCATGGATCCTACGCAGGCGAAAATCATGCTGATGCTGCCGGCGGTGATGACTTTTCTCTTTATCAATTTTCCGGCGGGCCTCGTGTTGTACTGGCTTACGAACAATGTCCTTAGCATCGCTCAACAATTTATCACGGACCGGTTTATTTTTAAGAAGGGGCTTCTGACACCGCCCGCCGCTGCAGCGGATGGGAAGGAATAAGTTGGGATTCTCTATTCGTCTCTCTTCGTCTTGTGGGGGCCTCGCTCGGCACTGACCGCATAATGGGTGGTGGTCCGTATGGATGGAGCCCTGGTCGAGGATACAATTTGTGCCGTTGCGACTCCCTCCGGTGAGGGCGGCATCGGGATCATCCGATTGAGTGGGATGACCGCAATTGCCGTTGCGGAGAAAATAGTCCGACTACGATCGAACCACCCACTTGCCAGTGTGCCTTCCCATACTCTCCACCTTGCCGATATTCTTGCCCCGATCGCCTCATCACGACCGAGCGATGCGCAGCTCGGCGAGCAAATCATTGATGAGGGGTTGGTGGTCCATATGAAAGCGCCGAAGTCGTTCACAGCCGAAGACGTGGTGGAAATCCATTGCCATGGCAGTGGGGTGGTGCTCAAACAGGTATGTGAGGCCTGTGTGGCCTCGGGTGCTCGGCTGGCCCAACCCGGTGAGTTTACCAAACGCGCATTTCTAAACGGACGGCTGGATCTATCCCAAGCTGAAGCGGTACTGGATACGATCAAGGCAAAATCTGACTTGGGACTGAGACAGGCGCAGCGTCAACTCCGAGGGGAGCTCGGGCAGCGAGTCGGCCGGCTTCGGAGTCGCCTCATCGGTCTATTGGCCACTATCGAGGCCGGAATTGATTTTTCTGAGGAAGACCTGACGTTCGTCCGGCATGAGGAATTACTATCAGTCCTTCGTGACACATTGACTGACATCCAACACATGGTCGTCACCGCCGAGACTGGTCGGGTGCTTCGTGACGGAGCGCGAGTGGTCATCATCGGCAAACCCAATACTGGGAAATCCAGTCTATTAAATGCCTTCCTTCGTGAGGATCGTGCGATTGTGACGGACATCCCCGGTACCACGCGCGACCTGATTGAAGGAAGCGTGGTGTGGGACGGCGTCCCTATTACATTGATCGATACAGCCGGTGTGCGTCCCACCGAGGATCCCATTGAACAAGAGGGGATTAGAAGGTCTCAGTCCGCCCAGGAATATGGAGACCTGATCCTGCATGTTCTTGATGCATCGGCGTTACAGGCTCAGGGCTTTGATCAAAGAGATTTGAGATCCGTGCGTCCTCAGGATGGGATCGTTATTAATAAAATCGATCTCGTAGAGCCTAGCGTGATCCCTTGTCTGTCCGACATGGTTCGAGAACATGCCACTGCATGGATCCTACCTCTGTCCGTGCGCACAGGTGTGGGATTGGATGAGGTACGCCGCGCAGTCGTCTCCCGATTTTCAAGACGGTCATTTGAAGCCCACGAGGGGGTCATCGTCACCAATCTCCGTCATCGCACGGCACTTGAGCGAGCGAAGACCGCGATTGGTGATGCGTTGACATCCATTCAGCAGCGAATGGAGCCTGAGTTCATCGCAATGGATCTTCGGGGTGCGGCTGATGCGCTTGGAGAGATTACAGGGGTTATTACCACTGATGAGATTTTAGATCGAATTTTTTCTGAGTTCTGTATTGGGAAATAGAGGATTACGTGGCACACGAATTTGATGTGATCGTAGTCGGTGGGGGACATGCCGGATGCGAGGCGGCGTTGGCGGCTTCCCGCATGGGTGTCAGCACTCTCCTATTGACGATGGAACGAGATCGCATCGCCCAAATGTCTTGTAACCCTGCGATCGGTGGAATTGCGAAAGGCCATTTGGTGAAGGAAATTGATGCCCTGGGCGGCGAAATGGGCCGAAATACCGATCGCTCAGGGATTCAATTTCGCTTCATCAATACGAGCAAAGGTCCAGCCGTGCGAGCCTTGCGCGCGCAATGTGATAAGGCGCTCTACCGTGCGGCCATGCAGGAGACCCTGACCGTTCAGAACCATCTCACGATTCTGGAGGGGATTGTCGATCGGCTATTGGTGAATGGGGGATCGGTGACCGGTATTGTGACCGGTTCAGGGGAAACCATTCGCGCAAAGGTCGTTATCCTGACATCGGGTACTTTCCTTAAGGGACTTATCCATATCGGCCTCAATCATTTCCCTGCTGGACGGGCTGGAGAGGCTTCGGCGGAACATTTATCCGACTGCATGCGCGATCTGGGATTCGAGATCGGGCGCTTAAAGACAGGTACGCCTCCTCGACTGGACAAAGAGACGATCAATTTTTCCGTCATGACGCCTCAACCAGGCGACGATCCACCACCACCGTTTTCCTATCGCACCCCACGAATCACCACTCAACAAGTTCTCTGTCATTTAACCTATACGAACCAGGAAACCCATGACATTATTCGGAGTAATCTTGATCGCTCTCCACTCTACAGTGGTGTGATTGCATCCACCGGACCCCGGTATTGCCCCTCTATTGAGGATAAAGTCGTACGTTTTGCTGAGAAAGAGCGTCATCAGATCTTTATTGAACCGGAGGGACTGGACTCTCAAGAGTTCTACCCAAATGGTATCTCGACGAGTCTCCCCGTTGATGTTCAGTCCTCGATCCTCAAAACGATTCCTGGTTTGGAGCAGGCGAGAATACTGAAACCGGGGTATGCAATTGAATATGACTATTTTCCGCCGTGCCAGCTCTACCGAACACTTGAAACCAAACACGTCGCCGGCTTGTACCACGCTGGGCAGATCAACGGAACCTCCGGGTATGAAGAAGCGGCGGCACAAGGAATTATGGCCGGCATAAATGCCGCCTTAAAAGTGAACAATCGACCCCCGCTCATCCTCGATCGGTCGCAGGCATACATCGGTGTGCTGATCGACGATCTCATCACAAAAGATGCCTACGAACCCTACCGCATGTTTACTTCACGAGCCGAGTATCGTTTACTTTTGCGCCATAGCAATGCCGATCTCCGCCTCACGCAAATTGGATATGAGGTTGGACTGATTCCACAGGACGCGTACGATCGATTTTCCAAGAAAACTAGAACCATTGAACATGAAATCGAGCGCCTGTGTACCACGAGACCGCAACTGAATCAGGAGATTCGCGCCAAGATAGAGGGCACCTATCTTGAGGATATTTTAGCAACACAAACCCTTGCTCAGTTGCTTCGGAGGCAGGAGTCGAAATACCACGATCTCTTATCGATTCTTGGAATTCCCGCTCTCTCCGATGCTGAAGCGGCTGATGAGGTTGAGCTACAAATCAAGTACGAGGGGTACGTTCGTCGACAGCTTCAACAGATCGGTAAGTTTAAAAAACTTGAGCAGCGACACATTCCGAGCACATTTAATTACGACAGAGTTCCGGGGTTTTCTCGGGAGGTACGTGAAAAGCTGAACCGAGTCAAGCCTGAGACTATTGGCCAAGCATCCCGAATCTCCGGAGTCACACCAGCTGCGATGTCGTTACTATTAGTCGCCATTGAGCGGTCTAAATACGACGATCCCTCTCCTTGAATGGGCCGTCGTTGATTTTTCCAAAAGTATGGTCTTTCTTCTTGACCTCTCCTTACCAGAAGCGTAATTGTTCCACGTGGAACAGTTAGGCGATCTCCCTTCACTGCTCCAGACCTGTTCAGCAGCAGTAGGAATTTCGCTTGAGGAAAAACAAGTCGAATTGTTCTTACTGTACCTTCGAGAGCTTCAAACCTGGAATCGATCCTTCAATTTGACTGGCATTACGTCGGATGAGGGGATCATCATCAAACATTTTGTTGACTCCCTTGCTGCTCTCATTGTCGAACCAATTCAACAGGAGTCTAAGCTCCTTGATATTGGAACAGGAGCGGGATTCCCAGGAATTCCTTTAAAAATAGCCAGACCAGGTTTGAGTCTTGTTCTTGTTGAACCGTCCAATAAAAAATCTGCATTTCTTCGATACATCACTGGTCGTCTTCGACTTGAACATACGACCCTATTCGTTGGGACACTCAGCCAATATCTGCAAAAACGTCCCGCTGACCAAACATTTGACTACATTACGACAAGAGCGCTCAAGCAGGAGGTAGTCCTAAAAGAAGGGGCAGCGGTCCTCAATACGACTGGAAAAGCCATTCTCTATTCCTCGCAACCACTGAACCCATCTGATGTGAGTAGAGGTTGGAAGATCATACGCGAACATACTTTTCATCTACCAATGGGATTTGGGCAGCGAGTCATCTCCATCTTATCGGTTGGCTCGTAGAACCACAGGAAATGTTCCACGTGGAACATCGACTTCGATCGGGAGTATCGTCAATGGGAAAAGTGATTGCAGTGGCAAACCAAAAAGGGGGAGTCGGAAAAACAACCACAACCATCAATATCTCTGCTTCCATTGCGTTGGAAGGAAAATCGGTCCTCCTCATCGATATGGACCCTCAGGGGAACTCGACCAGCGGGTTGGGCATTGACCCTCGATCGTTAACAAGCAGCACCTATAGTTGTCTGGTCAACCATCAAGGCACACGAGCGGCTTGCCTGAAAACAGAAGTTGTTGGACTCTCGCTCTTACCAGCAAACACTGATCTCGCTGGAGCTGAAGTTGAGCTCGTCAACATTGAGAATCGTGAGAGGCAGCTTCGTAGCGTGGTGAACGAAGTAAAAGACCTCTATGATCTGATCTTCTTAGATTGTCCTCCAGCACTTGGAATATTAACCATTAACGCCCTAACTGCTGCGGACTCGGTCTTGATCCCAGTTCAATGCGAGTATTATGCGATGGAAGGTCTTTCAAGACTCATCGGAAGCATTGACCGTGTTCGTCAATCATTCAACTCAAACCTGGTTCTTGAAGGGATCGTGCTCACCATGTTTGATGCTCGTAACACATTGGCCAGACAGGTTTCTGATCAATTGCGGTCACACTTTCCGGACAAGGTCTATAAGACCGTCATTCCCCGCAATGTCGCGCTTGCCGAAGCGCCGAGTTATGGTCGTCCCGGTGTGCTGTACAACGCCGCATCATCCGGCTCGCAGGCTTACATACATCTAGCTAAGGAGTTTATAGAACATGGAAAAGAAGGCCCTCGGTAAAGGACTGGATGCCCTCCTGCCAATGACGAATGCAACCAAGCCGCCCGAGACAGTCGACATTCATGTCCTGCGGATCGACTCGATCGTCCCCAATCGATACCAGCCACGATACATCTTTGCACCGGGAGAACTCGCCGCACTGGCGGCGTCGATAAGAGAGAGCGGAATTCTCCAGCCTATCATCGTTCGCAGAAAAGGCGATGGTCTGTATGAGTTGATTTCCGGGGAACGACGTTGGCGGGCCTCCAAAGAAGCCGGGATCGACAAGATTCAGGCGGTAATCAAGAATTGCAGTGACCAGGAGTCGTTATTGTTGGCCTTGGTCGAAAACCTTCAACGAGAA
>CAZOHW010000104.1:0-11493 GCA_964579525.1 uncultured Nitrospira sp. | reverse complement strand
GCATAGTTCAGGATGATCCATTGGGTGGTGTGAGTCTTGAGGACGCTGGTGGTTTCTGAGGGACCTTGGAAGAGGAATACTCCTAATAGCAGCACGAATATGCCTAATAGGGTCGCAACGAGTTTCTTGCTCCAGACAAACATAGGTCCTCCAGGCTCGATAAGACGGGATGGGCTGAAATTTGGCCTAAGCTAATTGGCCCGACAATTGTTTGTCAAATCAGACTGGACGGCGTTCGTTCTATCAGACAGAGCAGCAGCAAGGGGTCTGGGCAGGGTATGAGCCTTCGTCGCATGAGTATAATGGTCATAGTTCTTGCTGGAGCGGTCGGCTTGGCATGGTCCAATCCGACAATGGACGACTATTTGCGGTTTGTTGAACAGGAACTTGGCAAGGCGATCGATCGAATGGATCGCGGTACGCCGACGCGGGAGCAACAATTTCTGCGGCAGGTGTTTCGGTCTCAAAGCCGGAAGCTACTGGAGTCATTCATTAGACCGAATACAGTGCGACAGAATTGGGGGATTCTGAGTCGGTATGATACACAGGTGGCGGATACAAACATTGTGGTGCTTGGCTTGGGTGGACAATTCATTCCGATTCAGGGTGTGGAAGAAGCGACGTTAAAAATCGGACGAATGGCCTTCTAAGTAGAAAAAATGGCCAGGGTAATTTGGCGAGACCAATATTCAGCACTTATTTCTGTGGATAACCTCATTGAGAAGTACTCAAATTTCGCTCAGAGAGTTACCTTTCGACTATTCACAGCCTGTCCTCTCATTTCCCCAATATCCACAATACTTGGTGTTGACAAAAAAATGTGATACCTATATGTAGTCCCCGTTAGCTTCAAAGACGAGTAAGGCGAACGTCCTCTCGTCGATCCGAGCGCTGTTGGCATCCTATTTATTCTGTCAGGAGGGCTACCGTGAGAATTGACCGAAGATTTACCCATCGCGGGCAGAGTCCCTATACGGGGATCACGTTTGTAAAACGTTCCTCCGAAATTCGGAATCCTGACGGATCCACGGTTTTTAAGCTTGAGAATATCGATGTGCCTGAGTCGTGGTCCCAGTTGGCTATCGATATCTTGGCTCAGAAGTACTTTCGGAAGGCAGGGGTGCCTCAGCGTGATTCGAACGGTCAGCCCCTTGTCGGCTCAGATGGGAAGCCCGTACTCAGTGGAGAGCGTGACGCTCGGCAAGTCTTCGAGCGTATGGCCGGGTGTTGGACCCACTGGGGGAAGTCGTACGGATACTTCAAGTCTTCGGAGGATGCCGAGGCCTTCCATGACGAAATGTCCTATATGCTGGCGCACCAAATGGCGGCGCCGAACTCGCCCCAATGGTTCAATACAGGCCTCCATTATGCTTATGGATTGTCAGGGCCGGCGCAGGGGCATTATTACGTCGACCCCAAAACTCGCCAAGTCGTGAAGGCGACGAATGCATTTGAGCATCCGCAGCCCCATGCCTGTTTCATCCAATCGATCGAGGATGATCTCGTGAACGAAAACGGGATCATGGATCTCTGGGTGCGGGAGGCGCGATTGTTCAAGTACGGTTCTGGGACTGGAACGAACTTCTCGAAACTCCGAGGTGATGGCGAGGGCCTGTCCGGTGGCGGGCGGTCTTCCGGTCTCATGTCTTTCCTCAAGATCGGTGATCGGGCTGCCGGAGCCATTAAGTCCGGAGGCACGACACGTCGCGCCGCCAAAATGGTCTGTTTGGATTTGGACCATCCTGATATCGAAGAATTCATCGATTGGAAAGTCGTCGAGGAACAAAAAGTTGCGGCGATGGTGACAGGGTCGAAGATCTGTGCGCAGCGCCTCAACGCCGTGCTGAAAGCCTGTCATACGGTGGATGGTCAAGGCGCACTGAAGCTTGATCTCGAGACCAAGACCAACCCAGCCCTACAGGACGCGCTCACGTTGGCCCGTCGCGACTTGGTGCCGGAAGCCTATATCCAACGGATGTTTTCATACGCGCAGCAAGGGTTTACGCACTTCGTCTTTCATGAATATGACACCAACTGGGATGGGAAGGCCTATCAGACGGTCTCCGGTCAAAACTCGAACAACAGCGTCCGTATTCCCAATGAGTTTTTTGCCGCGTTGGAAGCCGATAGCGATTGGCAGCTCAAACGCCGAACCAATGGCAAGGTCTGTAAGACCATCAAGGCCAAGGATCTCTGGGATCAGATTGCCTGGGCCGCATGGGTCTGTGCCGATCCTGGAACGCAGTACGATACCACCATCAATGAATGGCATACTTGTCCAGAAGATGGTCGCATCAATGCGTCGAATCCCTGCTCGGAGTACATGTTTTTAGATGATACGGCCTGCAATCTTGCGTCGCTGAACCTGACCAGATTCTATACCGCCGATGGGCAGTTCGAACTGGAGCACTTCCGCCATGCCGTCCGGTTGTGGACGATTGCCTTAGAAATCAGTGTCTTGATGGCGTCCTTCCCAAGCCGTTCCATCGCTGAAAAAAGCTATCGGTTCCGTACGCTGGGCTTGGGATACGCCAATCTTGGAACGGTTCTCATGCGCCAAGGCATCCCCTACGACTCGCCTAAAGCACTGGCCATCTGCGGGGCAATCACATCGATTATGACGGGGGAGGCATACGGGGCATCGGCTGAGATGGCGGCTGAACTGTCGCCGTTCCCGGGATATGAAAAAAACCGCGACCAGATGTTGCGCGTGATGCGGAATCACCGTCGAGCCGCATATCACGCTCCTCAAGGAGAATATGAAGGGCTGACGACCATTCCAGTCGGAATTCAGCCGGAACATTGTCCTCCAGACATGCTGATCGCTGCCAGACGGTCGTGGGATCGCGCGCTTGAGCTGGGAATGGCATATGGGTATCGCAATGCACAGGTGACGGTCATTGCCCCAACAGGGACCATCGGATTGGTCATGGATTGCGATACGACCGGGATCGAGCCGGATTTTGCGCTTGTGAAGTTTAAGAAGCTGGCCGGTGGGGGCTATTTCAAGATCATCAATCAAAGTCTGCCGCTTGCGTTGAGTACCCTTGGGTACACTGACGAGCAGGTCCAGACTATTGTGCGGTATTGCGTCGGTGCGCAAACCCTCAAGGGGGCGCCGTTCATCAATCACGAGACTCTACGGCAGAAGGGATTCGACGATGCGGCGTTGGATCGTTTGGAGCGGGGGTTGGCGCAGGCGTTTGAGATTCAGTTCGCCTTCAATAAGTTTACGCTCGGCGAGACGTTCTGCATCAATCAGTTGGGTGTTACCGAGGCGCAACTGAATGAGTCGACCTTTAACATATTGAAGGCGCTCGGGTTCACGCAGGAAGAGATTGCGGCGACAAACGATTTTTGTTGTGGGACGATGACGGTGGAAGGGGCTCCCTATTTGAAGGCTGAACATCTTGCCGTCTTTGACTGTGCGAATCGGTGCGGACGAATCGGGCAACGGTCTATTGCTGTGGATGCCCATATCCGCATGATGGCTGCCGCGCAGCCGTTCATCAGCGGCGCCATCAGCAAGACGATTAACATGCCGGCTGATGCGACGGTGCAAGATGTGAAGGCCGCCTATCTGCTTGCCTGGAAGAGCATGGTCAAGGCTGTGGCGTTGTACCGTGATGGGTCGAAACTCAGTCAACCGTTGAGCGCCTCCACTGAGAGTGGAAAAGCAATTGAAACTCCCCTGAGCGCCATGGGGATGGCGGAAAAAATCACTGAACGAGTGCTCGTGCGCTACCTGGCGAAGCGACGGCCATTGCCAGGTCGACGGAATGGCTATACCCAAAAGGCCATTGTTGGGGGGCATAAACTCTATCTGCGTACCGGTGAGTATGAGGATGGGACGGTCGGGGAAATCTTTTTGGATATGCACAAGGAAGGTGCGGCGTTCAGAAGCCTCATGAATTGCTTTGCGATAGCCATTTCTCTTGGATTGCAACATGGTGTTCCGCTCGAGGAGTTTGTCGAGGCTTTCGTCTTTACCAGGTTTGAGCCGAACGGTCCTGTGAAATTAAATGATCGCATCAAAATGTCGACCTCGATCATCGATTACATCTTCCGCGAACTGGCCGTTACGTATCTCGATCGATACGATTTGGCACAAGTGAACGAGGAAGATCTTCGGATGGATTCGATGAAGAAAGACCATATGGACCCTGAGTGCTTTGACGAAGAAGCTGATCTGGGCGCACTGGCCAAGTCTTCTGTGCTCACAGAGCATCTTCCGATTCGTCGGAACGGCAAACAAGGAAATGGCAACGGTAATGGGCATGGACGGAGTGTGTCACGACAAGTGGAGATCATGCGTGAAACCTTGACCCTGACGGAAGTGCAGAGCGCGAAAGACGCACGAGTCAAGGGCTACGAAGGCGATCCCTGTCCCGAGTGCAAACAGTTCACGATGGTTCGCAACGGCACCTGTCTCAAATGTGTGAGTTGCGGCGCAACGAGTGGCTGTTCATGAGGAGGATTTCGAGGATGCTGAACGAGTGGCCATTGTCATGTGGCTGGTATACAACACGAGGACCTCGACGGAGCAAGTCGACGAGGGGGAGAGGCCTTATGTTACGATCAACGACCAGAGCGCACCTCAACAAGAGGCGAATACTTCCAATAGGACATCGCCATGGTAGGACCTGGTCTCCCCTCACCGTAATTCGGCAGGAGAGGCGAAAAAAGTTGTGATCTCGCAGAGCCACAAGGAGCAGAAGATATGCCGACAGCCACACAGCTTGTCATTAGTGGTCAGAGTAAGCCTGGTGCCCTGTCCAGGGTGACCGCCGTCCTTGGTGAAGCCGGAGTCAATATCAAAGCGTTTTCGGCTCCTGAGGTGACGGGCACGGGTAAGCTGCGGTTGCTGGTCGCCGATCTTGATGAGGCTCGAGCCGCCCTGAAAGCGGCAAAAATAAAGTTTTCGGAAGAAACTGCTCTCCTGCTCAGTCTGGAGAATAAGCCCGGAGCATTACGGAAAGTCGCAGATACTCTCATGAAGAGCCGGATCAATATCAAGTGCGGCTATTGCACGCCTTCTCGGGAAGGGAAACGAGCCATCGTCGTATTGACTGTTTCCAACACCGAAAAATCTCTCACGCTGCTTCGCAATCAATCCCTCGATGAATTCTGACGGAGTGCCTTGCGGGTATCCATAAGCACCAGTCCTGGAGTATCGAGGCGCCCGATCTCTGAGACTTCGCCAAGCAGAGACAATCCGAAGGTCGTGCGCTTGAGCTGCTCTGTATTCCCAGGGGGAGGACTCCATCATAAATGGCGGATGTCATTCGGTGTCGGGGGGTTCCCTCTTGGTGACTCGTCGGAAGTATTTGATTTCTAGGCGAGAAAATGGGTATTGCTTGCCTGTATGTGCGCCCTGTGATAGATGTAGTACCTGTGAATGCGATCAGAACCAGTTTGAGTCATCTAGTCTTCAGTTCCTCTACAGGGTGGATTAAGAGGTGCTCCCTCGGTTACACCCGACTTCTTATCGAGTCAGCCACACTGGTACAGCGTCCCTAATAGACCACGGCCATGGATATCCTCATCCTTTTAGGATTGATAGGGTTATCAGCCATTATTTCTACTGCCGAGATTGGATTCTTCTCGGTGAATGAAACTCGGCTGCGAGCGTTGGCCCAGAACGGCAGTAAACGGGCCGCCATAGCCCTTCAATTGAGAAGTGATCCGCAAAAGCTCTTGTCGACGATTCTTGTGGGAGACCGCCTGGTGAGCACGGCCACGCCCATGTTTGCCACATTCATCACCTTGAATACCTACGGTGGGAAGAGCGCGTTTGAAGAGGCGATTGCGGTCATGGTTGGAATCTTGACCTTTGTGCTGTTGGTCTGTGTCGATGTGGTTCCCAAAACGTTGGCGGCAAAGTTTTCCGTGCCCGTGACGCTGAACATGGCCTATCCCATCTATGGGGTTCAGGTGATGTTGCGGCCGCTGTTGTTCCTCATCGTCCCACTGATCCACAGCCTGACCGGCGGGAAGGGATTGACCCTTCCATTGGTGACGGAGGAAGAGCTCAAAATTATGCTGGACCAAGGCGGGAAGGCCGGAGCCTTGGAGTCCGAAGAAGTGAAGATGATCAAGAATGTCTTTCAGCTGAAGGACATTACGGCGGAAGATGCCATGACGCCGCGTATCTATGTGTTTGCCCTCGATGGGAATCTCCGGCTCAAGGATGCGCAGGAGCGGCTCTATAATTCGAAGTACTCCAGAATCCCTCTCTATGACGGCGCGCTCGACAACATCACGGGAATTCTCTACAAGACCAAGGCGCTGACCGAATTGGCCAAGGGGAGAACCGATATGCGCCTTCGGGATATCGCCCATCCCCCCCTCTTTGTTCCTGCTGGGAAAACGGCCGATGACTTAATGAAGCAGTTCCAGCAGGAAAAACGGCATATGGGTGTGGTGGTCAATGAGTTCGGAGGGGTCATGGGACTCGTGACGCTCGAGGATCTTGTCGAAGAGGTCGTCGGAGAAATCGTCGATGAGACGGATATTACGGAAGAGCTCATCAAACGTATCGGCAAGAATCAGATTTTGGTTCACGGACGGACAGAGGTCAGAAAAGTAAACGATTTCCTAAAAGTGGAACTTGGGGATGAAGCGTTGACCATTGGGGGGCTGATTCAGGAGAATCTCGGCAGAATTCCCAAGGCAGGAGAGGAACTTCGTATCGAGAATTGCCGCCTGATAGTGCACGAGGCCGATCCTCGCTTGATACGGAGTGTGCAAATTTTTAAAGACGAGAAAGTTCAGGTCCCGGTTGAAGCGTCGGTGTGATTAAGGCACCTTCATGTGTCGGCTAATCAAGCTCATGAAGGCTTCTTCGTCAAGAATCGGCACGCCGAATTTCTGAGCCTGCTCGAGTTTGGATCCAGGGTCTTCACCAGCTACAACATAGCTCGTCTTCTTGCTCACGCTGGATGAAGTCACGGCGCCGAGCCGTTCAACCAATGCTTTGGCTTCATCTCGGCTGAATTGAGTCAGCCCGCCAGTGAAGACGAAGCTTTTCCCAGAAAACGGCGCTGCGGTCCCTTCGTGACGGCCAGCGGTTTCACTAATTGATAGGCCTAACTGCCGTAAGTGATCGATGACCCGTCGGTTCGAACCTTCTTGAAAATAGGAGACCAAGCTTGCGGAAATCTCAGGGCCGATTTCTCGGATTTTGAGAAAGCGGTCTTGGTCGGCTGACATGATGGCATCGAGGGACCCAAATTCTCTTGCCAGCACTTTGGCAATGTATTGTCCCACCTGGCGGATGCCTAGGCCCATTAAGAAACGGTCGAGTGGAACGGTCTTGCTCTGGGTAATGGCATCGAGGAGCAACGTCGAGGACCGGTCCGCAAACCCTTCAAGTGTCAATAGTTGCTCACGATTTAAACGATACAGATCGGATAGATCTTTGACGAGCCCATGCTCGACCAATTGCGCCACGGTTTTCTTGCCCAGACCTTCGATGTTCAGGGCGTTTTTCGAAGCAAAATGTTCAATCGCACCTTTGAGCTGCGCAGGACAGGCTGCTTGTCCCGTGCAATACCAGTAGGCCCCTTCTCGGGCCACGGCGGATCCACACACAGGACACTGGTTGGGCATCTGAAACGGAGCGGACCTCGATTCTCCCGTGGTCGGAATACGTTCGGAGATAGCGGGAATGACGTCTCCAGCCCGCTCGACTCGAACCGTGTCACCGATCCGGATATCCTTTCTGGCCACTTCATCGGCATTGTGAAGAGTGGCTCGGCTGATAGTGACTCCACCCACTTCCACGGGCTTCAGCAAGGCCAGCGGTGTCAAGATTCCAGTTCGGCCGACGGAGACGACGATATCTTGGACCTCCGTGATTTCCTTTCGCGGAGGAAATTTAAATGCGATCGCCCAGCGAGGGCTTCGTGATTTCATGCCGACTCGATCCTGCCAATCGCGTCGGTTGACTTTGACGACCACCCCATCGATTTCATAGGGCAGTTGGTCTCGTTGCTGCTCAGTCTTCCGGTGAAATGCCAACACGTCGCGGATGGTGCCACAACGTTGACGAAGGTTGGGAACCGGGAGACCCCATAAGGCCATTGCCTCTAGTTCTTCCCAATGTGATGGAGGAGGAGCTCCTTCGATGGCCATTACCTCATAGCAGGTAAGGACCAGGGGGCGAGCAGCGGTTACTCGCGAATCAAGTTGCCGAAGCGAGCCGGCTGCCGCGTTACGTGGGTTGGCAAAAGCCTCTTCCCCAAGTTCCGTCATGCGGCGATTCAGGGCATGGAAATCCTCGAGGCGCATGAAGACCTCACCTCGTACAGCAAGGTGGGCCGGATGAGTTCCAGGCTGCAACTGTAGCGGGAGGGACCGGATGGTGCGTAAATTGATCGTGATGTCTTCGCCGGTCGTCCCATCGCCACGGGTTGAACCGCGCACAAAGATTCCCTGGTCATAGACCAACTCGACTGAGAGCCCATCGAATTTGGGTTCGACGGTATACTCGATCTCGTGGATATCCAGTTCGCGCTGCATACGTTGGTCGAACACCTGGACTTCATCAAAGTCGACGATGGAATCAAGACTCAGCATAGGGCGCTCATGTCGCACCTTGCCGAGTTCCTCCAGCGGAGGGGCGCCGACTCGTTGCGTCGGGGACTCGGGTGTCACCAACTCAGGATGGGTCTGTTCGAGATCGATCAATTCGCGAAACAGCCGATCATATTCGCTGTCGGAGATTTCCGGTCGGTCTTTGACGTAATAGAGATAGTCGTGCTGTCTGATATGGCGTGTCAGCCAGGCATGTCGCTTTGCTGCACTATCGGGCGCCGTCATGGTGTCATCGAGACTGTCTGTGAATAGACGATGTTGTAGGGGGTCGGACTCAACCATGTCCGGTACGCATGATCACGCGATTGAGGAACGAGAAGCGAAGCCATAACTGAGGACGGAACACGATACGGCGTGACCGTATCATAGGATCACAGAAGCGGTCAAACCTGCGTAATTCCAATACTTTGACTTTCGCGATGATGGCCACTATTCTAAGCGTCTCTTGGGCTTATCCGGCAATCAGCGAGCCTTCAGGAAAAGGAGGATGTATGCGGAGAAAAGGGTTGTACATGCGTAAATGGATAAGGAAGCCGATCCTATTCTTGATGCTCATGGCCTGTGGCCCGCTCGTCGGCGGGTGTGTGGTATTGGAAGAAAAGTATAATGCCGAAAAAGCACGGAGCCTGAACTTCCAGCGGTTGCTGGCGCAGGAAGAAAAACGGGCGGCCGAACTGGACAGTGAGGTCAAACGGACCAAGGTGGAGCTCGCCGAATTTGAGGCAAGAAACCGTGAGCTATCTCTGCAAGTCCAATCGGCGCGCGAGCAAATGGGACGTCTGCAAGAAGAGGCGGAAGCGATCAAGGAAGCGACCTTGCTCGAAAGAAAAGCGCTGGACGATATGCGAAAACGGAACATGGCGCCGACCCCGTCCAGAACACAAAAGGCTGATTCAGCCGATGTGTCTCCTGATCTGAAGGTGGATGCGCCCAAAGGGGGAGAGGGCAGGGAACCCATGCTCCTTGACTCGAAGCCGAGTACCAAACACCGAGCGATGATTCATGTTGTAAAACCCGGGGACACACTCTATCGCATTGCACGGGGGTATGGCATCGAGGTTGAGAGATTGAAGAAAATGAACAAACTGCCGGATGACGTGATCGAAGTCGGCCAAAAACTGGTGATAGGAAAAGAGTGAACGGGGCCGCATGTCGAGTCTAGCCTACTCTCTCAGTTTGGATGAGTTTCGTTCCTATGCCAAGGAGGGCAACCTCATCCCGTTGTATCGAGAGATCTTGGCCGACCATGACACGCCGGTGTCGGCATTCGCCAAGATTGACCACGGCCCATCGGCGTACTTGTTGGAAAGTATCCAAGGAGGAGAGAAATGGGCCCGATATTCCTTTCTTGGGAGTGGATCTCCACTGGTGATCTATGAAGACGGCGGCGATCTCTGCGTGAAAAAAGGCTCTCATCGGCGCCGGATCCCAAGTCGCGGCGCGCCGCTGGATCGCCTGCAAGAACTCATGGAAGCCTATCGTCCGGTGACGGTTCCTGGCTTGCCTCGTTTCGTGGGGGGAGCCGTGGGTTACCTCGGCTACGATATGGTGAAGACCTTTGAAGATCTTCCATCGAGACGGAAGGA
The DNA here is from genome assembly GCA_964579525.1 of uncultured Nitrospira sp. Lineage (GTDB taxonomy): Bacteria > Nitrospirota > Nitrospiria > Nitrospirales > Nitrospiraceae > Nitrospira_D. Next base: position 1,309 of record CAZOHW010000104.1, on the reverse strand, counting down.
TCATCTGGGGCTACCGGACTATGCGTTTCTGCTCACCGAGACGTTGCTGATCTTCGACAATGTGTCTCAGAAAATCAAAGTCGTAGCCAATGCCCACGTCAAGTCTGGATCGGAGCGAGACATTCGTGCCGCCTATCGAGAAGCCACAACCCGCATTGAAAAGATGATCGCCAGAATTCGTCGGCCGCTACGCCGTGTCAAACCGAAGCACCGACGGTCTCCTCTCCGCTTTACATCCAATATGAACAAGGCGGATTTTGAGAAAATGGTTTCGCGCGCTCAGGAGTACATCAAAGCGGGCGATATCTTTCAGTGTGTGCTCTCGCAACGATGGGAAACGAATTTGCAGGCTCCCACGTTTCAACTCTATCGAGCCTTGCGTGTGGTGAATCCGTCACCGTATATGTATTACCTGCGTATCGCAGGGGTGGAGTTGGTCGGTTCATCCCCGGAAATTTTGGTGCGTTGTGAAGATGGCCTCGCGTCCGTCCGTCCGATCGCGGGAACGAGGCGACGTGGGGTGACGGCGGAAGAAGACGCGGAACTCGAGCGACGTCTGTTAGCCGACGCCAAGGAGCGAGCCGAACACATCATGTTGGTGGATCTTGGGCGGAATGATATCGGCCGTGTCGCCGAACGGGGATCGGTCTGTGTCGAATCGTTGATGAATGTCGAGCGGTATTCCCATGTTATGCATATTGTGTCGAATGTCACGGGGAAGTTGAGTAAAGAGAAGACCGTTTACGATGTATTGAAAGCCTGTTTCCCTGCCGGTACCGTGTCCGGTGCGCCAAAGATTCGGGCCATGGAAATTATTGAGGAGCTTGAACCCACGAAGCGCGGTCCCTATGCCGGGGCAGTCGGCTACATCAGCTTCTCCGGGAACATGGATATGTGCATCAATATTCGTACTGTCGTGGTCTCGCGTCATCGGGCGTTCATCCAAGCCGGCGCCGGCATCGTTGCCGACTCCAATCCGGAACATGAGTATGAGGAAACCTGCAATAAATCACGAGCGATGATGAAGGCGATCGAACTGGCCGAGCAGGGACTGGAATGACGTGCGTGACGCGCGAGAAGGGCGGGAGAGGCGCGACGTGCGTTTCACGTGAGTCCCGTTCGTCCCTCGGGAGGAGCAACCGATGCTCCTGATCATCGATAACTACGATTCCTTCACCTACAACCTGGTCCAGTATCTGGGCGAGTTAGGCGAGGACGTGCAAGTCGTTCGCAATGACAAGATCACCTTGGATCAGATCGAAGAATTGCGCCCAGGCCGCCTGGTGATCTCTCCTGGACCATGCACGCC
>CAZOHW010000103.1:0-11527 GCA_964579525.1 uncultured Nitrospira sp. | reverse complement strand
GTCAACAAGACCACCGGAGACCGTTCAGCATAGGCACAGGCAATGGCATTGACGGTGTTCAATCCACCGACGCAATAGGTGACGCAAACTGCTCCGATGCCATTGATTCGCGCGTAGGCGTCTGCGGCGAACCCGGCGCAATCTTCACGTGTGGTGCCCACGTGCTTGATAGGGGAGGCTTCAATCAGTTGATAGAGAGAGAGCACGTAGTCGCCAGGAATGCCAAAGATATGGCGGACACCGAGGCGATGCAAACGATCCAGGACGGCTGATCCGATGGTGGCTTTATGACCCATATGTTCGCCTTCCGTGGAAGAGTAATGAGTTAGCTTCAAGAAAACATACTGGCAGAGCTTCGTCAAGAACAACCGGACGATGTGCGATCTTTTTCATCGAGGACTTGACCGCATACGGATAGAGTCAGGTACAACAAGGAATGGGAAATACGATAGTGCCAACTGCACAGGTCCGTCTCACGGCTTCACGTGGGACGGAGAGTCGCCATCTCTGGCTCTATGCCGGACATTTGGGACCACTCAATGGTCATGCCGAGGCGGGCGATGTGGTCGATGTGCTCACCGCCGATGGCCGATTCTATGGCCGCGGCCTCTACAGTCCCGCTTCAAAGATCAGGGTGCGTTTACTGACGTTCCGAGATGAACCGATCAAGGAGGCTTTCTGGCAGGGGAGGATTCAACAAGCAATCCGTTTACGGCAGCGAGTCGTGACGCAATCAAATGCCTATCGACTAATTTATGGAGAAGGGGATTGGCTCCCGGGTTTGATTGTCGACCGGTACGATCAGTTGCTGGTGATGCAGACCCTCTCGGTCGGCATGGATCGCCGAAAAGAGCTGTTGGCAGATTTGCTGATGAAGGAACTGAAAGTGGCCGGCATCTATCTGAGGAATGATGCCAAGAGCCGGTCCCTTGAGGGCTTGCCGCTCGAGCGAGGATTTCTTCGTGGTGGTGGTCCAATGCAAGTCGAAATTCATGAAGGGGCCGCGAGGTTTATCGTGGATGTCGAGAAGGGACAGAAGACCGGCTGGTTTTGCGATCAACGAGAGAATCGACTCGCTGCGGCCAAGCTGGCGGCGGGAGCGGAGGTATTGGAGGTTTTCTGCCATACCGGAGCGTTCGGGATTCATGCAGCTTTGGCCGGAGCGAAATCCGTGGAGAGTCTCGATGTCAGCCAAGATACATTGGCGATCGCTCGACAGCATGCGGCCATGAATCACGTCGAAGATCGTTGCGCCTATCGCCAAGCCGATGCGTTCGAAGAGATGCGCAAGCTGGTGAAGGAAGGGCGACGGTATGATCTCGTGATCCTCGATCCTCCAGCCTTTGCTCGCACCAAGCAAGCCTTGCCTGGTGCCCTAGCTGGCTACAAAGACATTAATTTGCTGGGATTGAAGCTGCTGAAGCCGGAAGGGTTTCTCGTGGCATGCTCCTGTTCCCATCCAGTTTCCGAAACTGATTTCTGGAACAGTATCCGTCTCGCCGCCCGGGACGCCAAGCGGGATATCAGACTTATCGAACAGCGCAGCCACAGCGCCGACCATCCTATCCTCGCCAGCATGCCCGAGACGCGGTATTTGAAGTGCTTCATCGTGCAGGTGTTGTAGCCAACTTTCTCTTGGTTGCTGACCAAGTCCTTCTAAGGTTTAGTCTTCTACGCCCATACCGATGACGATGAGCACCGCATAGTCCTGCTTTGTACAGCCTTCGACCGGAGGCATCGCACTTCCTGGGGCAACTGGAAAGGCTGACTGCTTTGCGTTGGCTGGGGAGCACGAACCACCTACCGTTGCCGGTGTATAGCGTGCGGACCGGCAGGCCAGGTGCGTCACGTCGTAAAGCGTCGCGCCGTGATCGAGCTCCCAGTGTCTGTCGCCATGGCTGTCAGCGGGATGAATCGTTAGCACGGCTGTCACCTTGCGAGCGCCAGTGACCAGATATTTCCCCGGAGGGAGTGGAACCGTCGGTTGTTCCATGATTAAGCCGTGTTCCTCCAGCCACCAGTCTGTCTCATCGAATTTCCAGTGCGCCGGAGCGACGCCACCGGCTTCCTTCAACGAGGTATAGCGGTTCAGCTTCACGCCTCGAGGGCCTGGATCCAGTGGCCAGAGCCCCCATAATTGCGCACTGCTTCCGGATGTTGCACCTGGATTGCCCAACGCTGCGATGTATTGTGTTGAGACACGCTTGAACTTTGCCTGGCCTCCATCTGCGGCCTGTACCGCTTGAGCCACAAAAGCGATCGTCACCAGCAACGCTGTTGCAAAGCCTGCACGGCATATTCCGATCATGCTGAGGGTTGACATCATCGCGCAAGGTTCCTTTCAGGGCGGATCAGCCATTACCAGATCACCGTCATCTTGTACCAGCCCGGGCATGCGGATATCCAGAAAGACATTAACCTCAAGATGTGAGACAATCCTTCCGCGAGGACTGCCATCCTCTGCGGTTCTTCAATCCTTGACACATTTGTGAAACGCTAAGTGAATTGTTTGTAATATTTCTCACCCTTTTCCGGCACAGTAGATCTAACCATGGGAGTTGTCATGGGCGGCGGATCATCCCTCAGTAGTATGTTTCGTCGGCTCGTCTGGGCAGACGACCAGAGTCGAGCGGCGAAATCAGTCGAAGTCTTCGGCTGGTTGATCCTTGCCGAGTCGTTGGGGATGCTCATCGTCCCGCATGCGATCGCAGACCTATTGCATCTGCCTCCGTTCAGTGAGCAGGCAGCCAATTACTTTCGACTTGCCGGCATGCTGGTTGGTGGTCTTGGTCTGCTCTATGTCGTCAGTGGTCGTCTCAATGCGGAAGGTTTCGTTTTTGCTTCTCTGCTCGACCGTCCCCTCGTGCCGATCGTGATGGGTGTCCTGTGGATGTTGGATATCGTTCCCGGACCTTTGGCGCTCGTTTTTGCGGTCCAAGACTTCGGAAGTTTTCTCTGGACCCTTTTCTCCTGGAAAACGGAACAAGCCGCATGATGCACCGAACTCCCTGCGGTCGAAAAATGGTTGCCAGCTCGAAGGCTTCAGTCAAGATGGCGTAGACAGAACGGTGTTGGGAGTCGGTTCTTGGATGTCAGATGCGGCAGTGATTAATATAACGTGGAGGAGTGAACGTGGCACGATGTTAAGCGCTCAACCGTCGGATCGTGATCAAATGCTCGACGGCATGGAATTCTGGGCTACTTGTTAATACGGTACCAGACAGGCGACGGGTGGTCTCAATGCAAAAGGCACCGGCATAGGAGACGGCATATTGGCTTTGATCTCTGCAGTTTCTCGCACCAACGATTGGTCGACCAGCACCGGTTCGATGGGTAATTGTTCCAAAAGGTGGAGGGCTTCTGTAGTGTGAGTTCAGGGCTAACTCTATATCAGCAGGATTAAGCGATGGGGCTTCAGCGTCGAATGCTGTGTCGCGTAGAGGGTTTCGGTCGACAGGTGTCGGCCCACATTATTGGGATACTCGAACAGACTGCGCAGCGTGCGGCTCTTACGCTAAGACGAGGTTAGCAGATATCCCTCAACACGCCCAGGATTTAGCCTATCCAAGACTACTTGAGAGATCGACTGTAGGGTGAGACTTTTCTGGATCGAAAGCCCACGTTCTCGGCTTAAATCAATGACCGCCGCCTCTTCATGTGTGCTGTCGGGGTCATAGAGGATGACAACTGGTCGCATGCGATCCTCCGCATTCGTCTTGACGACCTTTCCTATGCTGCCATCGTTCATCTCCGCATATGTTCCCGGAGGATAGACGGTCATTGTTGCGATAAAGGGCTCAATGACATCCGACCCAAGTTTCTCTTTCATACGAACATAGAGCTGCGAGAGGGCCTGGGTAGGGTTCAATTGGTTTGTGCGGGCACCCGCCTTGGTCAACTCCGTGTATTCCGTCACCGTGCCCACCAGACGGGCCAGTTGCGAGATATCTCCATTGGTCACCCCTCTGGGATAACCGGTCCCATCCAAGTATTCGCGGTGTTGATGAACAATTTCAATCACTTCTCGCGGGACACCTGGCACCGCTTCCAGAATGTCCTTCCCAAACTGCGGGTAGCGCTGCATCAATTTTACGTCAGATGGAGAGAGAACCCTGCCCTTGGCACGGAGGGCCGAAGGAACTCGGTCGTAGCCGATCTTATAAAACAACGAACTCAGCGACAGGTGTTCGATCTGTTGCGGGGGCAGGTTCATGAATTTCCCCGTCAGCAGAGTCAGAGCCGTCAGGTTCATGGTCTGCATGGCGATTTCCTGCCTAGGATCATCGGATGTCTCCGTGTGGACGAGCGAGAGCATGACGGTCTGCTGACTCAGTAGGTCGATCATGGCGGCGGCCATCTGGTCAGCCTGCTGCACTCCTTCCGTCTTGCCGGCGGAGACCATAGCCAGCATGTCCAAACAGTACTTGGTGTTGCCGTCGTATTGCACCGCCGCTTCTTTCAATGCCTTGCGGTGATCCACGACCTGTTGGATGTGCACCGCCTTTTCCTTGCGCATCGTCGCCTCATCCTCTGCGATCATCTGCGTCAACTCGGCGTCCGATTCGGCGGTCAGGGTTGGGACTTCGGCGGTCATCGAGGATACGGCTTCGGCAGCCGACCGATCGGGATCGTAGAAAATCTTGTTGAGGTGATATTGGCGAATGATCGCGATTTCACTCGGTGAGGAGATCCTAAACGTGGTCCGGATAAACGGATGTTCGAGCCACGTGTGGTCGATCTTAATGAAAAGGCCGATGCGAAGCTGATCCACAGTCACCGGGATCCATCCCATGACGCCTACCCCCTAGTTTGGCCACCGAGATTCATAGTAGGTTGTGCGGAATCTGACGACCTAATCTTGGTCTTGAAGATCGCTTCTCCGATCAATCCAAAAGCTGATTCAGCACGCCTCCAGTAATTGGCGTATCCAGCGGTGATGAAATGAATCAGGAAGACGGCTATGGGTTTTGCGCATGAATTTGGGCATGAAATAGAGGTCAAGGGATCTTGAACAGGTTTTTGGGCGGGTGCGGTCTCTGGTGCTCTTGTGGTTTTGCCAAGAAAATATTCAAACAACATTCGATTATTGTGAACAACTGAGTCTAGGTGCAAGCAACGAACATGCCGGGGTAGTTGGCAAGAAACACACGACATTGAGGGTTGCTGGGTGAGGAAGTGACGGCCGGTGCATCTATTTCGATTCATAGAGAATCAGATTGGATTCACCTTGAGGATCCCTGCACGGCAGTGCGACGTATCTGAAAGGCCGTCTCAAATTTAAGCGCCTTTTCGGCTTTGTGTCCCATTCTCCGCCGAGTTGAGCCTGGGCTCCCGCTCGACATTTTTGCAGAAGAGATTCCGGGCGAAGGCGCACGTGTCACCCGTACCTTTCAATATGCGCGCTGGTTGGGCGGCAATCCTCTGTTGTGGATCGGGGACGCAAGACGGTCGGACGGGGAGAAGGTTCGAGCGGTCTACACTTCGATGTGGCGGAGTAGAGCTATGGCCAGCAAGACTGTGGAATTTTTCGTGCACGAACCAACCTGAGCTACACAGGTACCCCACAAATCTTTTCCGGTATACGTTGTCGGATGAAGAAGGCCGTCTACGGTGTTCTTCAATTCTTGACAGGGCACAGAAATGCTGTGCTAAGGTGATGCCACGTTTTATATGGCGTTTGAGGGAAAGTCATCTTAACCGTGGAGGTGAGCGACGATGATCGGCAAATTCTATCGTAATGTGTTCGTGTTGAGTGCCATTGGGATGTTCATGGCGGCGTCCATGCTCAATGCTCAGCCGTCGCCGGCTGGTAACGTCTTGGACTCCATTGCCCACGCAAAGGAAGCAGTGGAACATGGCAAACAGGGGCATGCTGATGCGCTGGTGACCCATGCGGAAAAGTCACGGAACCATGCTGAGCGCGGAGGGAAAAATCCTCATCTGGCCGAAGGGATTAAGCATCTGAATGAGGCCATTGAACATGGCAAGGCTGGTCATGCCGACGTCGCCACACAACATGCCGAAGCGGCGCTCGCGCATCTGACTGAAGCAAAGTAAGATATCACCTGCCGACGGCTGCGATGTTTCCAAGCGGGCAGGGGAGAAGTCCTCTGCCCGTTTCTGCTTGACGAGAAGCGTTCTGCAGCTGAAAAAGTATCCCTCCGAAATTTCTCTTTCGAAGGGAGTGTATTTAAGGATATTGACAACATTCCATTCGGTGCCGACTTTGTGGAATATCTAGATTGCGAGGTTGAGAAGTGCACCGAGCTGTTTGTCGTCATCTGTCGACAATGGTTGCAACCGGAGAAGGCACAGCGCCTAGTCTAACCTTCCACTAACAGCGATACGCAAATCAGACAAGAGAAAGAGGTTTCGTCTATACTGCAGACATGTCTGATCAAAGTGACTTTTCTGCTGATGCCCGCCGGGCGTTTTATGAAGCCCATCCTTCGATAGCCCTGTTCATGATCGTGGTCGTCTTTGCTGCACCTTTTGCAGGGCTTTATGTAGCAGGGCTTCTGGGGGTTGTAGTCGGAGTACTCGTCTCTGCCGCAGCGTACGTGCTTACTCCATCGGTCTGGAAGTGGGTCGGCGGCTGACTCTGTGAGTCAGCCGCCATCTGGAGTAAATTATTTCTGTTGGATAGCCGACAGGAGCCAGCGTCCATCACGTACCCGCATGAAAGTCCAGATTTCGTGTGATTCCGTGGCTGTGTCCACATTGCCTTCAATCAGATAGCCCGGTTCTCCCTGTGGGATCGCTGTGGAGACCGTGTAATCACGCGCGTTCCAGTGGAGGGACACAGTCGCGTAGTCTGTGTTATGTTCGGACCATGCTTCAACCACATCTCCCTTGAGCAGCTGGACATCTTCAACATGGTTCTGTACGCCTCGACTGTTGTCCTCGGCCATGGCGGTGCTGAAATAGCTCAGCATCTCAGGTGTCAGACATCGTCGTAATGCCGCTACATCTTGCGTACTCCAGGCGGATTGAATATCCGTCAACAGCTGTTGGAACAATGTCTTATCTTCGGTTGTGACGGTGTAGTCATCAGCGACTGATCGTTCAGTCGAACTACTAGATGAAACATCAAGCAGGCTTCCTCTGGTGGTTGTGCCTCGAGAGAGTCCGGTGAATACCGGAGCAGGGGTCTGCTTCGACTTTCTGAAGAAATACAGGGCGCCCGCTCCTACGATCATGAGGAGGAGGATCAATCCGTAAGAGTTGCTGGAGGAAGCTGGCGCTGCTCCAGACTCTTCGTCCGTGGTCTTGGCGCTGCTGTCTGTCGCGCCGAACAGCATATGACCAAGCCATGTTCCGGCCAAACCTCCGGCGATCCCGGCGAGGAGAGGATTGCGTTGCAACCAGGACGGAGGTGCGGTAGGCGTCGGTTGGGGAGTCGGGTGGTTCGCGGCCTGTGGTGGCGGTGCCGCCGATGGTCGAGACGTGGCTGATTGTTCAATGGGCCTGGCCCCATTATCCTGATATGTCCGAGATCCACGGCTGCCGATTCCCATGGATGAGTTTCCCCCATGAGATCCACCTGAAAACCCTCCTCCTGAACCTCGGGCCTTCGCGAATGAGAAAGTCGGTGTGCCGATCAGAGCCGTGATGAGCGCCACTGCGATGAGGTGCGAACGTGTTGTCATCGGTTATCCTTTCGTCCGAGGGTGACATCTTCTACGCGGGTTAAGTTACATCCTAGCAGGTTTGGGTTCAAAAGTCTGATATTCACGTAGCCCGGTGATAGTCGGCTTTCAGATCCAAGAGAGTTGGCGCAATGCGCCATAACGGACGTAGCATCTGACTCCCAGAACGAACAGGCCAAAGGCCAGGCGCAAGTAAGGACCGGCAACTCGATTGGCGATCACCGCGCCGATCCATCCTCCTACGAAGACCGCCAGAGCCAAAATAGCCGCGACGGTAAGATCGACGTGGCCATGGCGGTAGTATTTCATGACCGTGGCCAGCCCGACCGGTGGCAAGAGGACGGCAAGGCTGATTCCTGTGGCCTCGTGCTGAGTAAAGCCCGCTAAGTGGATCAGCGCCGGCACGATCAACAAGCCTCCGCTGATACCGAAGAGGCCGGATAAGATTCCACTGACCAACCAATGGTGATAAACAGGAAGACAGACCCATGCCTCATGACGGACTCCCTGACGGCGATGAATCAGGTACGTGTCGTGGGGCCTTGTGCTACTCTACCGTCCCGCCGATTCTTCTTCAACGTTTACTGGCCTGAGCTAGCCATGGTCAGCATTAAGGAGTGACTATGAAAGAGGGCTATCGATTGTTATTGGTGGATAAGGATGGCGTACTGGTCAGCGAATTCCAATTGACACAGCAGGCACTGGCTCAACCCGTGGCCTTTGTGGAGGCGCTGCAGGCATCGATCGAGTCAATTGAAGAAGACGAGCCGTAACAGTGATCACGGTTTTCACGGACTGTGTGGGAAGAGGCTTGCCTTCCCACACAATCAGACTACAACTAGTTTCCCACTTTCAGCAGCCACCCGTCGGCCTTTTCACACTGGCTAGGACCCGTGGCAAAAATGTCCACCCGGATATAGCTATCTTTAATCGTCGCAGGGATTTTCCCCTTCACTAGGATGCCATTATTGATCGATGACATCGTCACGGGGACTTCCTCGCCCTTAATCTTCACCTTCACCTTCAGCATGGTTTTTGACGCCAGAAATGAAAACTCTGATTTCGGCGGAACCGTCACATTGTTTTTCTCGGCCGAGAACGGAGTGGGGGTAAAGGCGGAAAAGCTGATGGTTGTGCAGGGGTCATAGCTGCCGCCGGTATAAGGACTGGTATCGTATGCCATGGCCTGACCAACGGTTCCGGAGATGCCGAGTACAAGAATAAGTTGGAAAATAGTGCGCAGACTCACGGTTCAGCCTCTCTCTAGGGTTATGATTGTGGTGATGTGGTCCTGTATGGTTAATTGCCGCGATATTGTAACTTTTGAGGTGGAAAAAACAACCCCCTCCGCTTATTTTCGCTTATTTTGAAGTAGATCAGCCGGCTGTGCAGGTTTCTGAACCGGTTTGACTCCGTATACCTTCGTGCGGGGCCGGCAGATTGGCTCTGGAAGCTTGCTGGGCGTAACGCACGATCGGCGGTGATTCGAAAGCCTGGCGCGCAACAACCTCCCGCAGTCGAGTTTGAATACGAAGGAGGGGGTTGCGAAGAGTGTCAATTCCGCGTACAAGCTTCGCGAAATGCCTTGAGTCCGGTGCGGTGAACCAGCAATGCCCACCATGACACGATTTCATCGAGACGACCCGTGATTTCAGGTTGGCCTTGCACTGCTGCTGGTCCTTGTCTTCACCCTCCACCTGCTTTCAGATGCCGGACCTCTTCGACGGGTAGGCAAATAGCCGATGCCGCGTAATGATCAGGCCGTTCGGCAGCTCATGGTCCTTAAGAAACTGGAAGCGTCGCGGCATGGACTGACGTTGGAACAGCTTGCGGAAGGGCTTGCCCCTTCCGCCACCCGGCATCCACGAACCGTACGTCGTGATCTGGATGCCATCGAATCGGCCGGCTATCCCTTGTTGACTGAGCGGATCGACGGGCGCACACGATGGAAATTGCTGGACGGCGTCCGCAATGCTCCCGCCTTGCGGTTATCTCCGACTGAGCTGATGGCGCTGACCCTAAGTCGTCGACTCATCGCCCCCCTCGAAGGAACCGCCGTCCATACGTCTCTCCTTTCCGCGTTGAACAAAGCGTCCGCAGCCTTGCCGCACGAAGGGCTGACGCTGGTCCATCAGCTCGAGGACACGTTCTCCGTCGGGCTTGGCCCACATAAACGCTACAGGCATCATAGAGAAGTCGTCGAGCGCATCGCGCAGGCCATCGCCGAGAAGACACGCATTCAGATGCGCTACGATTCCGCCTCGCGCGGGCGCGTGACCAGGCGGGAAGTCGACCCCTATCGACTCTGGTACGCTTCCGGCGGACTGTACATGATTGGATACTGTCATCTCCGCAACGAGCCGCGCATGTTCGCTGTCGAGCGGATCAAGTCCATCACGCCGACCGACTTGCCATATCAGATCCCACTGCATTTTGATTTCGATGCCTTTGTCGAGGACTCGCTCACCGTCATGCGCGGGCCTCGTGTCGAAGTTGAGTTGGATCTCGATAAACCAACGGCTGCCTGGGCGAAAGATCGTGTCTGGCATCCAAGCCAGCAACTGAAACGACTGCCGGGCGGCAGGATGCGCATGACGCTGGCTATCGCCGACAGCCGCGAGCTTGTCGGCTGGATTCTCAGTTTTGGGAGCGGTGTCCGGGTCGTGCGGCCGGACTCCTTGCGCGAGGCGGTCAAGCAGGAGGCGGCCAAGATAGCGGCGTCTCCGTGACCTCGAATGTCCAAATCGGTCGATCTTGTCCATCTGTGTCTCCTACTCCGACACCAGACAGACCAAACTGACAAGACAGACCAGACAGCTTTCTTCTGAGAGTGACCTTGGGTGTCACGGCGGTGTGTGAGACTACGGTATTGACCACTCACACAAGGAGGACGTATGGAACGAGAACCGGACAACCACACATCCGTCGGAGGTAACGGCGACGAGCCTGCCTACGTGACACTGATTCTCGATGAAACCGGCTCGATGCTGGACTGCAAAGGAGCCGCAATCGCCGGATTCAATGAGTACCTCAAGACGTTGAGGAAGATGCCGACGACGGTTCGCTTCACCCTTACGCTGTTCAACTCGAAAAAAACGGAAGTGCGGCATCATGTTTTGCCGGTGGTCGACGTGCCTGATCTGACGGACGCAACCTACCAACCGGCCGACGGGACACCTTTGTATGATGCCATCGGGAGAACGCTGACGATCGCCGGACAAGAAGTGACACAGGTTGCTAAGAAACTCTGCGTGATTTTGACCGACGGGCTTGAGAACGCCTCACGCGAATATACCAAGGACGGCATCGCCCACATGATCAAAGAATATGAGAGTCGCGGATGGATGTTCGTCTACCTGGGTGCCGATCACGATGCCTGGGCCGCCGGAGGCGATCTCGGGATCTCCGGTAACAATACCGTGCAGTTCAGCAGGCGGGACACCGGTCAATTGTTCGGTAGACTCGGCGGCGCGACCGTCAGCTTTTTGCTTGACTCGGATCGTACGAAGTCAGGATTCTGGACAGACGCGTCACAACAAGCCGAGGATCATGACGGCCCGGGCACGTCGAACGGTAGTGCGACATGAGAATCATGTCTGCATTTCTCCTCTCGGCCCTTTGCTGGACCGGCGCATTCGCATCGGGCTTCGATGAGCGGTATGAGCGAGACTACAACATCTTCACTCCCATCAGCCGATACACACCGGATAATCCGCTCAATCCGATCAATACATACGGCCCAGACAGCGCGTTCAATCCCGTGAACCGGTACGATCCCGGCAATCCGGCGAATCCTATCAATCAATACAATCCGAATAATCCCTTCAATCCGGTGAACAAGTATCACCCGGACAATCCATTGAATCCAGCGAACCAGT
>CAZOHW010000102.1:0-11570 GCA_964579525.1 uncultured Nitrospira sp. | reverse complement strand
CATTTGCGACTGCGCTGACGAAACGTGGCGTGAGTGTTGAGCATATTCTTGTTCCAACAGACGGTTTGCCGAAAGACGCCGGCGATCTGCTGATCATCATGGGTGGGCCGATGTCGGTGAACGATCCTGATCCATGGATTGCCGAAGAAACCACGTTCATTCGATCTGCGCTTCTCGCGAACAAGCCAGTGATCGGGGTGTGTCTAGGGAGTCAGTTCATGGCCAAAGCTCTCGGTGCTCCCATTCAATCCGGCAAGGCCTTGGAAATCGGCATGACATCGGTTCGTTTGACTGAAGAGGGAAGAAAAGACCCTGTCTTTGCCGGTTGTCACGAGGCTTTTGATGTGTTCGAGTGGCATGGAGAAGTCTTCGACCTGCCCAACGGTTGTGTGCCGTTGGTTGGTTCTGATATTGCACCGCTACAAGCATTTCGCTACGGCAACCGAGCTTATGGGCTACTCTTCCATTTGGAGATGGAAGAAGCGGGAATCGATTCTCTCTGCCGGGAATGTGCAGTGGATTTAACGAAGGTTCAGCTGACGGCACAGCAGGTCAAACGGGTCGCGCTTCCCCATCTTCCGCAGGGCCATCAGACCGCGGATCGGCTGATTGGCCATCTCCTTCAATCCAGTCGTTGATTACGGGATCATTCCTGCAGTAGTCTTCTTCCCTGTCGGTCTCTATGTCCACGGGCCGACAATCGATTCATGAAAGGAGTTTGATCGACTATGAGTGGTTTTCCGATAGAAGTCGCGACGCGCATCAAGACGCTTCCTCCCTATTTGTTTGCTGCCATCGACAAGATGAAGCAAGAGGCTATTGCCCGCGGAGTCAATATCATCAACCTTGGAATCGGCGATCCCGATTTACCAACGCCGATGCCGATCATCGAGAGCCTGGCAACTGCGGCCAAGAATCCCAAGCATCACCAGTATCCGTCTTATGAAGGCATGTTATCGTTCAGAAAGGCGGTTGCCGATTGGTACAAGGGCCGCTTCAACGTGACATTGGATCCAACCAACGAAGTACTCACATTGATCGGATCAAAAGAAGGTATTGGCCATATTCATCTGGCTTTCGTCGATCCCGGAGATATCGTGTTGGTGCCCAGTCCCGGGTATCCGGTCTATCCGGTCGGCACGAGCTTCTGCGGTGGCCAGTCGCACATCATGCCGCTGACCAAAGCGAACGGATTCTTGCCGGACCTCAATGCGATTCCCAAAGAGGTCGCCAAGAAAGCCAAACTGATGTGGCTGAATTCCCCGAACAATCCGACATCGGTCATCATGACGAAGGACTATTTCAAACGTGTGGTGGATTTTGCTCAGGAGCATCAGGTGATCGTGTGCCATGATGCGGCCTATTCCGAGATTTACTATGACGGGCGGAGACCCACGAGTTTCATGGAAGTCGACGGTGCCAAGGATGTGGGGGTCGAGTTTCATTCCCTCTCCAAGACGTACAACATGACCGGTTGGCGGATCGGGTTTGCTGTTGGTCACAAAGATGTGTTGGCCGGCCTTGGCAAGGTAAAGAGCAATCTAGACTCAGGCTGTTTTGAGGCGGTTCAAGAGGCAGGGATCACGGCGCTTGGCCTTGACGATTCAGTAACCAACGACTTGAGAAAGATTTACCAGGATCGCCGAGATACATTGATCCCTGGTCTCAAGAAGTTGGGGCTAGAAGTGGATCCACCTCCGGCTGCATTCTATGTCTGGGTGACGGTACCGAAGGGGTACACCTCGACGTCCTTTACGGCTCACCTGTTAGAGAAGGCTGGAATCGTCACGACACCTGGCAACGGCTTTGGTGCGCCAGGGGAGGGATACATTCGGATGACCCTCTGTACATCGAAAGAGCGGTTGGCTGAGGCCGTTGAGCGAATCAAAAAGGCAGGATTTTGAAACGGTAAGGGGTAAAGGATGAAGGGTGAGGTGGAAAGCCAGCGGACGAATTTGTCACTCCTTACCCCTCACGCCTAACCGATTATGGAGACTGTCTTCATCGGATTCGGATCGAATAGCGGAAACCGAATCGATTACTGCGATCGAGCGGTGACGCTGCTGAGTCTCCTACCGCACTCTCGCCTCTTAGGTGTGTCACTGCTCTACGAGACCGAACCGGTCCGCGATGTGACCGATCCGGGACCTGACTGGTTTTTGAATGGGGTGGTGCAGCTGGAAACTAACATCACCCCAATGAGTCTCCTCTCGACGCTCCAGGAAATTGAACGGGCGCTCGGGCGGGGTGAAGACCATCGGTCCGGACCTCGAACCATGGATTTGGACATCCTCTTCTATGGGGAGCGCGTCATCAATGACCCAGGATTGACCATTCCACATCCTCGGCTTCATCTCCGGCGATTTGTCCTGCTTCCTATGAACGAACTTGACCCCTTGTGGGTCCATCCGACACTCAAGCGAACCGTCGCGCAGTTGCTGACAGAAACCAAGGACCAGGCTCAGGCGCAGCTACTCTTTCCTCAGCCGTCGACGCGATATGGGTCGCGTCCTGCCTGCAGTGTTCCGCCGGGCTCATGAAGATCATTCGTTCACCAGCCGCGATGGCCGCGTGGAGTGAGCGATTCAGACGGGAGGGCGTCCAGATCGGGTTTGTCCCCACGATGGGGGCATTACACGAGGGGCATCGGGCACTCATACGGGCAGCGAGATTGCGATGCGACGCGCTGGTCGTCAGTATCTTCGTCAATCCTACACAATTCGGTCCTCAGGAGGATTTGGCCAAATATCCGCGTCCCATCGTGCGTGATCGAACCCTCTGCCGCGAGGAGGGTGCCGATGTGTGCTTCGAGCCGACCGTGCAGGGCATGTATCCGAATGGCTTTCAGACGGTCGTGTCACTTCCAACGATTGCACGACGTTGGGAAGGTGAAGTGCGTCCGCATCATTTTGCCGGCGTTGCGACCGTTGTCACGAAACTCTTTGGGATGGTTCGCCCTCAGTTCGCGGTGTTCGGCCAGAAAGATTTTCAGCAGTCGGCCTTAATGCAACAACTCGTGAAGGATCTGAACCTCGGTGTGGAAATCGTGGTGCGCCCAACTGTCCGCGAAACCGACGGGTTGGCGTTGAGCTCACGCAACGTGTACCTGTCACCGGAGGAACGACCTCGGGCTACTATTCTCTATAAGGCCCTTCGAGCGGGGGCTAGGGCAATCAAGAAAGGCGTCACCGATGGCGACGCGGTGCAGTCGATGATGGCTCAGGTGATTCAAGGCGAACCAGCTCTCACGATCGACTATCTGGCAGTCTGCGATCCACCCACTCTCGAACCACTCCAAACAGTCACTCGAAAGGCGGTGTTGCTCGGAGCCGTGCGTATCGGACCAGTTCGGCTCATCGATAATATTCTGGTCTCTCCTAGACGGCGTAACCCTGAGTAAGGTTGTCTTTAGAACTCACTCTTGTTTGTGCATTCCTGCTAAGAGTCTGTGTCGAACACCATACGCATCGCTGCATGACGATTCTCCACCCCGAGCCGCATATAGATTCGACTTAGATGTTTGTGCACGGTGCGCGGACTAATCCCGAGAATCGCGCCGATCTCTGGATTGGTTTTACCCTCAGCCACCCAGCTTAAGATCTCCGTCTCGCGCGGGCTTAGGCCAAGCGGCTTTAGCATCGTCGGCGACAATCTTGTGCGGCGCTCGTCGAGCAGCAGCAGGCGTTTCGAGTCGTCAATAACGAGTCGGATCGTGAGGGTCCGATCCTGACGGGCCAACACCAGCGGGGCAAGTGGCGCAGACGGGTCGCCGGAAGTGTCGAGATTGGACAGGGTGTGAGTGACCCAGTCACGAAGTGGAGTAGGCAGCCACTCGGCCCGACGGCGGTCAAGCCCCTACTCAGTCAGAAGATTGCGTGATGAGTATCTGTGCGTTGTGCTTAGTGGCCGCTTGGAATCTTATTACGCCGGTTGCCATTTCGACACGCTTGAACGAGGAGACCTCTGCGGTGAGACTGAATTTCTTACCAACCGAGAGCGTATGCTGGAAGTCGTCGCTTGTGAATCAACCGAACTCCTTATTTTGCCTGCGGAGTACTTGAGCCAACTCATCGAACGAGATGTCGCGATTGGTCTTAGGCTCATCAAAAATCTTGCGGTTGGCATGGCAACACGGACGGTCAAGCGGATGGACGCGCTTGTTACATCGGCTGGTCCATAGATATAAGTGTCATACACTAAGAATAGTAAATTAACCATGTAACTGTGCTAGTTGAGAAGTACTTGAAAGGTGTTCTCGCCTGGACGAGCCTGGGAGATTCTCCGCACGTATGACTCTGGGACAGTCGTCATCCCCTGAAATGCAAGGTCAGAGCATGGGCTCGAGCACCGTCTATGGGTGTGAGGCGGTGACTCGGATATTGGCATGGAGGAACTCAGGCGAAAAATCGGCGCCGTTCGGCCACACGAGAGTATGAAGGTCAGGATCGATACGGAATTGTCTGAAGAAGTCGCTGCTTTGTAAAGGTTCAAAGATCGGGCCATCTAGTTCAGTACACAAATCGAGTTCGCCTTCAGCGCCATCGCTGAATTTGAGCCACAGCACAAAGTCATGAAGATATCGGGCTTCCACCAACCGAAAGGGCATCTGTCTACTCCAGAGGTTGAATTTTCTTAAGCGGCTTGCGCGCTTCCATCAAGCGCCAGTTGTCCATGAGTTCGTCTTGATGCAAGCCATGCCATTCGAGCACGTGCGTGAGCGCTCGTTTCGGGAACTTCCCATCAACGATGCCGGTCTCGATTTCCACCGTGATATCAAATTCCCCATACACGGCATGAAAATGGGCGGGACCATGCTCCCGATAAAACATACCAATCACGATTCCAAGAAAGCGGCAAAGTTCAAGCACGTAGATACTCTACGCTCTTACGGAAGTGCCTGCAACCAATGAGAAGGAAAGAGGCGTGTTGGAAGATAGCGACAGGCTACTTTTCTTAGGATTTGCGAAGGCTCAAAGCCACGGTGGGGACCTGATACGAAGGGCGTTATGCCTTCCATGTCGAATCATGGTTCGCTTACACCCTGGCAGCAGACTGCGGATACACTCTGTTGATCGTACCCTAAAGTTATGGTCATAAAGTTAGGGTCACATCTTGAATCATGCATGGCGAGAACCAGCGTGTTACGGGGACGGATATCTGTTTGGAAGTCCCAATACCTTCTCAATCCACATCTCAGGGTGTTCGACATGGAGTGGTGTCAACTCTGTGAGCGTAGGCGCCGTGCGCGGGCATATGCCATGAGCAGCCGCAGTGTCAATCCGTCAGGACACTGTCGTGTCTTCAGTTGGTGAGCGCATGCATGGTTCAAGGTCTGACCCCAATTTGGATACCTCCAATGTGTCGATTCTTCTGCCGGCCTTTTGCCTTAAAGAACGAGATTGGATAGTTGGAGGGGACAGATTTAAATGGTCCGATCCCGCTTCTAATTCGGAGGGAGTGGTTCAGCCGATTAATGGCATCAATGTTGCCGTGTGGCTTGGATCGGTTCGACTGCTCGACAATCTTTTCCTGGTCACCGTCCTGCAACGGCAATCCGGCAGAGTGCGATCTGATTAGGCAAAGAGTTGTGGGTTGGCGCTTTGCCCCACCAACAAGCTGAGGACGACTTGACTGAGCCGATGCTTGTCGTGTGCCAGCACCTCGAGAAATCGGATGCCCATGGATTCAGGACGTAGTGAACAGACCATGGCGGTCTCAATTCGAATTGCTTCGTCTTCGGAGGCCGGTTTGATGAAGAGTTCGAGGAATGTCCCGCGTGGCAAGGTGGCGGTGGTTTCCAGGGTGCAGCCTCCCATGGAGATGTCTGTGACACGATTATCGATGCGCACGGAATTCTCCGCATAAAAATTGGCACGGAACGACACCGGCAAACGTTCGTATTGGCGTCGGTCGGACGCTGAAGCATGGTCTGGAGACTCGGACGAGAAGGCGTGGAAGCGATGGGTACAGAGTTGACAGCGGAATGGGAAGAATTTGAGCCGGTTCAGTAGTCGCTCGATGGCGCCTTCGTCGTAGGCGACACGAACAAAAGGACTGCCACAGCTTGGGCAATGTGGGTGCTTCACAAATTCCGTTCAGTTTGGGGTGAGGTGCCGAGAGCGAAGAGCTCCTCCTGAGGCATCTGCGCTCGCTGTGTTGCTACGATCGATTCGATATCCGCGGGTGAGTAGGTCGGCGGTTTCACCCATTTACCATCTGCTCGCTTATAGCCACCGATCTTACTCAAGTTAGATCGATGTACTTCTTGAAACACCGGTTCCATATCGATCCCATACGAAACCGCGGTACCATAAGTGACGTAGAGGAGGTCGGCCATTTCTTTGGCGATCGCGGCTAAATCTCCACTGGCCATGGCCTCTTGTAATTCATCAAACTCTTCTTGAATGAGGCGGACGCGTAGTTGTTTGGTGTGGTCGTCCAGCTCCGTTGGGATGGAGTTGGTCACAATCTCAAACTTGTCGTGAAACGACTCAACCATGGCTTGTTCGTTGGTCATGTTGTGTCCTACTCGAGATCAAATGGTAACGTTTTTCGTGGGACGACGTCGGTGGACTCGAGCATGGGAATGTCTTTATCCGACGAGATGCCCAATTCTTTGAAGCGTCGTGCCGCAGGCAGAATGCGAGTTTCCAAGGATCCCACCGCCCGGTTATAGGCCGAGACACTTTTGCCCAGGGATTGTCCGACATCATTCATGTGATCGGCCAGTACGGCCATCCGTTCATACAACTCCTTGCCGAGTCGGCCTGCTTCTTCTGCATGGGCCGTCAATTGTTCTTGTCGCCATCCGTAGGCCACCGCGCGGAGCAGGGCAATGAGGGTCGCTGGAGTCGCCAGGACGATCCCGCGCGCAAAGCCCTCTTCAATCAAACGAGGATCCTGGTCTAGCGCAGCCCCAAGAAACTGTTCCCCGGGGAGAAACAGCACTACAAATTCCGGCGCCCGATCGAACTGCGTCCAATAGGCTTTCAACGACAGTTCGTCCATCCGACTCTTGACTTGCTCTGCATGTCGGCGCAGTGCCTCAATTCGTTGTGTGTCGGTTTGAGCTTCATGGGCATCGAGGTAAGCCGAGAGCACCGTCTTGGCGTCTACGATGATCTGCCGTCCTCCAGGAAGTTGAACCACCATGTCCGGCCGGACACGCCCATCGTCATTGGTCACCGACTGCTGCTCGGCAAAATCGCAATGATCGACCATACCCGCGAGTTCAGCGACGCGTTTCAACGTTAATTCCCCCCATTGGCCGCGTATCGTGGGGGCCCGCAAGGCTTTGACAAGGTTGCCCGTCTCTTGTTGCAGCCGATGCTGAGACTCTGCCAGTGACTTCAGATGCTGATCCAACCCTCCATAGGCGAGTTGGCGAGACTGTTCGAGCAGCCGCAAATGCTCGTCATACCGTTGAAGCGATTCTTGGAGAGGATTCACCAGGGCCGTAATGGCCTGTTGCCGTTGTGCCAAATCGCCCTCGGCTTTGACTTGGAGGGTTTCAAACGAGACGGCTGCGAGCTTCAGAAAGGCTTCATTGTTGTGTTTCAGTGCCTCGCTGGACAGGCTCTGGAATGATCCGAGAAGCTCCTGGCGTGTACTGTCAACCAAGGTCTTCTGGTCGGCAAGCTGCTGCACCGCAGCTTCGGTGCGGGTTTCTGCCGCGACTCTGGCCTGTTGCTCTTCAGCCAGCTCATGGCGCACGGATGCCATAGTGCTTCGTTCCTCGTCCAGCTGTTTCCGCAGCTCATCAACGATGGCTTCAGCTCGCCGCGCTTCTGGGCGTAATCGGCCGGTCATCCAGAGACCCACCAACAGACCCCCAAGAAGAAGTCCGGTTCCCAAGCCTATTAGAAGAGGGGTGAAGTCAGTCATTGGACGGATACATCAATACGTGTAAAACATCCCTACATATAGTCTGGTCATCTGGAAACCTGAGCGAGACTACGCAAGGTATTGAAAAAGGTCAAGGAGCAGAAGGCCAGGATCCGATCAGCCCTAGTCGCGATGGTTAAATGCAGATGGCTCTATGTGTATGGTTCCAGCGCCGGCGTCGATCCGAACACGCAGCCCATCAGAAAGTCTTGTCATCGCACCTTCAACATTGGCCACGGTGGGCAGCCCATATTCGCGGGCGATGATGGCCCCATGAGAGAGTGTGCCGCCCATCTCTGCAATCAAGCCTCCCGCGAGACCAAAGAGCGGAGCCAAGCCAGGGTCGATCACTGGGACCACGAGAATTTCACCAGGCATCACCCTGCCCCAATCTTCCACCGAACGGATTACTCGAATTGGCCCAGTCGTAGTCCCCACGCTGATCGGTGTCCCCGATAAGAAGCCGTTCTCTTTAGATTTATCAGGGGGCATCGCCTGGTCATTTGCCGCGTCCCAGTCGCGGATGGTATCTGGTACGTTGATTGCCGCGTTGCGCTCTCGCTTGGCTCTCCGTGCTTTGATCACAGTTATCCAATCTCGCGTGTTTCCGGACAATAAGCTAGCCCGATCCTCAATCGTCAAAAAGAAGATATCATCAACGTGGTATAGGAGGCCTCGCTGGACCAGCAGTTCTCCGAGACGTATCAAGATCGTGCGAATGGCCATTGAGTAATACATCAAGTGGTGGCGATTGGCTTCGCGTAGCGCGAAGAATCGGCAGAGTCTTCGGTAACCCCACATGAACATGACCCATCGGTCGAGGCGCCAACCGATTCGTTTCTTGATCTCTTTCAGCGCAGCGGTTCTCGCGCGACCTTGGCGCCAGAGAATGTTCTTCTGTGAAGGAGAGGCGGACAGGAGTTGGAGGCGAATGATCACCAGAATGGATTGTGGATTGTCCGCGAGACGAGGGGACATGACGTCCGATTCGCCAATGGCTCGATGGCCATAGTCTGATAGGTATCTATCGAAAACCTGTAGGAACCTTGTGTCGGTGAGTGCCTCACGAAAGGCCGATGGAGTCCATGGTTCAGAGGTGAGGAAGGTGCTCGATGTCGGTTCATCTCGAGCGATATCGGTCAACTCAGCCAGGCGGAGAATCTGTTGGGCGCTGATGACGGTGCCTTGTCCCTGGAGTGCCGCATTCAGCAAACTCCTCCAATCTGAGCCGAGCCATTGAGGGAGGACTTGGCTGAACATCTGTAGGCATTGCCCAACTCCACCTGCAATGCCGAACGTGAGCTCACGTCCCTCTAACCAGGGGCCGAGCTTGTCAAGGTGAGAGACGAGTTCGTCAACTGAAAGGTGGAGAAGATGGTCACGTCGATAGGTCGTGGCCAGTTCCTTCATCTCTTCAAACAGCAGTGGGCCTGATCGCTCAACACGCCGCATCTCTGCCCAGGCCAGCCACGCGGCTCGAACCAATGTGAATCCGCCGAGTGGTGTGACCGGAGGAACAGTCTGCAACGATTCCCCACCCATCTGTTCGGTGTTCAGCGAGGGGTCTCCATGAAGTTGAGCCACCAAGATATGGAAGAGCGTGGCGTTGAGATAAGGACGTCCTTTTAACACACGGACCGATGTGACGCCGTCTGGGATTCGGCAGCCAAGTCGCCGATAGTGAGAGAGGATGTAGAGATCCATGAACTGTTCAAGGAAGGCGAGACTCAGGGGGCTCGGCAGTTCTGGCAGCGTCTCTTTGAAATTCGTTCGTGACCACTCACAATCATCATTGGTCAGGTCAGTGGAAGGGCGGATGCCGGTAATCGGTCGAGCCTGTACGAGCCAGAGTTGTCGCGCATCAAAGACCCACTCGACATCCATCGGTTGGCCGAACGTCTGCTCAACCCGCTTTGCCGTGCGAGCGAGGGTGAAAAGTTGGTCATCTGTCAGTGACGATTGCGTTTGACCGGTTTCGCGGATCGTCTCTTTGTACAATCCCTCACTCGACACCAGGAGCCGATCGGGTTTCCGAACAAGGGAGCGTGTGCGAATACGAACCGGTTCTCCTTCGTGAGTCGTTTGGACGACATACTGGTCTGGGGCGGCTGTGCCGTCGACCAGCGATGCAGCGAGCCAAGGGACTGCGTTGATCATGACGTGATTTGCGCGTCCTGTGATGGGGTGGATAGAGTAGGCCACTCCTGCTGCTTGTGCTTGGAGCATCGGTTGGATGACCACCGCCATTCTGGGAATGGTGTGATTGCGTTGCTGGGCCATGTAGCTGACGACCCCATCTTCCCATAGCGAGGCCCAGAGGTCCTTGATCGCGGCATCGATTTCAGCGGGTGCGACACCGAGATGTGTGCGGTACAGTCCGGCAAAGCTGGCGTAGTGGGTGTCTTCATTGGTGGCGGATGATCGGACTGCCCAGCGTGTGATCAAAGGTAGGTCGAGCGTGTGAAGCATCATCTGCCATTGAGAAGAAAGGTGAGAAGTCTCGATATGTCTGATTCGAACCTGAACTTCAGCGACGGCGGATGCTCGGCTCTTCTCCGATAAGGCAGAGATCTTGCCCCATTCTTCGTGTTCTCGGAATCCAGCAGCATGGAGAGATTGAGCATAGGCTTCCGCGGTGATGCAGAATCCATGAGGGACGGCGAATCCTGCCGCAAGGAGTCGAGCCAGACCAATGGCCTTCCCTCCAGTGAGAGCAAGATCAGTACAGTGAGACAGAGGAAGGATAAAGGGATGGGCCATTGGTTGGCATAGTAGCTAGAGGAGGAGAAGAAGGTAAAGGTCGTTTACATTTGTTCCCGTAGGTCCAGTCCGGATGTGGCAGCGCAGTTTCTTTAACGCCGGATAGGTATCGTTCCGCTTCAGCACCGTACGAAGGTCGATTCCCATTTTGTGCGCAAGTCCGACGGTTTCTCCACTGACCACCGCTCCTGCTACATCAGTAGGTCCATCGGTGCCGTCGGTTCCGAACGCCATGACCCAGGTATTTGGGAGATCCGCAATCTCCAATGCCGCAGATGCGGCAAATTCTTGTGCCCGGCCACCCTGTCCTCGCCCGGTCACGGTGACGGTTGTTTCTCCACCCGCAATGATACAGGCGGGACGATGTATCTTTCCTCGTCCCACTGCAATGCTCTTAGATAGATTGGCGAACTCCTTTGCCTCGACACGCGCTTCTCCCACCAGGGCAATGGAAAGCCGTCTTGTGTGGAGTCCGGCATCTCTTGCCGCATGGGCGACGGCTTGGACCATGAGGCGATTATTGCCGATGATGTGGTGGTGAACGTGACGTAACTGGCGTGCGCGTGGCTTGAGCGTCTCCGGTACTGCGCCTTTGAGACCCTGTTGCAAGTAGTGGCGGACTGAGACGGGCACGGTCTGCCAGATGCGATGTCGTCGCAACAGGCCGATTGCATCCACAAAGGTAGAAGGGTCGGCGACGGTCGGCCCGGATCCGATTGAGCCAAGATTGTCACCGATGACATCGGACAGAATGAGCGTGGCGATTCTTGCTTCAGTAGCAGCGGTCAACCCACCTCCTTTGGTGAGCGAGAGATGTTTTCGAACGATATTGATTTCATTGATCGTTGCACCGCAACGGAGCAACAGTCGCGTGGTGCGTTGTTTGTCGGCTAGGGTGAGACCAGGTACGGGAGCCGGTAGTAGAC
>CAZOHW010000101.1:0-11609 GCA_964579525.1 uncultured Nitrospira sp. | reverse complement strand
ACTTACAGGCGCCAGGATACCAGCCGATTAATTCCGTATCAAGTAAACAATCGTGGAATTTCTTTCCAGCAACAACAATGGTACAGACCTGCTCACGCTTAATTCCCTTCAGTTGTTCTTCTCTTCCTATCCACCGTCGGAGTTTCCATGGCATCTCTTGCTTCTCATTTTTTGCCAATATGCGTTTGAGCCACTGATGAATGTCTGAAGATTCACTTCTAGGTTTGACAATCGAGACGTGATCTTCCCCCTCGATAGATTGTTGGTCTTGGGAGCCGCATCCTTTAAATGCACTCTCCCTCATTACAACTCTGGTATGAAAAATTGGTATGCGTATGTCGAAAAACGGTATAGTCAGGTAATAGTCTTGCCCTTCGGCTGCACACGTAATATGCATGGGGAACTTGCGCCATCCCCATGCTTCCCCAAGTAATTGCAAGAAGCTGTTCTTTGTGAGCTTCTCCATGTCATTAAATTGCCCGTTGACAAACCAACCCTGAACGCCAGAGGCCAAGGCCGAGCCACCCCATGGCGCAGCGATTGAGAGCAGGAGAGAAACTTTAAGCTCTATTGCGGAGTCGCCCGCAAGAAGGGCCGATTGCGTAACTAAGTTTCCCATTGAGTGAGCAATAAATATCACTTCTGTGTATTGGGCCTGCTTATCGTCGACGTCCTTTGGGAAAATGTGCTCTTCCGTAAGTTTCTTGTTGAGATCCTTGCCTAGCTGATAGATGACTGGGGACTCGTCAAGCCCGGTAGGGTAGTCAACCACGTATACGTCATATTTGTTCTCTTGCCCTTTCACCACCCAAGTCGGCCAACTGCCCCAGGTGTCTTTTCCCGACCCTAGCACGCCGTGTACAAAAACAAGGGCCGTTTTCCTCTCATTCTGAGCGGATTCCTTTTTATTTATTTGTATTATTGTCATCTTTTTACTCGACAGCACAGAACATGAAATTGTTCCAGAAAGGAGAACTAGCAATAGTGAAAGGTGAAAAATGTTCTTGGCGGCCGTCATGTTCATAAGAATCCCCTCCTAGAGGTGGCTCCACTTCTTTGAACAGAATCTTTGAGTTCTGAAGTGGTGCCTCGCCGTCTTCTGCCTACGCGGCGGTGGGCTGTGCAGGCTTGGTCTTCCAGTACACGCGATCGGGCGTGTGTCCGTCAGGCGCGCAATGCGTGACTTGAGGTCAGGCATGCGTATGGACTGGCACCCGTTGGGCATCATCCAGATGCACAAAAGGCTGGAAGCGCATCATTTCAAGCAATTTCTCAAACACTTTTTCGCGTCCAATCCGCCGGACCATGCATCTGAACAACCGCCGTGTGAGATGGCTCTCTACCAAGCACCCGATTGACAGAGTGGTGATGCACTGTCCGACGGGATGTTGCTGCTGTGGTGTCAATTTGCTCCTGTAGAGCGACCACCGATCCGCCGATCAATGCGAACAAAAGCCCGACCAACGACGTCACGGCGCTTTCCGATATCAAGCCGACCAGATTGCCAACAAGTAACCCCAGAAAGAATAGACCCGCGACGATCCACATGGTCGATTTCCCTTATGTGCGAACAAGAAAGGGATCCGCAGTTGTCTTGCAATCGAAGAGATCCGTTATAACCGTCAAGCTTATGGCACGGCCGTTGGCCTGTGCGGATCCTCATTTCAAGTTCTTGCATGGTTAGGATGGCAAATGTTATACCCGATCACGTGAGATGACTCTGCCAGTCTCACGTTACACAGACGCTCCTACCTGCCCGGCGTTTGATCGCCATCTCTGTGGAATCAGACGGGTTCCCATTACCTCGTCTTCGAGAAGCCACTGAAAGAACGTCGGTTTGATGCGATGTGTGGCGAGACGTGTTGACACAGAGCAGACCGGTCCAGTTCGGGATGCTCCAAGGTGTTTCACATTGAGACATCGCGCATTCTGAATGCACTGGATTGAGTGCGGCGAAAGCGGGCAGCCGGATGGACAGACTTGAGGCAGAAAGGGACAACACAGGTTCCAGTGTAACAACGAAATCGTTATCGAGGAGAAGAAGGGATCAGGCGATCAAGGCCACTGCCAGAAGATTCCTCTTTAACATGAACTTGGGGCTACCATGGGGATTGAGCTCTCCACAGAGGGAGTGCGGCAACCGCGCGGGACCGAACGACAGGTAATGTACGACTGCAGTGGGTTGTCGAAGCTCTGAGATTCGGATCAAAAACCGAGGGCGAATCGGAGCGCCGAACCAATGTCCGCCATCTTCCCTTCGGGCAGTGTCGCAATGAGAGGGCCGAGCCTTGCTTTCGAGACAGTCTGGATGTAATCCAGATTGACTGCGCAAGCCATCGGGATATCCCGTCCGACTCGTTCAAGTAGACTTCTGAGGGAATGTCACGGACAGTCGTTGTGATCGGGGCAATAGTTACTTCTCCAAGAAACTTCAAGGCTGAGTCCCTCGTCAGAACGACCACGGGCCTGCGTTTGTCGAGTGTTTTGAAACTATACCACCGAACCTCGCCACGTTTCATGCGTCGCCCCAGGCCTGCTCATTGTCCCATCCATCAAATTCTCCGCGCCTCACGGGTTTGCGTTCATAGCCTGCACGGTGCTTGCGTTCGAGCGCAGTCATGCGCAATTTCTCCACAGCGGAGCGTAGGGCCTTACGGGTAAATGACGACCGGCTCGTTCCCAGCTCTCTCGCCGCCTTGTCAACCGCTTTGACTAGGTCGTCATCCAACGTCATTTGTACCGTTTTCATTTTCCCTCCTCATTCTCATAGCTAGACATATGTGGATTGTGAGGGAGGAGGGCTGTAAATGCAACGTCGGGTCCAATCCTCACCGAAACGGCGATCTTGTGAATCTATCATATGCAGTGAAAAGGTGTCGGGCCTGACTATTTGACTTATTTGAACGATCACGACCTCCAGCAGAGCCTTGAGGTGATCCTGCTTTTGTGCATCGCTATGTACGTGATCCGTTCTCCAAGCTACCGCATTTGCCTGGTGGGTGGGACGAAACATTCCGGCTGCTCAATGATCGTCGAAACCCACTGCGATGGCGCCGAGAGGAATACCTGAAGCGGTTCTCAATGGCTGTCCGGCTCGCCACAGTGGCGCGCGATATGAGCGCGGGCATCATTGCGCAATCGGACAGCGGCGTCAAAGGCATCGTGTGCGTCGGCCACGGGCAGCAGGGAAGCACCGAAGGTGATCGTGATTGCGCCACGCCGGGGCCACCATTGACCATCACGCAGCATGGAACGGGTACCGCAGATCGCTGCCGGCACGACCGGGACGCCCGTATTGGCTGCCACAACAAAGGCCCCCATCCGGAAGGGCTGTAATCCGGACGCGCGGGTAAACGTGCCCTCGGCGAAGAAGACCAACGTATGTCCGGCGCGTAGCGCACCCTCCAGCCTCTGAACATCCTGCACACTTTCGTGGGCGGCAAAGCGTTCAACGAACTCCGTGCCCAAACGCTGGAGATAGACGCGCGGAATGAATTGCTCACGCAATTCGCGCTTGGCTACGAAGCTAATCGGTTCTGGCAGCACCGCCAAGAGGACAAGGCCATCGAGGTAGCTGGCATGATTGACCACGAGCACACACGGCGTCCCGCGCGGCACATACTCCAGTCCTCTCACCGTGAATGGCGTTCCGGTCAACCAGAGTAACAGCCGTGCACCGGCCCGCCCGACGCCCCAAGCCCAAGCAGGACGCGTGGTGACACTTGTAACGAGCCAGACCACTGGCGCCACCAGACAGACCACGGCCCAGGCCCAGGCCGCAAACATCACATCCGCGGCCCTTGTCGCCCAACGTTGCAACTGGGGAATCACTGCGCCCGCAGCGAGACTGGCGACCTGCCACCATCCGGCACGCCTGTGCTCACCGACCAATCCCGATTCGAACAGTGCTCGCGTGGCGGAGCGGCGCAACTTGCCGCTGGAGGTCTTGAGGACAGTCCGGGGCGGTGCAAGCACCACTTGGTCAGCAGGCTCGCCCAGTACCGCGACGACGGCTTCGTTGATCGCCTGGCGTAACTGCTGTCGTTCACGCTGGCCCCGCTCGCGTGTTTCAGCGAGGACCACGAGCCGTTCGGTTCCCGAGGCCGGATCAGGGCTGCCGAAGACGACAACGCAGCCCTTTCTCACCTCCGGTATCTCGCCAACCGCCTCCTCCACTTCGTGGGGGTAGATGTTGCGCCCGCCCCGAATGACGATGTCCTTCACCCGTCCCGTGAGAAACACTTCGCCGCCAGCCACGTATCCCCTGTCTCCACTATCAAGCCACCCGTCCCTGAACAACTGCGCAGTGGCCCGGGGATTATTGAAATAGCCGCGCGTGGTCGACGCCCCTCTGAACTCCACTCGGCCCTCTTGCCGTTCATCCAGCTCACGGCCGGAGCTGTCCACGATGCGCAATTCATGGCCGGGCAAGGGTGGCCCACAAGACACAAAAGACAGTGCAGAAGCTTGGTCAGACCCGGTGGGGACCGCGCGACCGGTATGCATGAAGGAGGCTCGCTGGACATGATCAATAAGCGGGCCGCGGCCGGATGGTGGAAAGGCCAGTCCCACGGAACACTCGGCCAGCCCATAGACCGGGGTGAGTGCTTCGGGGTGGAACCCGTAGGGGGCGAACCGCCTGCCAAAACGCGTCAGCGTTTCTGGCCAGACCATTTCCGCGCCATTGAATGCCAGCCGCCACGAACTAAGATCAAGTCCGGCCAACTCTTCGTCGGCGATCTTCGCGATACAGAGGTCATAGGCAAAATTCGGCGCTGCCGAGAGCGTCCCGCGATAGGCCTGGATGGCCTGCAGCCACCGGATAGGCCGGGAAAGGAAGGTCAGCGGTGACATGACGACCAGTGGAATGCCGAAGTAGAGGGTTCCCAGCCAGGCGCCGATCAGGCCCATATCGTGGTAGAGAGGCAGCCAGCTTACAAAGATATCATCGCGACGAAGGCCGATCGCCTGCCCCATGGCACGGATGTTCGCGAGTAAATTGGCATGCGTAAGGACGACGCCCTTGGGATCCCCCGTGCTGCCGGACGTGTACTGGATGAAGGCGACGTCCTGTGCCACCACCGGCACCGGGGTGAGAGAGTCTCCCGACTGCAACAGTTCCTGCGCGCTCACCACCGCGCGCAGTGAAAGCACGTGAGCCTGGAGCAGCCGTGCCACGATTCGGGCTTCGGGGATCGTGACCAGTAAGACCGCTCCCGCGTTGCACAAGATGCCGATATGGCGGCGGACGTGTTCTTCCACTTGGGCCAAGTGCGCCGGTGGATAAATGGGCACCGGAATCCCACCGGCACGCAGGATACCCACATAGACAGAGAAATACTCCGGACAGGTCGGCAACATGATGGCCACTGATTGTCCCGCTTCAAACCCGTGGTGGTGCAAGCCTGCGGCGACCCGTTCAGATGCCTTCTCCAGATCACGACAGGTGATGGGCTGTTCGCCCTGTTCGCCGAGATGAATGATCTGGACGCGGTCCGGTTGCCGGTGCACGTGCCAGTCGATGACTTCGAGCAAGGTGGTGGCCTCGGCCGCTTCCTCTCTTGCCGATTCCAACGGTACTACGGACGATCTCAGCGCTTGACGTGCCGTTCTGCGTGTCCCCTTCTGGAGGGCCTCGAGCAGGTCGCGGGGCGTTTCGGCGCGAGCCAGCGTGTCCTCCGGCAGGTCAATACCGAACGCACGCTGGATCCTCGAGATCAGTTCGACCCGCGCCAAGCTGTCGAACCCAAGCTCGTGATCGAGCGAGCTGTCCAGCCTGATGGACCGGTCCGGTCCGGTTTGCCGGTGGAGCTCAGCGAACAGGGTGCGAACAATGTCGAGCAACTCGGAGGCTGGTTCGGTCCCCGGCGTGGTTTCGGTCTGCCCATGCGCTGTCTTCACGGCTGCTCTCCGGCTGAACGGCCTCTGCCCACGTCACACGAGGGACAGATGTCCAACGTATAGTTTGAGAATGTGTTCCGCGAAACGCTGCTCGATCGCCGTCCGCTTCAGTTTGAGCGTGGGCGTGAGCAACCCGTTGGCAATGGTCCACGGCTCGAGCGTCACCCACCAGCGACGGACCTGGGCATACTCGGGGAAGCGTGCCAGGGATTGTCGGCAGAGGTTCTCGATATGCTGCTGGAGACGCTCATCGGCCAGCGCGGCGGAATCCTCCGCTAGCAACGACCATCGCTTGGCGAGGGCACCCCATGCCTGGGTGTTCAGCACCAAGAGCGCGGCCAGATACGGCTTACCCTCCCCGACCACCATCGCCTGGTCGATCAGCGGGTCCTCAATGAGCGCCATCTCCACATTGTCGGGTGTGATTTTCTCGCCGGTGGACAGGACAATGATCTCCTTGAGACGCCCGACGATGAACACATGGCCGTTTTCGATGCAGCCTTGGTCACCCGTGTGCAACCAGCCATCGGCATCGATCACCTTAGCCGTCTCCTCAGGCCGGTTCCAGTAGCCCAGCATGACGTTGGGGCCACACACGAGCAATTCATTCTGCTCACCGAGCCTGACCTCAATCCCGGGAAGCAGGGTGCCGGCCGATTCCGGCACATTGTCGTTCAGCCGGTTGACCGAGACAACAGGCGCTGCTTCGGTCAGGCCGTAGCCCTGCAGCAGAGGCAGCCCCAAGCTGACCAAGCCGCGAGAGAGCGTGACCGACATAGGCGCACCACCAGACACCGCCAGGCGTAGCCGACCGCCGAAACGGGCCAGAAATGGACGGGCGACCAGGTACTGCAGCATGAGTCGCAACAGGCGAGCCCACCTGCCCGGAGCGGTGCCACGATGCTGGTTTGCTTGGAACTGCCCCCAACCAAGCTCCTGCGTCCAGCGGACCAGCGCACGCGGCAGAGCGCCCCGTTCCGCCAGTTGCTGTTGCAGGCGCGCGTAGATGCGTTCATAGATACGTGGCACGGATACGAGAATGGTTGGGCGCACCAACGCAAGGTCCTCGGCCAGTGTACTGATCTCGCGTGCATAGGCCACGCAACTGCCCGTCAGCATCGGTAGGTAGCACCCGGCGGTGCGCTCGAATGCGTGGGACAGCGGGAGAAACGACAGAAAGAGATCGTCTGGAGTAATCTGCTCGTGCCTGACGACAGCTTGGATATTTGAAAGAATATTGGCATGCGACAGCATGACGCCTTTTGGGTGGCCCGTGGTGCCCGACGTATAGACGATGGTCGCTAATGCGTGCGGATCCTTGGCCAAATTGATCTGGGGATGGGCCTCGCACGGCAACCACTGCGCGACGAAGCTGATCCGGGTACAGGTATCTCGGACCAGGTTCAACGGCATCTCGAGGCACAGCACGTGAGACAGGTGCGGGAGTCGTGTGCGCAATCCGGCCACTGCAATCCATTGATCGAGGTAGCCGACCAGCAAGAGGCGCGCTTCCGAATCGGCGAGGATGTTGACGGTGTTCTCTGCATGGTCGGCCGTATACAGCGGAACCACGGCCAGTCCCAGCGACTGGGCCGCCAGATCGAAACAGACCCAATCTACACAGTTCCTGAGCAGCACCGCGACACGATCTCCTGCAACAAGATGCTCCTCCGTCAGCGCCGCCTGCCAACGCCCGACACGCGCTTCGACCTCCCTCCAGGAATAGCTGCGCCATACTTGGGCTTCATATTGCCGGTAGGCCTCGCGCTCCGGCGAACATTGGCATCGCCACCGCAACAATTCGGGCAGAGTCGCCACTTCACCGAGGGTCATACTGTGCGGCAAAACGTGATCTACGTGCTGAACGGGATGTTCGTGCATCGTTCGGGAACCACCGTCTACCGTCGCATGACAGGTATCGCAATCATGCGTCATCTGCTCCTTCATAAAATCCCACTTGCGTGAAGTGCATGCCCGATGCCGAGTTGACCTCATCATGATACTCCTTGCGGAGTACAGAAAAGAGTGCTGAGGAATGAAAGAGCTGAAGAGGCTAAGCGTCACTGATGTATGGCTGTCTTGTCGCGTTTTGCGACAAGACAGTTATGAGACGAGTCCCAAGATTCCTCGGATTGATTCTCGATAGATTGTCGTTCAGAGGGTCGAGGCTCACTCAGTGACATGTGCCTTCCATTTGGGAGTCTTCCAGTGTCCCGTGGAAGTCGTGATGGAGTCATCCGAGCTACGCCTCGCGATGGCGCAACTGTTCAGGGCCCTTGTATCAGACCTCGAACCGGGAGGCATATATCTCAAGAATCGCCTTGCCGGCCCTTCGGGCGAGATCTAGAACGACGTACTCCTCCTCTTTTGAGCAGGATGCATCATCGGATCGCGGCTCCGACGGTCGAGCACTGACAGCTCTTTACGAGAGGTTTCATCTCATCTTCGGAGATTTTGTCGGCTTCACCTTTTCTTCCTCGACATCGATCAGGTCGCCTGTGTCGGCGTCAATGTGGACTTCCATTGCCTTGTTCTCGGCCGTAAGGACTTCAACTTCCCAGACGAGCTTGTTGTGCTTTTTCTCAAGCTCGGCTTCGATGATCTTCCCCGCAACCTTGTCCGATGCTGTTTTGATGGCTTGGTCGATCGTCACCTTGGCGGCTGCGGCCATCTCCGCCTTTCCTTTCTTTTCTTTTTCGTCAGCGGAGGCTGCTCCGGCGACGGCTAGTGTTCCGGCTGCCAATAACAGGGCCAAGCCACACACGGTGAATGATTGCTGGCTCATGGGTACCTCCTTCTTTTTTTCGTAGTCCAAACAGCGCAATCCTGTTGGACGTGCTTAGGCGTTGCATTCGAGGCCGAGGATTTCCCGCTCTGCCTCCAACCAATCCTCGAGCGCACGGCCCTGCCGATACCCGCGATCCTTGTAAAGCTCATAGGCCCGATCGGCTATGCGGGCTTGGAGATCGTCACAAGGAGAAACCGGCTGACAGTGGACCGGCTCCTTCTCAGAGCCAACGGGCTCTTGTCTCTGGATGGATGGGGCGCCCTTCCCCTTGCGCGGTTCTTTCGCGGTCTGTGATTGCATGGCTTAACTTACCCCTTCTCCTCTCACGCAGGATGGTTGCACGATGTGGGGTTCGGCGCCGCATAAAGGCGAGGACCTTTCATCGTTAGTCGGACTTGTCCCCCTCGACTCAGGCGGTTCAGCTCACAAAACACCTGATTCCAGGTGAGGTATGGACACTCGAGAACCACTTCTTCGAGCTGGCTACCTGGGGAACGAAGGATGACTTCCATGATGTTTTCTCCCTTCTGGTTGACGTGCGCCCCTTTGGTCTTGGAACGGAAAAGCTCCGGATGCATCTTGAATGCCACTCGTGGTCGCCGAAGAGCCGACAAGACTAAACAGCTGAAAACGATACTACTGTGAGCGGGCGGCGCTAGGCTCGACAACCGATAAGCTTAGAGTTCCTTGTCATGACGTGAGGTGTTTTGCGGCACTGGTGCAGGAAAGCCTGTGGCTGAATGCCGCAGCCACCGCGACGCCTT
Organism: uncultured Nitrospira sp.; assembly: GCA_964579525.1. Taxonomy (GTDB): domain Bacteria; phylum Nitrospirota; class Nitrospiria; order Nitrospirales; family Nitrospiraceae; genus Nitrospira_D. The sequence continues at coordinate 2,156 of CAZOHW010000101.1, read as the reverse complement.
CTACGTGCGGTTCGCGTCACGGCATCTCAGTGGAGAGACACCACGGAGACAAGGGCTCTGCGCTCATCTGGTCACATCACTTCGAACCCTGGTAAGGATCGTCGAAGGTGGCCCCACACTCGAGGCATCTAATCTTCCCGGTCTGCCTGCCGCCTCTGCTCCGTACGTCGTCGATCATCCGTTGGCGAGGGAGAACGCGTCAGAAGGAGTTTGCTCAATTTCTGAAAAGAGCGGCGGGTGCTGTGGAGTGACGTCACATTAAGAATCAGGGCGGTCACCAGTGGCTAAAGTTACCGTGCATATCGCGCGTGATCCGCGCGCGTTCGTTATCCTGAGTCGTCAGGTCCTCGAACTGTGCTCGAGAATTCTGCAACCCAAGTTGCTTCACCTGAACTACTTCCTCCGCCTGCTTGCGTTGCGTCACATCGCTTGCGGTGCCGAACCATTCGACGATCCCGCGCAGTCATCCTCAACCGCAAAGTACAACAGCGGGTGAAGCAGGAGTACCCCGGCGTGAAATGGCTATCAAATTACGCGGTGCTCGGCCCGTGCGACTACCTGGACATCTTCGAATGTCCTGACGTCGAGACGGCCACGAAGGTGGCGCTCCTTGTCCGCACACTTGGACAGGCGACAACAGAGACATGGGTTCTCACACCATGGGATGTCTATCTCAGCCTCTCACAAGGGATGACGAAGGCTTAAGCTCCCTTCCCAAGGACGCAGATGCCAAGAGGGCAACCGGTTCTCCTCCTCACCCAGACTCGTGGTCTCATTTGCACTGCAACAGGGCATTCGCAATGCTGTGTCCATGGACCGTTCACCGAGGAAACGTTCGCGCACCTGACGATCGTAGAGAGAATAATCGAACGAGAACATGCAGTACTGGTTGTTTAGCTGCCGGCTGGAAATTTCCGCAAGCCTATGCGCCCAGCCAGCTCATGCAGTTTTTCATGCACTGACTCATTGCAGTAGGCCTGGACTTCGGAGAGCGCCAAGCAATAATCCGTCAATGCTTCAAGCCACACTTTTTGGTTCTCGCAGGTCAGCGGACCTTGGCGCGCGTCCTCAATCCTGAATGTGGCTTCTGTGATCTTCGCCGCTGCTTGATCCAGATGTTTGGGTACGGTCATGCGCTCCTCCCTTCTCGTTTACAGTCGCTTGGATCTCCGCATGAAGCATGCGAAAGCATTGGACATGCCATACGCAGCAATAGGGTACCGCCTTCGACAACATGATGACCTCACACGATTCTTTTCCTCTGGAAGCCTCCTTCGACAATCCATCGCCTGGCTTCTAATGTCCTATTCCGCCACAGTGATCAGCTGATCAAGCTGCTCAAGGACGGGCCAGCTGCATCGATTGATTTCCCGAGAAAGGCGGTTATCTTAATAATTGAGCGGAGGCCTCGGTGGGAGGAACACTCAAGGGAGTCGAGGTCGAGCGTTGGGGCGGTGAGCAGGCCCACTGATGGGTGGGAAGCCTAAAACCCCGCCAAGATCTCATCAAGTGTAAAAGAGCTCTCTAGATCCACCTCCGCTTTCATTTGTTTACCCCCACGACATAATCCAAGCTTGTTACGCACTTATTGGCGTGATCGTTTTGAGACTCATATTATGTTGGGATTATTGATTACGTGGATGGGACCCTCCCTGAGGGGATCGCAGGGGATATAAAAAACGGCCCGCTCTTGTGTGGAACCACAGGGGCCGTCATCTGACCGGAATCACGTTCGGCAATCCTCCAGTCGCCTGAGGCTGATTGCCCCGCGCCTCACTCTTCGATCAGGCCGACTCTGCGACCGTGCCTAGTGGCACCGACGATCACTGGCGCGTCCCTTGAACACTCTGACTCCGCTACCGAAACAGCGCCCGCGCCCTTTGCGCACTGGCTGCACAAGAGCGAGTCACTAACCTGAGGCTGCCGACCTCTTTAGGCTCACGCCACCTCCTTCACTTCTCAGATAACCTCGGTCCTTGCAGAATCAACGGAGGCAGGATGCCACACCGTTGCACAGGTGTGGTAGACGCAAACTGAGTGAGGCAGGAGACCTCAGTTCAGACGAGCCTTCCCAGTAAAGACTTTCTTGGCTTCTTCGCGTGCGAGATCTGTCGTGTGATTGACCTGACGATGCGCAAGAATGACGGGATCGACCC
>CAZOHW010000100.1:0-11688 GCA_964579525.1 uncultured Nitrospira sp. | reverse complement strand
GGGACTTATAGAGCGGAAGGTTTAGGCCGTCAACTATTTTGAGATAGGTTCTAGGAAAGTCCGGCAGGGTCTGGCAGCCATGGACTCCCACACTCAACAACAAGATAATTCCAGCCAGTGTTTGATTCTTCATGATCGCTCCAATTAGTCGTTTATGGCTAGAACTTGATAATAAAGTCAGTGAGAAACGCGAACTGATCCTTGCGGGTGCCATTATCGTAAGGTGTTGCTGAACTCCATCCATGGTCGTACCGTATCTCCGGTCTCACAATCAGTTCATTGGATAGCCAATGCGACCACCCCAGCGTATGGCTGGAATAGACCGTTTTGAAACCACTCCGTTGGCCTTTCAAATCAGCAAACATATCGTTGCGAATGGTCACATAGTCCTTGGCCGACATCTTGATTTGGAAATAGTTGACGGCCCCGATAGAGTCAGAAATGCCCGGGATCGTTGGGCCACAGCCTCCTCCCGAAGCGAAGGGTCTGGTCGGTCCGAATATGCACGTGCCGCCCTTCGCCGCATCAAATTGGTAGATATAGTACGCTTCCGACATCATGTGGAACGTGTCATTGAAGCGATGCGACCATACACCCACCATATGTTGCAGGTTATCGTGTCCGTTCGTATACTTCCCGCTCCCCACTGAGTTAGCTCCCAGCCAGATAGCATCGTTATTATCGGTGGAAAGCCACTTCACCATGAAATGACCATTGGGCTGCGCCGAGTTTGACCACACGGCCATATCGTTCCCGCCGTGAACCCCGACATCGACCGTCCATTGAGAATTGAGCCTGATCGTTGCCAGCACACCCATGAACGTATAGGGGTCATAGGTGAACATCACCGAATGAGTCACCAAATAGTTGCTGGGGGCCAACTGCGCTTCGATATCAGCAGGTGATATGAACCGACCGAATTTTACGACCATTCCTTCACCAACCCATGGGACATACATCTGCCCATAAAACAGCAGCGGGTCATAGCCATAAAGTTGATTGCGGTCGAGCAACTGACCATCGAGGATGCCTTTCGCCGCAGTATAGCGGTAATCAGTTCCGTACAAGTTCGTGATGTTAAAGCCCCAATCGAGATGACTTGTCTGTGTCGTATCGAGACCACGCTCAATGGTAAAAATGGCCTGAGAAAGCTGGGCGCTATTGGGAACAATCGCATAGGTGAGCGGGATGTTCGTCCCACGAGAGGTGCTCGCATTGAATGATGGGACAACCCACCCGTAGATGTTGACTCTGGACTTTCTGAGGGTCTGACCGATGTCGGTATCCGACAAAGCCTTCATCAACGGCATACTAGTGGGCGTGGGATCGGGAGTACCGATCACGGGGCCGATATGTTCCGACATGGGGAACGGTGGAGAGCTGAACGGAGAGAGGGGAAGGCGGCGTATTGGTTCGGAGCCGCCTTCCTCCATCATGCCTGTTCCCTTGATGCCTTGGATATAGGCCCCGAAGAAACGTCCTACAAAACTCCTACGAATATGAGATAGCAGCTCATCCCCATGTCCACTCACGGACGGGTTTGCTGGGCGAACTGCTTGATCTTCGGCTTGCGCGAAAACCAGAACTGGCACGAGTCCCAGAATGCATCCGAGAACAATTCCTAAGAGTAGTTTTGGTCCATTGGTCAGATTATGCCGTTGATCCATATAGAGAGTGCCTAATCTACACAACCAAATGTAATTTTGGTGTAAATTTCTACCCGTCACCGTCGTTGGAGCACGTTGTTGCAGAAGTTACCACTTTTGAAACAAGGTAGGGGGGTGATTCACTGTAGTACAATGTGTTCCTAGTAACTGGTCATGAATTTGGAAGTTCTGCTCATGGAGGGGTAGATGAAGTATCGCATCGGCTGTGTTCTGCTGCCTGCTTTGATGCTACTGAGTGGGTGTACCGTATCTGAGAAAAGCCCGCTTAGCCAACAGACCACCACTTTGCCCACACAAGAACCGGAAATTGAGTTTACTATCAGTAATTATAAATATCTGGTGATGAAAGCGTCCGGTCGGATTGGAAAGGCCACGACAATCACCGTCCACAATGACGATAATGTTACCCATGGCTTTATGCCCACATTTAATGGTCGGGCTCTACATGCCGAAGGAGAGGGTCAGCGCATAGTGGTGAACGGACTGGAAGGGTTCCATATCGATCCAGATACAAGCCTTACGGTCAGGGTTATACTCGAAAGCGAGGGCATCATCCATTTCGGATGTGATGTTCACCCAAACATGAATGGTGAAACATTGTCTATTTCAAACCGCCGGACGGTCAAATCCCCGAAACAGTAGATGTCCCCCCTTAGCTGTTGCCAAGCAGCATCAGTACAGCTATAACTATTTAGTATTTACGTAAACCATAAAATATGGTAATATTCGAGTGATACGGGGATTCAAGGACAAGAAAACAGAAAAACTATTTGCCGGGGAAACGGTACGGGAGTTCAGCGAATTCGCCAAAACAGCGGAACGGAAACTCACGATGCTGGATAACGCCGCAGAGGTGAGGGATTTGCTCTCACCTCCCGGCAACCGGCTAGAGCAGTTAAAAGGAAATAGGGCGGGGCAGTACAGTATCAGGATTAACGACCAGTGGCGGCTGTGTTTTATCTGGAAAGATGACGGAGCGCATGCGGTAGAAATTGTCGATTATCATTGAGGAAAGAATCATGGTTAAAAATGGAATGCGAGCAATACACCCGGGTGAAATTCTGCTGGAAGAATTCATGAAGCCTTCCACACCGGTCATGAATGCCAACATGCTGGCGAAAGCCCTCTCTGTTCCGGCCAACAGAATCACGGCAATTATCAAGGGACAGCGGGGTATCACAGGCGATACAGCGGTACGGCTGGCGGAGTTCTTCAACACCTCTGCTGAGTTTTGGATGAACCTGCAAAAAACCCATGAATTGCGGCTGGCGGAAAAAGCGTTGTCAGGAAAAGTGAGAAAGCACATTAAAGAAAGCCGTGAAGCCGTGCTGTGCGTCTGAGAATATGAACGCGCACATCCGTATTCAATGCCCATTGTGGCATTAGGCGACAGCTTCAATGGCAGACCGTCGCTTATCGCCACAAGCTGTGATTACAAGAGAGGAGGTGAAATCAAATTCATATATAAAAAATATCCTAAGCAATCGGTATGTTAATTGCTTTTCAGCAAAGTAGACGGGTCACTCGGAACGTAAAGGAGGAGGGATTATGCTGCGACAGGTTATGAGGGGGATTCCATTCATCGTCCTTTTGCTAGTCTTGGCTATTCCAAGTATTGCTGCGACAGCCCCTGAGCCGGGGATTGCCAAGGGCGATCATCAGGCGCTCGCGACGTACTATGCTGAGCAGGCTCAAGATTTCAAGTCGAAAGCACGGTTCTGGGATAACACCGCAGAATCCTACGAGCATCACCCAGAACTCTATAAGGCGAGCGACATCGCCGACCAAGCGGCTCATTGCCGTCAGGTTGCCCGAAACTACCGGAAAATGGCTGACGAGGCCGCGAACTTGGCGAGTGAACACTTGACCATGGTGCGCCACGGTCAGGGGCCATAAGCAGCAATGCCCGATGAAGTCTCTGTTCGAGAGGTGTCGAGCAGAAAGTTTATGCCGAGGCGCTCTCTGTTTCATGGCTTATGCGAAGAGACGCCTCGGCGCCCTTAGCGGGTGGGAATCTCTTCTACCGTTCCATCTCCTCACGTGCCTCTCGTTGCGCCAGAGGTTCTACCCCCTCCGCCGCTTGTTCCCACGTAACCGGCTGGACGACTTGCCCACTCCGCGTATCTTGGTTCCCGCCACTCCGCTTTTTCAGTGCTTCGTATTGTTGGTTAAATTCCAACAAAGGGGTACCAAATGCGACATAGAACGATGCGACACGAGCGCTCGTTGTAGAGCATAACCGCTAAGAGAGAGTAAAGAGGGTTGGCCGGGTTACACCAATTTCAGCCGCAACCGTCGCCCTATGATGGCCGCCGCGCGGCTCAGGGTGGCCAGTGTCACGCCGTCGTTTTGGGATCAAGCAGGCGGTTAAGCTGCACCCGGCTCGTTTCCATGCGCCGCGCCATTTCCGTGCGGGTCAGGTTCTGCTCTTCCATGGCCTGCTGAATTTGCCACGCCACCACCTTCTTGATGGCGGCACTCGTCGCCTCTTCATACATGCCTTCGTCTTTTAACCAGTCCTCGAACTTCCCGCCGATATGGGGATTCTTGCGCTTCTTCATGGATGAACAACGGCGGGATGGAATTGCCGCACCTGAATTTCATTCTCGCGCTTCCGGGTTTGCGTGATGCCATAGGCGGACTGCATCCGCATAAGTAAATCCATATTCACGCCAAACGCCTTTTCGATACGCAACGCCATTTCGCCAGACAGCGCCGCTTTGCCGTTCAGCAAGCTGGAAAGGGTTGGGCGCGATACCTGAAGCGCCTTCGCCGTCGCACTGACGGTCAATCTTCTAAATCCACGTCGCAGATTTCATGCGCGGTGCGGTCGATGCGGAACAGCAAGCGCCGGTTGCGGCATGGCTGCTGTGCGGCAACCAACTTCCGAGCGGAAGATGAGAATCACGCAATCTGCAAGCGCCGAACTTTAATGCTGTCGCGTCGAACTTGAGCCAGCTCATACTGCGCCTGTTGCACCAGCCAACCGTCCTCCGTGCCGCCAAACGCCTTAGACAACCGCACGGCCATTTCTGGCGAAATGCCACGCTTGCCATTCACCAATTCGGACAATGTGTTACGGGTCACGCCAAGAGCAGTGGCGGCATCCGTGATACTCAAGCCTAACGGCTCAATGCATTCCTGCAAAATCACGCGGCCAGGGTGAGGGGGGTGCTTCATCATAATTCCGTTTCCTTTCAGTGGTAATCAAGATAATCAACGTCACGCGCACCGTCATCAAAACAAAAGATGACTCGCCAATTCGCCCGCACTGTCACGCCCCAAAATCCCTTAAACGTCCCCTTCAAGGGATGCAGTCGGAAACTCGGCAGGTTCATATGTTCAACGGTTGGCGCGGCGTCTAATGTCGCCAAAATATTTTGCAGCATTGTGACATGCTCTGGGTTGACGCCGCGCGAGTCGTTGTCATGAAACAGCCGGTGTAGTCCCTTGTGGCGGAAATTCCGAATCATGGGAAACCGTAATGCGCCATGTGTCACATGTCAATAGAAATATGATGTCACCTCCCATGGCGCCCCAATCTCTCCGCATGGTTAACTTCTGTAAAGATCGCCGCGTTGGTCTGGTCATGCCCATGACCGGACGAAAGCCACTACTCAAGGCCGGTTGCGGCATGGCCGCCGTGCGGCAACCGGCCTCCTGGTATAGACAGGGGGCTAGTCGTCAAAGGCGTCCACACTAATCATCTCCAAGGGACCTTGGATTTCATGCTGCCGATAGGTATCGAGGGCCTGCCGGACTTTCAATGAATTCACGATCGAAGTCTGTCCATTCACCACCTTGCAATAATTTCTCGTGCCGGCGAGCTGCACCAGGGCCCCTGTTGGTGTCCCTCGCCGATTTGCATAAAACTGCACGCTAAGGGGTTGCGGCAAACTGCGATCCGATGTGGCAAGCGTGAGGACAGAGCCGCTAGGCTGGAGGAAGCTCTTGGCCCAGCTCGCGACGGACGCGCGGCACACGGCGCTGCAACGGTTACGCAACGAAGCGCTCGCCTATCTGATGTTGAAGACAGGGCTCAGGGAGATTGAAGTGAGTCGGGCGACAGTCGGAGATCTGCAGCCGGGGGAGCCGGAGCAGTATTGGCGGTTGTACGTGCACGGCAAGGGCCATCTGATGGCGGATGAATGGGTGAAGGTGTTGCCGGAGGTACATGACAAGATTCAGGCCTATCTGTGCTGTCGCGGAACCACACTCCTGCCGGGTGCGCCGCTCTTTGCGACGATGGCGCGGCCGAAAGCGGATGGGACAGCACGATCAAGTGCAGGACGGCCGCTGGGCACGCGGAGCATTCACGCATCATTTCCGAGATGTATGCGACCTTGAATGGCGCGCCGCCGAGTCAGGTACAACGGATGATGCGGCATAAGCATTATGGGACCACGAAACACTATGTGCGGGAGGCACAGCAGATGCTCGAAGGGGCGGAAGGAAAGATTACGCAGCTCTAGGATACCCATGCGCATGACCCTCGACAAAGGGCGCATCCGCTGTCCTACATTGCGGGCTGCCGTCTCCTCGATATAGGAGACGGTGTTATTCTACGATCGGCAATGCATGAATCGAATAACTTAGTGCGAATGGCTCGGCAGCTCATCATGTTTATGCTCTTCGATTCGATGATGCATGTCGCCAGAAGCACTGAGCGGGTCAATGTGGATGGTCGCATCGAAAAGATATGGTAAATGATGGAGCAGTTGATGTCGCGCTTCCATGGCAATGTCATGTCCTTGTTTCACAGTCATATCTGAATGGACGGCGAGGCTTACCTCAGCCAGGAGCCGATGCCCGAACCACCGAATCCGGACTTCAGCTATGCTCTCGACGCCAGGGGCGTGACTCACGATGTGTCGGATCTCGTCAACAATGTCAGGATCTACGCCATCGAGAAGCCGCGTGAGCAAAGCTTTCCCGGAATCCCATCCGATTTTGAAGATAATCAGACTGATTAACAAACCAATCACAGGGTCGGCCAGTGGAAATCCTAACCACACACCGAATGTGCCGATGAGAACTGCCAAACTTCCCAGCCCATCTGTCCGGGCATGCTGTCCTTCCGCCACCAGAGCCGCGCTGCCAATCTCCCTGCCGACTTTGATCCGGAAACTCGCTACCGTCTCATTGCCAAGAAAGCCAACCAGGGAGGCCACCACCACCGCCCAGAGATGCTCAACAGAACGCGGCGCGAACAGGCGGGACAGAGATTCGTAACCGACGACAAGCCCGCTGAGAAAGATCGCGACTACAACTACGATCCAGGCCAGATCTTCAACCCGCCCATAGCCGTAGGTGAATCAGTTTGTAGGTTTCTTGCGGGCAAAAAGAAAGGCGATCCACAGTGGGATCGCGATGGCCGCATCACCAAAGTTGTGAATGGTGTCCGCCAGCAATGCCACACTGTGGGAGATCAGAACAATGCCCAATTGAAAGACAGCAGTCGCCAGCAATCCACATAAGGACCACTTGAGTGCCCAAATCCCGCGTTGAGAAGTGAGCAGTATAGGATTGATTGTTCCATGTCTGTGCTCGTGAACATGGTGCCCGTGATGGTCTTCAGGTTCGTGATCATGTGAAAGAGAATCGTTCATCGCCTTGTCTCATCCTGTGAAGTCACTTTTGATATCCCGATTACAGTCACTGGTTCACACACGCGAAGAGGCTACAAATCCCAAGAGAAGCTATTCCATTATCACAATGGTGACAAGGCGCTTTTTGCAGACTCTCATGAAAAGACCGCAGTTTCGCTGGAACTGGTGGCTTCGTCTTGCTTCCCGGCGTCTCTGATTGTGCTGCCGACGTGCTGCTCCATCCATCGATACAACACGGGTAGTACAATCAACGTTAATATAGTGGACGACATCAATCCTCCGATCACGACCGTCGCCAGCGGCCGCTGGATTTCGGACCCTGGTCCGCTCGCGAGGAGGAGCGGGATAAGCCCAAGCGATGCGACGATCGCCGTCATGAGTACCGGGCGCAGCCGCAAGACCATCCCACTCAGGACGGCCTCGTCCAATGGCATGCCCTGTGCTCGCAATTGATTGATATAGGCGATCTTCACTACGCCATTGAGCACGGCGACCCCGAACAGGGCGATAAAACCGACGGATGCAGGAACTGAGAGATAGAGCCCGCCGATCATGAGGGCGGCGAGCCCGCCGACCATGGCAAACGGGATTGCGAGCAAAATCAGCGCGGCCTGGCGCAGGTTGCCAAACGTAAAGAACAGGAGGAGGAAGATGAGTCCGATCACGAGTGGCACCACGACAGCGAGGCGGGCCATCGCCTGCTGCTGATTCTCGAATTGCCCTCCCCAGGTGACGTAATAGCCGGCAGGGAACCGTACCAGATTGGCTACAGCCGCCTGTGCCTCTTCCACGGCACCGACAAGGTCGCGGCCGATGACATTGCTTTCGATGACGATGCGGCGGCTGGCATGTTCACGGCTGATTTGTGCCGGACCTTCAGAGATCTGAATATCGGCAAGCTCTCGCAACGGGATACGTGAACCGTCCGGAGCCGTTACCCACAGTGCTGCAATTGCGTCGGCATCAGCCCGCCGATCCTCTGGAAAACGCACCATGATGGGAAATCGCCACTGCCCTTCAAAAACCTCTCCCGCTTCGATGCCGACCCCGACAGCTTCAATGACCTTCGTAATATCGATGATATTGATCCCGTATCGGGCCACCTTGGCACGGTCGATTTTGAGATTCAGATAGTACAGACCCGAGATTTGCTCGACGCGAAGATCAGACATGCCTTTAATCTGTCGCATGACACGAGCGATCTCATCGGCCTTTGATCGTAAGGTGTTCAGATCCTCGCCGAACAACTTGACCGCGACCTGAGACCGGACTCCCGACACCAGCTCATCCACCCGCATGGCGATCGGCTGAGATAACCCGAATGCAATACCCGGTGTCTGTTCCAGTCGTTTACGAACCTGCTGTTCGATCTCGCCTTTGTTCCGAGCTCGCCACTCGGATTCAGGTTTGAGTAAGACATACATGTCACTGAGTTCCATCCCCATGGGGTCCGTCCCCAGTTCGTTGGCGCCGGTACGAGAGACCACGGAGCGCACATCAGGGATCTTTAGCAAGTGCCGCTCGACTTGTCCCGTCACTTTGAGCGACTGATCGAGCCCAACGCTCGGGAGCCGTACCAGATTAACGACGATCGATCCTTCATCCATGATTGGCACGAATTCTCGGCCGATGAAAGGAATCAGTGCAACGCCTCCGATCAAGACACCGGCTGCCGCCATAACAACGGTACCGGTTCTATGAATGGCGCCCTCCAAGAACTGGCGATAGAGCCTACGCCCCTGCGACAACCCGCGACCTTGTTGTTTGACAGTGTGTGGCCGCATCAGCAGAACCGCCAGGACGGGAACAACCGTTACGGAGAGCACCAGCGAGCTCAGCAGGGCAATCACGACCGTCAACGCCAGGGGAATGAACATCTTCCCTTCCATACCTTGGAGCGTCAGCAATGGCACGAATGTGAGCGCGATGATCAATTCTCCAAATAAGCTGGGTCGCCGCACCTCCAGCACGGCGCGCAGCACCACGGGCAGCCGCTCCGACAGGGTCAGCAAAGGTTTGCGACCTTCGAACTGTTCACTCAAGTGACGCTCAACGTTTTCCACTTGTACGATCGCCGCATCGACGATCATCCCAAGAGAAATCGCCAGACCACCCAACGACATCAGATTGGCGGAAAGACCAGTCCGTTGCATGATGAGGAATGTGGTCAAGGTGGCCAGCGGTAACGTCAGAGCGACGACAAGCGCGCCGCGTAGATTCCTCAGAAACAGATAAAGAACAAGCACGACTACCGCCGCTCCTTCTAACAAGGCGCGCTCAACTGTCTCCAGTGCGCGGGCCACGAGCTCGATGCGATCATAGAACGGGGTTACGATCACACCGGCCGGCAGCACGCGATTGATCAGCGTAACTTTGTCCTTGACCGCAGATACCACCTCGCGGCTGTTACCTCCGCGCAGCATCACAGCGATGCCTTCGAGCACCTCTCCTTTTCCATCTTTTGTGACGCCTCCCAGGCGGACAGCATGTCCTTTCCGAATTTGCGCCACATCGCGCAGATACACCGGCGTGCCGTTATGCGCAGCAACGACGATCCGCTCAAGATCTTCCAAAGAACGGGCCAGTCCTTGGCCTTGAACAACTAGCTTGTCGCCTCCCTTTTCAATGTAACTGCCTCCGGCGTTCTGATTATTTTCCGTCACGGCCGCTTGGACCTGGCGCAGAGTGAGGCCCAAACTTGCCAGTTTGTTCGGGTCCACGAGGACCTCAAACTGTTTTGCCAGCCCACCCAAGGTGTCGACATCTGCCAGTCCTGGGACGGCCCGTAACAGTGGTCGGATGACCCAATCCTGAAGCGTGCGCAACTCCTGCAGATTCTGTGACGAACTCTCCACTAGATACATGAAGACTTCACTGAGGCCCGTGCTTACCGGTCCCAGCAAAGGTTCCGCTCCTGCTGGTAGCCGTCCTCGCGCCTGGAGCAATCGTTCCAAAACCAGTTGCCGGGCGAAGTAGGTATCGATCGTATCTTCAAAGACGACCGTAATGACGGAGATTCCAAAGCGCGAAACCGACCGCAACTCGGTCTTGCCAGGCAGATTGATCAATTCGATTTCAAGCGGAAAGGTCACGAGCCGTTCGATTTCCGGAGGAGAGAGTGCGGGAGCACGCGTGATGATTTGAACTTGGACTGGCGTCACGTCCGGAAAGGCATCGATGGACAAGTGATTGAATGATGCGACCCCTGCTACAACCAAAATTGCAGCCATAAGGAGTACAATCAGCCGTTGTTCCAACGAGAGACGGATCAGCCGTTCGATCATAGCGGGCCTCCCATCGACATCTGCTCGCGGAGCACTTCGGACTTCAAGGCATAGCTGCCTTCTGTCACAACCTGGTCACCTCTGTGGACGCCGGCTGTGACCTCGACATAGTCGTTCGAAGAGTCTCCTATTTTTACTTCGCGCGCCTCGAACCGACGCAGGCCTACTACAAGAAACACCATCGTCCGGCTGCCAACCTGCTGGACAGCCGTGCGGGGTACGGTCAAGACCTGCTGTTCCGGTGCGAGCAACGTCACCTGGGCGAACATTTCGGGGCGCAAGCGTCGATGCGGATTTGGAATATCCGAGCGTGCCGTGATCGTGCGAGTCGCTGGATCAACCATCGCGCCGACATAGTTGATAGTGCCCCGGAACACGGTATTAGGAGAGGCCGCCACACGTACTTCCACACCAAGTCCGGTGTGGAGTCGCTCGGCCTGCTGTTCGGGAAAATCTGCGCGAACCCACACGGTCGAGAGGTCCGCCACGGCAAGCAACATCTTGTTCGGATCGACAACTTCCCCAACCGTCGCATTCCGCTCGATGATTTCTCCGGAAAACGGAGCCCGGATAAACACCTGCGCCACTTCTGCATGTGGCAGCTTCTCAGCGGTCAGCCGTTCGATCTCCTGCTCGGTCATGCCGAGAAGATGGAGGTTCTCTTCGGCTTCGTACAGCTCAGCTTTAGCGTTTTCTGAGTCGGCCTCTCGTCGCTGATATTCACCGGCCCCGATGGCACCACGATCAAAGAGCGCCTGGGCCCGTTCAAGTGCCTTCTCTGTGACCCTCACGGCCGTCCTGGTCTTACGAAATTGCAACTGCGCCTGACCCAACGGCAGGCTATCCAACAGAAGGAGCCGGTCTCCAGCTTTCACATGATCGCCCAGCTTGGCATACGCGGCCACGATCCGTCCTGGCACCCGAGCGCTGAGGTGCGCGAGGCGATTCTCATTGGCAAGCACCTTTCCCGCTTGCGCGCTCAAGGACGTGCGCATGGGACGAACGTCCACTCGCTCTGTCTGAAGCTCTACAAGCAGTGAACTGCCTTCGGGCAGCTCAATCGCACCCGGCTGGAGGGCAGGGGTGGTAATTGAAAGAGCAGGCTTCGGTGCCTCCTCCTGTTTGGAC
>CAZOHW010000099.1:0-11939 GCA_964579525.1 uncultured Nitrospira sp. | reverse complement strand
GTTAAGGACATTGCATCTGTTGTAGTGACGCTGAGGATCTGCGGGTTCGAGATGCCGTACAGTAGTAGACCTTAGCTGGAACGACGCTGCCCCATCTTGCTTTCCGTTCCATTCCAGAGCCGCTCGATGTTGCCCTTGTGTTTCACCACAATGAGCCCAGTCACCAGTCCAGCAAACGAAACGAAGGCCATATTCGGGCGAAGCAGCGCCGCAATGATCGGGAAGAGTCCAAATGCGGTGAGTGCACCGCCTGAAGAATAGCGCCATATTACCACGGCGCTGATCCAGGCCAGCAGAAGCAGGAGCCCGATCAACGGTGCGACTCCAAGCACAGAGCCAAGCGCAGTCGCGACACCTTTCCCTCCCTTGAATCCGAGAAACGGCGAAAAGAGATGCCCAAGAAACGGAGCGAGTGCGACGGCCATGGTGGCCCCTTCACTTTGTAAGAGCTGCGTTGCCGCGAAACCCATCACCCATCCCTTGCCCATATCTCCGATCAAGGTCAGGATACCGGCCTTTTTACCTGAGACACGGAGCACATTGGTAAAGCCGACATTCTTACTGCCGACCGTACGGGGATCGGGCAATCCCATCGCCTTCGATATGACGACGCCGAACGGGACCGCCCCCAGTAGATATCCACACATTACAAGTCCAATAACCAGTCCTAGATGGTCCATTGCTTGTCTACGTGCCCAATTCTTAGTTGTCCAAACACCGCCATTACTGAAACTTTTCAGGGTGCGAAAAAAACTCCAGCATCACTTTATTCAAGTTTGGCCAGTCGTGATGGCCGCCGGTCCCTTCACAATAGAGCGTCGCACCATCTGAGGCACAGCCCTGATAGGCGCGACAGCCACCCTCGACTGTTTTAGTCTTCGTGGCATTGCAGTGATTACAACCAGCCCACCAGGCAGCTGCTTCAGCACCCCAGCCTGGGAACACACTGTCATTCTTGCCGTGCATGATCATGACCGGCATGGGCTCACGACATTGAAACGCCTCGAGATCGTTCTCAGTCCATCCGGCTGCGCTCGGGGCGATGGCTGCGGGAATCTTCTTTGTCTTATCCAACACAGCCAACGCCACCGACGCCGTACCGCCATCTGAGTGACCCGTCACAAACACTCGCTTCTCATCAATGCACCATTCCTGTCCCACGAGCCCGGGGATCAGCCCAAGCTGCTCAACCACCGGAATATTCAACTGTCGGTGATCAGCATAGACTACGACAAACCCTGCACCGGTCGCCACAGTCGTGAGGCCTGTGAGACGCTCGGATGCCCAGCGACTCTGTCCGGCCGGCGCATAGACCATCAATAAGGGATGGGCAACCGTAGCATTGTAGTTCGAGGGTGTACGGACCATATATCGAGTACCGTCAGCCGTGGTTTTCCCATCGGTTGCTCCGGCAAGACCAGGACGTGACCCGGCAGGGCAAGACTCTGCTGGGTTCGAGTATGTGTATGATCCTAGTTGGGGAGGCTTGTCGTTTTTGCCGCAAGCAGTAAGACTGATGTGGAGAAAGACCACCGCGCAGGCTAATCTGAGAACGTACACGAGGCCCATCGCGTTGTAGTGAGATGCTAAGAGTCTCGCTCGTGTCAAAAGAAAAGAGAGTGAATGTGGAGCACAGGGATAAGTCCGCGTGAGCGTCCGTCAGAGTCCTTTTGCTACGACCTGCTTCCAAAAACTCCACACATACTGTCCACCGGAGATATAGCCGAGCACCAGCGACACATATAATGTCCCCGTGCCAGCCAGGTGCATATTGCCGAGCTCGGCGAGCCCTGTTCCCTCCAGGATCAGTAGGATAATGGCGATGACTTGCAGTGCCATTTTGTACTTCCCAGTTGTTTCCGCAGGGATGATCATTCCCTCTCCTGCCGCGATGGCGCGGATCCCCGTGACCGCTACTTCACGCGCGATGATCAGCAGCACCACCAGCGCACTGACCCGATCCACATTCATCAGCAGGATCAGCGCAGACAACACCAGAAGCTTATCGGCGATCGGATCAAGAAGTTTGCCGAGCTTGGTCACTTGGCCGGTTCGCCTGGCAATGTAACCGTCCAACATATCCGTCACCGCCGCGACCGTAAAGATAATGGCCGCCGCCAATGATTGCTCGGCGGTCGGGTTGACAAAGAGAACGATAAAGACCGGAATCAAGCAGATGCGGACGAGCGTCAGAAGATTGGGGAGATTGAGCGACTCCTCCCCGATGTTGCGCCATATTTCCAGAACACGATTCATGGCTCGAGTGGTCTCTCAGACAATACCTTTTTTGAGTAAATCGTGCAGATGAATGACGCCCCGAACGGTTCGGCCATCTTCAGTCACCACCAGGGTGGTGATGGAAAACCGTTCCATCAGTTCAACGGCTTTGGCCGCCAATTCGTCCGGTCCGATGGTTTTGGGATTCTGCGAGGCCAATTCCCTTGCTGTCATCGTGACCAAATCGTTCCCTCGCTGAACAAAACGCCGCAAATCACCATCGGTAATCACACCAACCAGCGCCCCTTCCTGATCGACCACGGTCGTCATACCGAGTTTCTTCCCCGTCATCTCCAGCATGGCCGCCATACCACCGACGGATGCTTGGACCATTGGAACCTCTGAGTCGGCATGCATGAGGTCTTTGACTTTGACCAGCAAGCGGCGCCCTAATGTCCCACCGGGATGGAACCGCGCAAAATCCTCTTCCTTGAACTCTCGCTTCTGTAATAAAGCGACAGCCAATGCATCGCCCAATGCCAAAGTGGCCGTCGTGCTGGCGGTCGGAGCCAATCCCATCGGACAGGCTTCTTCTTCCACGGATACATCAAGCGCCACATCGGCATTTTTTGCCAGAGTGGAGTTCATTCGCCCTGTCAGTCCAATGATGGGGATGCCTGAACGTTTCACATAGGGCAGTAATTGTAAGAGCTCTTGCGTTTCGCCACTATTAGAAATCGCCACTAACGCATCGCGACGGCCCAACATTCCGAGATCTCCATGAACACCTTCCGCGGGATGCAGGAAAAACGAGGAGGTCCCAGTGCTGGCGAACGTGGCCGCAATTTTTTGTCCCACGTGGCCGGACTTCCCCATCCCAGACACCACGACTTTTCCTTTACATTGTACAAGGAGATCCACCGCCTTGATGAACTTTTCATCCAGCCGGTCGATAAGCACCTGGACAGCCCGAGCTTCAATTTCAAGCACGCGCCGACCCTCGGCCAAACTTCCCAGCGTTCTTGGCTCTTTTGTTGGATGTCCGATGGACTTCAGGTTTGGGGTTTTGTTGCTTCGCATATACGGAGCACCCGTTCGAGCATGGGCCTCAATTGATGCAATGGAACCATGTTCGGCCCATCAGACAGGGCCTGATCGGGGTTGGGATGGACTTCCATAAAGAATCCATCGACTCCGGCGCCAGCCGCTGCGCAAGCCAATGGCTCCACAAATTCTCGCTGGCCACTGGATTTGGTCCCTCCTCCTCCCGGCAACTGAACACTGTGGGTTGCATCAAAGACCACAGGATACCCGAAGTGCCTCATAATTGGAAAGGACCGCATATCCACTATAAGGTTGTTGTAGCCGAACGACGACCCACGCTCAGTGAGTATGATACTTCGATTCCCGCACTCCTCCAGCTTCTTGACCACGTTCCCCATTTCACCGGGCGAGAGAAACTGGCCTTTTTTCACGTTCACGACTTTTCCGGTTCGGGCGGCGGCAATCAATAAATCTGTTTGCCGGCAAAGAAAGGCCGGAATCTGAAGGACATCCACGACCTTCCCCGCCTCTATAGCCTGCTCTTCCGTATGAACATCAGTCAACAAGGAAACTCCAAGCTGTTTCCTCACGTTCGAGAGGATCGCCAAGCCCTTTTCAATCCCCGGCCCACGAAACGACGTGATCGAGGTCCGGTTGGCCTTATCAAAGGATGACTTGAAGATATAAGGAATCCCGAGCGACTTGGTCACTTCCCCTATCTGACCAGCCGTATCCATGACCAGCTGCTCACTCTCGATCACGCAGGGACCGGCAATGAGAAACGGACGTTGCCCTTGGCCAACCTTGAAAGAACCGATATCGACGACCTGTGCCATAGTTTTCAGATATGGTTCAGGCGAGATACTCAAACCGGCTTTCCAACAAGGCCGCAGGCAAGTCGAAACCGGAGGCGTACCCTCTGGGGTACGTTGAGGATTTCGATGAGCCGAGAACGCAGTTGGAAGTCGGTTTCAGCATCTCGCCTACTGTCCAAGTTTTTTTCGCAGCGCAGCTCCCACAAACCCACTAAACAGGGGATGTGGGTGGTGCGGACGTGAACTGTACTCTGGGTGAAATTGAGTACCCAAAAACCACGGATGACTTTTCAACTCAACGATTTCAACAAGACGCCCATCAGGCGAGAGACCGCTCAAAACCAGACCTTTGGCAGTCAGCTGGTCTCGATACGCATTATTGAACTCATACCGATGGCGGTGGCGTTCACGGACCTCGGTGACTCCATACATCTTCTGCGCCAGAGTTCCCTCGCCGAGCTTACAGAGATAGGCCCCCAATCGCATGGTCCCGCCTTTATCCGTTATCCCATGCTGATCCGGCATTAAATGAATTACCGGATGTGGCGCTCGTTCGTCAAACTCTGAACTATTGGCCCCGGCCAACCCAGCGACGTTTCTCGCAAACTCGATGGTAGCACACTGCATCCCTAAACACAGCCCAAGGAACGGCACCTGCCGCTCTCGCGCGTACCGAATGGTGGTAATCTTCCCCTCAATCCCCCGTATGCCGAATCCACCGGGGATAAGGATCCCATCCGCCTCGCGTAAAATTCGTTCCGTCCCCTGCCGTTCGATATCCTCGGACTCGATCCAATTGATATGAACCTTGGTCTCATGATCGATCCCGCCATGAACGAGAGCCTCGCCAAGGCTCTTATAGCATTCCTTGAGACCGACATACTTCCCGACCAGCGCCACGGAAATCTCGTGCTTAGGCCGCTTGATCTTTTGCACCATCGCATCCCATTCGCGAAGATTGGGCTGAGCCGTCTCCATATGAAGCTGGCGGACGATCAGTTCGTCCAGCCCTTCTTTTCGGAACACGATCGGGACTTCGTAGATCGTATCAACGTCTTTTGCGGTGATGACGGCGTCCTTATCCACGTTACAAAACATCGCGATCTTGCCCTTGAGCTCAGGCGGAAGATATCGATCAGTACGGCACAGTAGAATGTTGGGCTGAATGCCGATCTCACGAAGCTTGTTGACCGAATGTTGCGTCGGCTTGGTCTTGAGCTCTCCGGCGGTGCCGATGTAGGGCACTAAAGTCAGGTGGACGTACAACACATTGTCGCGCCCGACATCATAAGGCATCTGTCTGATGGCCTCGAGGAACGGCAAACTTTCGATATCGCCCACCGTCCCACCGATCTCGACGATCGTGACATCCATCCCCCTCGAAATCCGCATGATTGTTTGCTTGATCTCATCCGTCACATGCGGTACGACCTGCACCGTCCCACCGAGATAATCTCCGCGCCGCTCTTTCGTGATGACGGAATGATAGATCCGTCCGGTCGTATAATTGCTTTCTTTCGAGAGCGAGAGGGATGTAAACCGCTCGTAATGTCCGAGATCGAGATCGGTCTCCGCCCCATCGTCCGTCACATAGACTTCCCCATGTTGATAGGGATTCATGGTACCCGGGTCGACATTGATATAGGGATCGAGCTTTAAGAAGGTAATCTTCAGTCCACGGCTCTCCAGCAAATTGCCGATGGACGCCGAAGCCAATCCTTTCCCCAGCGAGGAAACGACACCACCCGTCACAAAAATAAATTTGCTCATGGTCGCCCTCTCTGTTGGTCATCCGACCGCGAGACCATGCAATCATAGGGTCTCACCGGGACACCACTCCGCTTCCGCGGAGTTCCCGCTTCACGATCTCATAGTGCTGCAACCGCTCGGCAACATACGGGACGTCTTCCGGGCGATCCACACGCAGGGAGGCATGGTCGGTTTCCCACACACGGATACGGATACCATTGTCCAACGCGCGGAGCTGTTCGAGCTTCTCGGCATCTTCCAAACGGCCCGTCGGGAAGCCGGCCAATCGCAGTAACGTCTCCTTGGTATAGATATAGAGGCCAAGATGAAGATAGTGGAGTCCTCCCACGACTTGTTGATCTGGATCGTCGCGGACAAAGGGAATGGGTGATCTCGAAAAATAGAGCGCATCACCCCTGGCATCCGTCACGACCTTGACGACAGCTGGATTATGGAGTTCCTCTTTATTGTCGATGGTACGTTTCAACGTACCCATCCCGACCCCGCTATCAATGAACGGGCCGACGAGATCCGTCAACAACTCGGGATGCAATGGGATTTCATCCCCTTGTAGGTCCAGAAAGTATTCTCCGGCAAACATGCGGGCCACCGCCGCCACACGATCGGTCCCCGTACGGTAACTGCCTTGCACCAGCACCACCCGTCCACCAAACCGTTCGACGGCCTGCTTGATGCGTTCGTCATCCGTTGCCACCAAGACATCGGTGACGGCATGACAGGCCACGGCCCGCTCATACACATGCTGGATCATCGGCTTCCCGTTCAAGTCTATCAATGGTTTTCCGGGAAAACGCGATGAGCCATATCGAGCTGGAATGACGACCGTCACGGATCGTGAAAGCTTAGTCATGTTCGAGCGCCTCAGACAACTGTTTCGGGGTGACCGTCGCCGTTCCGACCATTCCCACGACGATACCCGCCGCATAATTTGCAAGGATGGCGCCATTTTTGATACTAGCCCCGGCCGAGAGGGCCAATGCCAACGTACCGATCACGGTATCACCGGCTCCAGTGACATCGTACACCTGCCTGGCCTTGGTCGGCAGATGCCACGACGAGTCGTCACCTTCGTACAAACTCATCCCCTTTTCACCGCGTGTAATGAGGACCGACTGGCAACCGAGCCGCTGACGAATGATGGCCCCTGCCTCATTGATCGTCCGATTGTCGTCTCCATGTACTCCCGACGCCTGTGTGGCTTCAAGATGGTTCGGGGTAATCACGGTGACCCCTTTATAAAAGTTGAAATGCTCGACTTTGGGATCGACAATGACGGGAACCTTGCGGAGCGCGGCCAATCGGGTGATTTCAGACATCAAACTGGCCGACACCACTCCTTTGGCGTAATCGGACACTACGACACAGGACAATGCGCGCAGCTTTGACTCCATGTACTGCAAAATCTTGTGCCTGAGTGAGGCCTTCAATTCACTCCGACCCTCGATGTCATACCGCACAATCTGCTGGTTATGCGCGATCACGCGACTTTTTTTCGTCGTCGGGCGGTCACGATCGACGACGAGCCCGCCAAGTCCTCCCCTGGTGCCCCCCAGCTCTTTAGTCAAGAGCCGACCGCTTTCATCCGCGCCGATCACTCCACAGAGATGCGCCTTCCCCCCAAGCGCGATGATGTTATGGTAGACGTTGGCGGCTCCGCCTAGACGCAATGACTCGCTTTCGACATGAACCACCGGCACAGGCGCCTCTGGAGAAATCCGACTGACCCGTCCCATCACATAGTGGTCGAGAATCACATCGCCGACGACCAGGACTGAGGCATTCGGGAATCGTTGAACGTACTGCCGGAGGGCCTTCGCTGGCGGCATGTGATTCCGCCCCTCCGATTCCGCTGCTGAAGACGCAGTGCGATGCGGTTTTACTGAATCGCCTTGCCGAATCGTTCCCATCTGATCCACTCCGTCCAATTTCCCTGGCCATTCCAGGACCAGTAGATGCGAAACGCTTTGCCACGGATCTTCTCTTCTCGAACATACCCCCAAAAACGACTGTCCAGGCTTTGATCGCGATTATCGCCCATGACGAAATAGGATCCTTCAGGGACCGTGACCGGTCCGAAATTATCACGAGGATTGACGGCACCATCGATGATGCCGGGATCGATGCGCTGAGTAAACGTCTTATCATCAAGCGGCTGGCCGTTCACGTAGACAACCTTGCTTCGCAACTGCACGGTATCCCCCGGCAATCCCACAATACGTTTGATGAAATCCTTTTCCTCATCCTCCGGGAACCGAAACACGATGATGTCGCCGCGCTGCGGCTTCCCGAACGTGACCACCGTCTCGGACGTGTAGCAATTGACCGGCGGAAAACTCCATTGCATCTTACAATCCGTCGGCCACTGCAACCCATAGGACAGTTTGCTCACGAGGATGTGATCGCCGATCTGCAACGTCGGAATCATCGATCCGGACGGAATCTTAAAGGCTTGTACCACGAACACCCGGATTGCAAATGCCAACAGAATCGCGACGATGATGGCTTCCGCATACTCACGAACCAGGGACTTACGGCCTCTGTGGTCTGTATTGTCTGCCATGTTCATTCCAGTGAATGATGTCGGTTCGCCCACCTGCGACGATCCCGACATGTTCTCCAGATTCCTCTGGTTTGGGTCAAGGTTCATTCGTCTCCAACCCGCAAAATGGCCAAGAAGGCTTCCTGCGGCACTTCCACACTTCCAACCGCTTTCATGCGCTTCTTCCCTTCCTTCTGCTTTTCCAGCAACTTTCGCTTCCGCGTGATGTCGCCGCCATAGCACTTTGCCAGCACGTTCTTCTTCATCGCACCGATGGTCTCACGCGCAACAATCTTACTTCCGATCGCCGCCTGAATGGCAATCTCATACATCTGCCGTGGAATCAGCTCCTTCATTTTCTCGGCAAGCTGACGCCCGCGCTGGACGGAACGATCTTTATGCGTGATAAACGACAAGGCATCAACCGCTTCACCGTTCAAGAGAATATCGAGCCTGACAAGATCGGACTCGCGGTAGCCGAGCACCTCATAGTCAAGCGATGCATAGCCCTGCGTGCGCGATTTGAGCTTATCGTAAAAATCGAGGATGACTTCGTTGAGCGGTAGTTCATAACTAATCACGACCCTGGTCGGATCGAGAAAATGCAGGCCCTTCTGGATGCCTCGTCGTTCTTGACAGAGCTGAAGGATGGCCCCCATGTATCGCTCGGGCGTAATGATCGAGGCCAAAATAAATGGCTCTTCGAATGAGTCGATGCTACTGGGAGGCGGAAGCTGGGACGGATTATTGACTTCCAGGACTTCCCCCTTCGTAGTTAGTACACGATAGACGACGGTCGGAGCAGTCGTGAGGAGCGTAAGATTGTATTCGCGCTCGAGCCGCTCCTGAATGATTTCCATGTGCAGGAGACCCAAAAACCCACAGCGAAAGCCGAATCCCAACGCAAGCGATGTCTCAGGTTCATAAACGAATGAAGAGTCGTTCAATCGCAACTTGATCAACGCATCGCGTAAATCTTCATATCGGCCGGTGTCGGTGGGATAGAGCCCGCAGAATACCAGCGGTTTCACCTCTTTATAGCCGGGAAAGGGCGCGCTCGTCGGGGATAAGGCATCCGTCAGTGTATCGCCGATCTTGACGTCCGCGACTTCCCGCATATTGGCGCAGAGGTATCCGACCTCACCCGTCAGCAGCTCGGACTTCTTGGTTCGCTTCGGTGTGAACTGGCCGACTTCCATCACTTCGAACATACGATCGTTCGACATGACTTTAATCCTCATCCCCGGCCGGATCGATCCATCCACTAACCTTGCCAAAACAATCACCCCCTGATAATTATCGAACCAGGAATCGAAGATGAGTGCCTTGAACGGCGCTTGCGGATCACCGGACGGAGAGGGAACCCGCGCAATAATCGCCTCCAATACCTCCTGGATCCCCTTGCCTTCCTTCGCACTGATCGGTAGAGCATCCTCGGCATCGAGCTGAAGCACCTCAGAGATTGAATGTTTCGTACCCTCGACATCCGAACTTGCGAGATCAATCTTATTGATGACCGGAATAATGGTGAGGTTATTGGCCATCGCCAAATTCACATTGGCAATCGTTTGGGCCTGCACCCCTTGCGTGGCATCCACCAGCAAGAGCGCGCCCTCACAAGCCGCCAGACTCCGGGACACTTCATAGGTGAAATCGACGTGACCCGGCGTATCGATCAAATGCAACGCATAGACCTTCCCATCCTTGGCCTTGTACCGGATCGCTACGGCGTGAGCCTTGATCGTAATACCACGTTCCCGCTCGAGGTCCATGGCATCGAGAATCTGATCTTTGGCCTCTCGAGCAGTCACTGCGCCCGTAGCTTCGAGGAACCGGTCAGCGAGGGTTGATTTGCCGTGATCGATATGCGCGATAATGGAAAAATTGCGTATAAGGCTTTGCAAATCCTAGCTCATTCGTAAAAATCGGTCCATTATAGTAACTGCTCCAGGGGTTGTCAAAGAAGTGTGCTCCTCGATACACTCTACACTTCTGTCACAACAATATTATGTAGACTTCAAATCATAACCCATCCAAGCATAGTCAAGTACTTGTCTCATGAGATTCGAAGGTGCCAAACAGCAGGACTAGTGCGCAGCCATAAACCCAAACGTTCCGCGATCCTCTTCGTTTCATCATTCAACAACATACGTCAGGGCAACCGGTCGGAAATACTGACGATCAAATGTCTTCCTTAAAGTTATAGCGACTTGGAAGCTCACCCTCTCGTTTCTTCCTCCAGCCATATGCTATAAGCCATCAACTCTACTACCGTGGCTCGCACACCCACCACTCGTCAACTCAAGAATTGGGATCGTCGCTACCTCTGGCATCCGTTTACTCAGATGCAGGAGTGGGAGCAGGACGAGCCGCTCGTTATTGAGCGAGGCGAAGGCTCCTACCTCATTGATACGGAGGGCAAGCGCTATCTCGACGGGACCTCGTCGATCTGGGTGAATCTCCACGGCCATCGGCATCCAGCCCTCAACCGAGCTCTCACGCAACAACTCGACAAAATTGCCCATTCGACCCTGCTGGGCCTCTCCAACCCACCAGCCATCAAACTTGCCCGTGCCTTGATCCGCATCGCACCGAAAGGACTCACGCGCGTCTTCTACTCAGACAATGGCTCGACAGCAGTGGAAATCTCGCTGAAAATGGCCGTGCAGTACTGGCAACAACGGCATCCCGAGGCTGGTCCCAAGAATACGTTTCTCCATCTGAAGCTCGCCTATCATGGCGATACGATCGGCGCGGTTAGTGTCGGCAACATCGCCTTGTTCCATTCACGGTTCAAACCGTTGCTGTTTCCGACTGTGGAAGCTGAACCGCCGTATTGCTATCGTTGCCCGATTAAGCTGACCTACCCCTCATGTAAGACAGCCTGCATTGAACCAATCGAGCAAATCCTCAAGACCCGTCACCGGGAGCTGGCCGGATTCATCATCGAACCAGGGATGCAAGCTGCCGCCGGGATGATTCCCCAGCCACCTGGCTATCTGAAGCGGATTCGGGAGTTTTGCACGAAGTACAAGGTACTGTTGATCGCCGACGAAGTCGCGACAGGATTTGGACGAACCGGGAAGATGTTCGCCTGTGAGCAAGAACAGGTGACGCCCGACCTCATGGCCATTAGCAAAGGGCTCACCGGCGGCTATATGCCACTGGCCGCCACATTGACCACTGATGAGATTTACCGTGGCTTTCTCGGCACGTACGAAGAGTTCAAAACCTTTTTCCATGGACACAGCTTTACGGGAAATCCCCTCGGCTGCGCCCTTGCACTGGCCAACCTCAGCGTCTTTCGCCGAGAACAGACGCTGCGTCGGTTGTCAGGCAAGATCGCTCAGCTCACGAAATTGCTGAAGGCCTTGGCGGCCATGTCCCATGTCGGCGACATCCGTCAGCAGGGGTTCATGGTGGGGATCGAGTTGGTGCAGAAGAAAAAAACGAAGAAGCCTTATCCCCTCAGCGCCAGGGTCGGCCATCGCGTGGCCGCCATCGCACGGACGAAGGGTCTCATCTTGAGACCGATCGGCAATGTACTGGTGTTC
>CAZOHW010000098.1:0-11982 GCA_964579525.1 uncultured Nitrospira sp. | reverse complement strand
GCTCTCCGGTTCATCTACGGGCGGACGTCCTTTAAAGTCGCAAGGGACAATTTCCGTTCGAATAAGAAGATCGATGCCAAGCTGTCGAGCCCGTTCATGCATCTCCTTGGATTCCCTTAGAACAAGCCATCGCTCGGGTGATGGGCGTGCTGTAAGCCAAAGTTTATCCTGTCGGTAAAGCAACAAGCCACGGTATCCTTCATTCGTTCAAGTACTCCTTCATCTTGTAACCGAGCTTTCCACTCGGCGATCTCCTCGACCGTTTCAACCTCGATGCCCAAATGATCCACTGTACTGATCGCTCCGGTAGAGGATACCAGCGAAAAGTTCAGAGCAGGAGCCTTCAAGTCAAACGTGGCATAGTCGGCCACCTGTTTCTGCGGCTTCACCGCAAAAATCTTTTCATAAAAGAAGACTGACTTGGCGACATCACGCACATCTAACGAAATATGAGGACGCATGACAACACCTCCTTGATGAGAGCTGCGGAAGATTCCGCCCTCATCTCTCTAGACGGAGGAGCCGCAAAAAGGACGCAACCGTGAAAGAAGAGACCATGGTGAGAAGCCCTGTGCTGTGAACAAGCGGTTGGCCTCAATCCCTATGCCGTGACCGTCGAAAAGCGTCCTTGCCTTTGATGACGTCTTCCAACAGTTTGTCAGCCAGCTTGCCTGCTCTCCAGCGGCGATACAGGGGTTGATGACGACCCACAGTACGACCCCACCGATCCCAATGAGGATCAACCAACCAGTGTCGTCCATTGAGACACATTAACCACCGCCTGGCTCTCGTGCAAGCCTCTGAATGCCCGTCAATAAGGCATGGGTATCACTCATGACAACACACAGTACTCATCAAATTCCGCATTATTTGTTATGAGATTGCGTTCTTGTTTTAACAAAACAGTCGCTAAGGTGGTCGTCTACTATACCAACTGCCTGCATGAAGGCGTAAACAATCGTGCTCCCGATGAAGCGGAACCATCGCTTTTTCAGATCCAGGGAGCGTGGGAAGTGGCCTTCCCTTGGACTGGAGATCAATGAGATGCCCTATTGCAGGTTGCATTTGTGAGTTGCCTGATTAACGGCTCCTGAATTCTCCGGTCTGCGGATTTCACCATCTTTAGAAATTTTTTATGGTCTCTGGGTACGCCCTCTCAATGAGGTAGAGGACACGACGATTGGCTCATTCCTCATGCCCGGAACCGGGTCCTTTAATAGAAAGCCCCGAAGCGCAACGGCCTAAATGCGAATTGATCAAACAAAAGATCTTCTTTTCTCGCATGTGTAGGACGCTGTCATGGACAGGGATACGCACTGCACCAGCTCCTACTGAGAGCTTTTCAGAGAAAAGCATGTATAGGCTGAGTAATAACTGGTAGCCATAGTCTTCTTCAAGAACACTTCAACACGGTAACTGCTCCGTAAGACATGGTTATTCGATCAACATATAGGTCACAACTAGAATAACCGTCCACGCAACCATATACACGAGTAGTACTCGTTCAAATTTCCAGTCACACTACATATTCACGATGACCTCCCACTGTCCAGCAACAGCCCGATAGTCTCCTTGTCTTTTTGCCTAAGTTCCTGAGTTGTTCGTTATATACTCCTGTGTGCGCTCACGTCGCGCAGCCTCCTTATAGACCGCTATGTTGCGGTATACCGCGAACAGCTTTTCCTCTATCTGACCGAAAGTGACGCAGGAAGACATGCACCATTCCGAATCGGTGGACCTGCGAGCCACCCGATTAGCTTCCAGACACCGAGACTTGCTCATGTCACTCATGTGGACGGCAATCAAGAGGCCTTGGTGACGTAATGTTGCATCGATTATTCCAACGATTCTGATCTACAACACCTTCCTCAACGTATTAGTCCATATAATACACGCATAAACAGATTCAGCTCGCTGTTGATGGCTAAACCAAAATCCGAACCTCCTAATGAACATCAAGATGCTGATCATGTGAAGCCTCCCTCAGCGAACATTTCAATCCCGCCACCATGCCACTTCCCTGAAGGTACTGACCAAATCGCCCGCATCAACCGCTGAGAGCGATAGGCTCAACTATAAATCATCAACGACAACTGGCTTCACACAGCATGCTCGAAAAGAGCGGCGGAGGAGACGACGGAATCAGACGCGTACTGAGATGGAAAAACACGCGAGAGATCGGACAGTCTGCATGGCTCAGCCCATGCAGTTTCATGCTAGGCGCTACAGATGATCAAATCAAGCGCTATTACCAGAGTCATAACGGATGAACGATTCCAAGGTGCCAAAGGCCCACGGCATTTCCTTATTCCCATGTGCGATGTACCTCACTCACGTGCTCCACCTCGTTGCTCTTGTCGATGATCCATTGCACGTCGTCTGGAATCTCTACAACTTTCAACTCGGCGGCGAATCCGTTGGCAGCCCCTCGCAGTTCTTCCACGACCTGCACGAGTTTTTTGTCATCGCGTGGGACGAGCGCGCCGCATCGATTCAAACTCGGTTCCTGTGGTGCCGCCGCGAGTGGCCAATGCGTGCCCCAGTCGGTCTCCTGTAACGCCTCCGCCTGCCCAAGTTCGCGCAATCGGATAAACGCCTTATGGCTCACGAAAAACCGTTCATAACTCTTATTGATGACGATCTTTTTCATCTCACCTCTCTCTGTATGCGCCCTTGCCACTATCAGCAGCTTGCCAACGGGACATTGGACACTATAACGGCAGACGATGACAGTTAGGACGCCGGCTCCGGATCCTTGTACCCGATGTAGTTTCCTGCCCAGTGGGAATAGCGTCGATTGACCCACGTGCAGATTTCCTCTTTCTGCAGTTCTCCATACCGCCTTTGAATGACCGAACCGAACCTCGCCAAATCCCCTCGGATCTCCGTCAAATCCTCCGCTGTAATCTTTGACCAGTAATCCTTGAGCGGTATTTTCAATTGCTCCCAGAATTGCCCGAACTGTTCCTGGTTCATACAAATCTCCTTTGCCATGATGTGGGAAACCACCTTCTGTCCAAGGGCCACCTTCGCACTCACGGCTCGTGGACAGAACGGACTTCTGGCGTAAAAGCGGCGGAGACCGGGGAATCAGACGCGCAGGAACAGGAGGGACGCGCGAGAGATGGGATAGTCGGCGTGGCTCAATACGTCACATTCACGCTACAGGGCCAACCACGGTCGTGTCAATGGAGTCTATCGTGGTTGGATATGCGCTTGATTGGTAAAACTCAATGGAGATTATACGTTCATTGCTGGCGATGTTTATCCTGTGTGGTATCGGGTTTACCATGAGTCTGTTTATCGGTGCCCTCGCCTTTGAGGAATTGCAGCGCCCTGCGCTGTTCGATGAACGCATTGGGATTCTTCTCGAGTCACTCCTCTCGGCAATGGCCGGATATCTAGTACTCTGGCTGACACTCGGCAAGGCTACGTCACGAGCAAAGACTGATAAATGAAACCCAGCCTCCCTCATTGCCAAGCCTTTCATTAAATTTAATGCTGTGGTAACCCAGCAAGAACTACCGCAATCTAAGCATCTTGTCGCCTATCTATCTAAAGGTCAGTCATAAGTTTGACTCCTTCACCAGGCGCCTGTTATGCTTAAACTTCTTTAATGCTATTGTTTCTCTGCGCACTCCTCGTACTCACTCCCCGTCTCTGCGCGATAGTATGACGTTCCCATGTTCATCTCATTGAATGGCATGTGCTGCCATTCGCGGGTGGGTCGACTCATGACAATAGAGGCAGCAATCTCCTCAAGTGGGAGAGTCTCTGGTCGAGCCGCGTGTCCGTACCGCAGGAGTTGCTATGAATTTCTTTTCGGCTCGGCGAGCTCGGAAACAACCCAAGAAGTCTACCCGTAAAAAACCGAAGATCCGCTGGCACCTCCTGGGGCTTCCTGATCCAATGCGGCGCGATAGCGAATCCTCGATTGACGTCATTAGGCGAGGAGTCGCTTCGTTGGTAAACCAGTACTCGTTTGCGTTGCCTCATGTAGAAGGGAAGCCAGCTGTGATGCAGGAACCAGCAGCGCGTCGAAGTAAGACGCACGCGCCGAGGCACTGAACAGACACACGACCATCTGTACACCACTCCCTCCCTTATGCTGAATAGGAACGGCACACCAATGTCTCTCTTTCAGACTTCTGTCCAATGGCTCGTTCAGAATCCTCTCGCTGCGGCAACCGTATTGTATATTGCCGGAGTCGTCAGCGTCGTCTACACCCATTTTGAGCTGCGAGATCAGCAATAGTCTCGTCAGTACCGACGAGGGGGAGAGGAATGAACAATTGTGTGGTGTATGTGGGAGGGCTGTCCGAAGATACTTCTGA
The DNA here is from genome assembly GCA_964579525.1 of uncultured Nitrospira sp. Taxonomy (GTDB): domain Bacteria; phylum Nitrospirota; class Nitrospiria; order Nitrospirales; family Nitrospiraceae; genus Nitrospira_D. The sequence goes on along the minus strand of CAZOHW010000098.1, from coordinate 7,648 downwards.
TGATCACCTCCGCACCCTATTAGGCGCTTATGGGACGGTAGCACAGTCCTCTGTCGTTCGATACAAACGGAGTGAGAAATCTGCCGGCTATGGATTCGTGCGATTGAGCTCAAAGGAAGAAGCCCTGCGGGCGGTGGCCGCGCTGGACGGGGTAAGGCTTGGAGACAATCGTTTGCGACTCTTTGTCACACGTGGTTTGGAGTGCTGACTATGCGGATTTCGCTACGATCACGATTACGGGAGGTGTCGAGGCAGCATTGGGAAACAAGGCTGTTCACGCCATTGAGACAAGTCATATGATGTCTGTGTCGATGCGGTTCTAGGGTTGGAGTTACTAACCGAGGAGAAGGTGGCTGGGAAAAGGGCCGGTCAAGAGAAGTCATCATAACGCGATAACGCGGCTGATCGGACAGCCAAAGGAGGATCATATGTCTCTGTACCCACTCGTTCTGACAATTGTTCTTGGGTTGCCCGTGGCGGGCTTCGCCCAATTTATGGATAGAGGCGAATATGTCGAGGTGGCGAAGGGGGTGAAACTCTGTTCGAGTTCCACTCTGGAGGCTAGGAGCGAGATCCTCGATCCAGAGAAGCGTTTCTGGCGTGTCACGAGCAAGCCGAGGGCGAATGGCACGCAAACGGTGTCCGCATTTATCCTTGAAAGTACATACGATCGTGAAAGCGGTGATACCAAGACCCAAGAAAGTCCATACGAAGCTAATTATGCGATGCGGTTTAAGAGAGCCCTTGAGCACAAGGGCATGCTGTTGATGGTCAGTCCACAAGATGGTCACGTTGAAGCAACAGTGGAGATTTGCAGGAAAAATAAATAAGCTGCTGGACCGAGTTGAAGTCACTCATTTCGCATTTCTGCCCAAAGCTGACTCGCTCGATGCACAAGGAACAGTATGAGCCGCCTAAATTTAGAACCGGTTATAACGTTTTCGGATGGATCGTATCTGGCAATTAGCACGGAGTGTTCAAAGGAAGGCGAATTCACTTGTTCACTCTATAATGTTGTCGGAACGGACAATCATATGGAGTTCCGCAAGATCGCAAGCCACGCGCTCTTTGCATCCAGCTGCTTGACAGCCCAAGAACAGGCTTACCACTATACCGTGCGTCTTTATCCAGATGCAGCCACGACCATAAAGAAACCACCCTACTTGATCTGGCATGGCCCACGAGTAGTTGTGTGACGCGTCTGATAGCTATTTGACCTGACGCCTGGTAAGCTTACACTGGTTTCATGCTGTCGGGCTTCGCATGAAACGAAATCATCATGGCCCCTCACCGATGTTGTTGTTACCGAGAAAGCTGATTGGAAGCCTGACCTAAGCCGCCTACTTATCCGCGTCTTTGGCCCTCTCCTTCCCCCACAGACTATTTCTCGTGTCTCAGCCACAACCATAATTGAAGGAGGATTCCTCATGGGATCAAAATTGTATGTCGGCGGATTGCCGTATGCGGCGACTGAATCGCAACTTACCACCCTCTTTGCTGCGCACGGCACGGTGGAATCTGCTCGCATCGTCGCAGACAAGTTCACCGGCCAATCACGTGGGTTTGGCTTTGTCGAAATGTCGACCGCAGAAGAGGCGCAGACTGCTATATCCGCCCTAAACGGGTCACAAATGGACGGCCGATCCTTAACCATCAATGAGGCCAAGCCAATGGAATCTCGATCTGGGGGCGGGGGCCGTTTCGGAGGCGGGCCAAAGCGTAGCCGGTACTGATTCAACGTACATTGTGGTGAATTCCCAATGGGGCGCTTCGGTTGGAGCACCCCATTGCCTCCACTGGTCTCCTCATTGCCACCCTCTGTCTGCTTCACATCGAGTAGTGTGAAAGCACAACGGCAAAGGCAATGTGACAAGAAAGAAGGCCGTGCACAGCGGAAATCCGCCAAGCTCGACCGACTGACCCAAACGAAGACCAGGACTTGGCTGGTCTGCGATGGGAGACCACAACCCCCCCCGCTTAATTGATCAGCATACAAGCCAATACTACACATTTTTTAGTAAAGGAGAAGTCATGGATATTAATACCCTAACCTTTGCATTTGTGATCGTGGCACTGGGCATTGCGGGTGTTACCGTGTACATGAAAAGCAAGTAACATCCATATCGTCAATTGTCGCGGATTCATCTAGGGCTCTGGCCCATCGGCCCGCAATGCTCCAATGCCCTGGGGAATCGGTTTCGCATGGAATGAAGAGGGTACGGTTGTGTATGCATCGGTTGTCATCACCATCAATAGGATTGATGGACAATCATACAGACACCGATCAGCAGCTCGCAGAATGCAAAGGATGTCTGTGATCTTCATACGTTACGTGAGGTACGGACGGTATTGTATTGAGATTCTGCCGATCACCTGCGACGCATAAATAACTCAAAACAAAAAACTATCTCAACCGCAGTTTTTAAGATTACAGATCTCTTGCAACACAACCACGCATCGAGATGGAGGGAATTTGGTGAAGTGTGCCCATTGAGCTCTTGGTGCCATACCTAGGCTTGTTCGTAATGGGGTTTAATTTGGAGTTAGGTGCTTAGGTTCGAATGTCCCGCATGACCCAATCGTTTTGGTCTCGTTCGTGTTACCTTGAATGAGTTTATTTCCATGATGTGGGAGTAAGACGGTACGTGGTCCGTCTATCTGTGTCCTAAGTCCAACTTCGAACCTGCCTGTCGCTAAATCCACATTATAGTGCTTGACTCTCATGCTGATAGCGCCCAAGGTGATACTGCAGTTCCGGTGACTGTCCCATCTCTTACGCTTCCTACTTCTTCTCAGCGTAACCGATTCCTCAGTCTCCACAGTTCCGATGCCAGAGTTCTTTGAACGGCTACGAACACCGATTGATCCAAGGAAGTAATGCCAGTTCCGAACTGCATGCTGGTCGGAAAGAGATGGCTTTGCTGAAAGAATGCCTTCCACAAACGATGACTAACAATCCAAGTTCTCTCTTGGATTAGGGAGAAGCGTTCATGAATGCACGAACTGCTCTGATCGTATGTGCGACGTTGGTCATCGGAGGGTTGGTCTTGACGGGATTGGTGAGCGGGCTCGGCAATGCGAACGAACATACCTCCCTCAATGATACTTGGCTCACTGCAAAGACTAAGATTGCCCTGTTTACTGATTCTCGAGTGATGGGAAGAGAGATCAACGTCGAAAGTGCACAGGGGTTGGTGATGATCCGAGGCAACGTGAGTTCTGATGAGACGAAGAAGATGGTGGAGGGTATCGCCAACGGAATCGACGGGGTCAAGTCGGTGCAGAACGACTTGCAAGTAGTGCGGCCATTTAAGCGGGAGGTGGGCAACGACAAAAACGAGGCGGGCACCCTTCGGGATCAGACCGCACCATGCCAAGACCGGTCCAACTGAACTTGCGTAGTGAGACCCGGGACGGAAAGGAGAGTACTGCGAAGTTCCCAGCTCGAGAACCCTATGTACGTGTGTTTATTACGTGTTTATTAGATGATACACGGAGGAGACGTGATGGATACAAACTTGCTGACATTTGCGGGCGTGATTCTTGGGTTGGTAATTACAGCGGTCGTCAACTACAAGAAAGGTCAGCAGCCGTAAGGTATCTAAATTAAAAGCCCCCTGCATTCCGTCCCTTCACATGTAATGGGTCTAGCCTCACAAAGGCTCCAGTACCCACGCACATCTTGCCGGCGGGTTCTGGAGGGCCTACCGCTGACACCTTGTGAGAAAGGTGGTCTCATACTATGTCAGCGTCTAGCAGTCCATTCCCTCCATTACGCCATGAGATCCATAGATTCATCCGTTCCTGTAAAACGATCCTGTCCTCTCCGGTTCTCGTTGGCAATACGCCGTTGTCTCCTGAAGAGCTAAAAATCGTTCAATATTACTCAGAGGAACTGAAGGCATACCTCCCCGCATCGCGGATACTCTGAGCGAGAAGGGCAATGCGGAGCAGAAGAGCCTCATCTCCGCGAGCGGCTCCATTGCCATTTTTGGGTACGGGTGTCAATGCAAGCGAGACAGGCTCTGTCAGACCCCACTTTGTTCTTGAGCAGCCGCGTGTAGACACTTGTATCGAAGAGTATGAGGAAGATGCCGTGTCCGCATTGTGAGGCGATGAAGACGACGAAACGGCGATCCCGGACTGAACCCTGCTACCGGCGATTTCTGTATCGGAGCTGCCGGCGGAAGTTCAACGAATGCACGTGGATACGGTCCAACCACCTGTGTTTATGGGAACTTCATCGGCTGCTTCAATAAAAAGCTCCGAAGCGCGACGGCCTGGTTATGGGCTTCATCCTTGGCCGAATAGAGTAAGGTCACGGTACCAGTCTTTGCCTGGTCTCTGATAATCGTGAGGAGCGCTGTCTTCTCTTTCAACTCAGCATGATAGCGACGTTGGAATTCCACCCAGCGGGCAGGATCGTGGTTGAACCAGGTCCGCAAGGCTGTGGATGGTCCGAGATCTCGGAGCCACAGATCAAGCTTTGCATCAGATTTTGTCATCCCACGAGGCCACAGCCGATCAACCAGCACGCGGAACCCATCTGACTTGGCCGCCGGCTCATAGACTCGTTTGACCAGGATCTTTCCCATAGGTGCTAGAGGCCGATAGTTTCGATTTGCTTGATTTCCTCCGACAAGAGAGTGAATCGATCGGATTGTAGGTCATCTTTCATATGCTGAGGATTCGTTGTACCGGTAAGAGGCAGCATGCCGACGTGCATCGCAAACCGGAAGATGAGTTGGGCGATCGTCACCTCATATCGTGCCGCCATGGCTCTGATCTCGGGATCGATGAAGACCTCACGATTCGCCGTCAAGAGCGAAAAACCTTGATAGATGATGCGTTGGGTCCGACAAATCTCTCGCACTTCTTTATCCCACCCAAAGGCCGCATAGCAGCGATTCTGCACCACCATTGGCTTATGTTTGGCTTTCATACACAGTACGGTCAACTGTTCAGCTGTGACATTGCTGATCCCGATCATCTTCGTCTTGCTCGCCTCATAGAGGGACTCGATCGCCGCCCAGACCTCCCAATCTTCAGCGCCTAACCCACGGCGCGAATAGGGGCCATGTAGCACATAGGAGTCGAGATAGTCGGTGTGGAGATGTGCAAGCGAACTGGCAAAAGACTGCTGCACTTGTGTCGTGATACTCGCGCGTGCATCATAGGGAAGACGATGATCCTGCCCGTTGATGGGGGTGAACTTCGTTTGTAGAAACAGTTTGTCACGAGTGAGACCTTGCTGAGCCAGTTGGAGCAGCGCCTCCCCCACCTGTGCTTCATCGTAATGGACGAGTTGATTGGCTGTATCGATTGCGGTGAAGCCAGCTTCTACGGCCTGGAGCACCAGTCCGGTCGTCGCCTCTTTCTTCCAGGCCGTGCCATACATGAAGGAGGGAACCAGGACGTTATTATAGGTGGCCAATGGCATTGAAATACTCCTTGATCAGTTCTCATACCATATACGGTTCACGCAGGTGGTCTCAACGTGAGAATTCATCGAGCGTGATGACTTTTTGATGAGTTTGGATCATCCGGACAGTACGGATCCGGCCAGACTATGGCCTTATCCAAGGGCGCAGCTCTCCGACCATTTTTGTCGTCCGCTATCCGTTAAAATCTCGATGCCGTCAGCGTCACGTCCGTGCCTGCCCATGCTCGTCGAAAGCGCACCTCTGCAGCCACCGCTTCGTTCTTTTTCCCCTGCGCCCGGAGTGCTTGCGCGAGTCCAAACAGAGACCAGCCGTTCTCAGGGAAGCGGCGAAGGTCCTCGCGATACACTTTTTCGGCCTCGGCATGTTGACCCGCCTTGATCAGTGCAGCGCCGAGCGAGTGCCGAATTGGGTAGTACCACTTGGGTGGTTCGAAGTAGAGTCCTCCGTCCTCGATCTTGGCTGCCTCGCGAAAGTGGTTGATACCGGCGTCGAGGTCACCTCGACGTGTCGCAATCTCACCGGACAGCGCATGCACAGCAATCGAGAGTGCGGTCTTGCCTTCGGCTCCTTCGGCCGTCGCGGCGTCGGCTGCCGTCACCGTGTCGAGCGCGGCTTGTGCTTCCACCCATTCTCCTTTGGCGGCGTGCGCCACGCCGCGGGCGTAGGAGGCCAAGGCGTACGAAAAGCGGATGTCTTCGGGCGGGAGAGGCGCGGCGAGCACCTCGTCCCATCTCCCGAATGTCGTGAGCGTGAGCGCATGGTATGGTAGCATCTCCTGCAGTAGCCCGACCTGGCGCGCGGCGTCGAGGTTCACCTTGGAAGTGAGGGTATTGGACGCCTCAAATGCCTGTGCACTACGCCCAGCCATCGTGGAGGCAAAAGCGAGGAAGTGGATGTTATGCGGGTAGTAGGCGAGCGGATAGACGCCCATCGGGTGTTGTCCGTCGATGAACACCTCGTCGCTGTGGATGGCATGGTGATTGGCCTGCACGGCGTCGTTCCACCGTCCGACGCGGATGTAGATGTGCGCGGGCATATGGACCATGTGTCCTTCACCCGGCATGAGCCGAGCGAGCCGTTCGGCGCACGGCACCGCAGCCTTCGGATTCACGGCTTCAACTGCGTGGATGTAGTAATGACAGGCGCCGGGATGATTGGGATTGCGCGAGATCACTCTTCCGAGCTGGCGGATGATTTCCTTCGTGCCGGGGTAGGGAGTCCCGTCGGGTTGCCAGTAGTTCCATGGGCGAAGGTCCATGAGCGATTCGGCATACAAGGTCGCGGCGTCGAGGTCTTTGGGGTAGGTCTTGGTGACCTGCTCCATCGCGCGAGAGTATGCAGTGTCCAATCGGATACGATCGGCCGGTGGGTCCGCCACATACCGCTGGGCGAGCGCCTCGATGTATGCGCGTTCAGGCGCCGTGGCGTGGGATTTGAGCGCCAGGGCTTTCTGCACCGCCGCGTAAGCGGCAATTCCGCCCGCCGAGTCCATAGGAACATTGACATGCGGCCCATAGGCGAGAGCGATCCCCCAGTAGCACATAGCACAGGTGGGATCGAGCTCTGTGGCACGGGTGAACGAGCGGATCGCTTCCGCATGGTTGAATCCATAGACAAGTCGCAGACCCTGGTTGAAATACTTCTGTGTGGCTGGAACTCGAGTGGTGATGCGCTTGTGGTGAGCACCGAGATTCGTATAGAGGGGGACCATGCCGGACAGACTCGGCGGCGCGGGTGTTTCCGTCGACTCTGTGCCAGAGCTCGGAGCGGCACAGGCCAGCAAAACAGCCGTGATGAATCCGATGATATGAACGGACATCATGGCGTGCCGCCGTCCGGTCGACTTAAGTAGTTCTAATGGTTTCATGACAACCTCCTGTAAGTTTCCAATCATGAAATAAGCCTATTAACTATCCGATTAAGTTGCCGACTACCACGTCTCTTAGATTCCCTTCAGTGCATGGGTGCCATGTGTCACCGCCCCCCCTGCTCGCAAGGCTGCTGCGACCAGGACGCACTCCGCAATTTCTTGATCAGATGCACCTAACTCTCGCGCCTTATTCGCATGGATGTCGATACAGTACGGGCATTGCGTCGTAAAGGCGACGCCCAACGCAATCAGCTCCTTATATTTTTGCGGTATTGCACCGTCGGCCAACGCCGCTTTATCAAAGGCCACAAATGCCTTCATCGCTTCCGGTGCG
>CAZOHW010000097.1:0-12062 GCA_964579525.1 uncultured Nitrospira sp. | reverse complement strand
CGGTCTATACCAACCGAGACAAGCCGATGGGAAGACTTCTTGACGAATCGTGTCCAATCGAATCCAACGTACAGCGAATAATGGATGCCTATTGTTTTGCAAAGGTCAAACAAGATGAGCTGATTACTGAGTATGGAAAGAAACATGCGATACCCTACGTCATTGTAAGACCGGGATCAGTCTATGGTCCGGGGAAAAAGCAGATTACGGGGAGGGTCGGGATCGATACCTTCGGAATATTTCTTCACCTTGGGGGTAAGAATACGATCCCATTTACCTATGTCGATAATTGCGCGGATGCCATTGTTCTTGCCGGTCTCACGCCTGGGATTGAGGGCGAAGTCTTCAACATTGTGGATGATAATCTTCCGTCCAGTCGGGCGTTTCTCAACCGCTACAAGCAGAACGTAAAGAGTTTCCGATCGCTGTATGTGCCACATGCATTCAGCTATCTCTTGTGCAGGATATGGGAATGGTATTCGGTTTGGTCGCATGGCCAACTGCCTCCGGTATTCAGCCGCAGGAGATGGCATGCGGAGATTAAGAGAACGTACTACAGTAATGCCAAGTTGAAATCACGATTGGGTTGGACTCCCAAAGTACCCACAGATGAAGGGCTGCAACGATTTTTCCAAGGTTGCCAAGAGAGTGTGAGTCATGCTTAGAGTGGCCATCGTGGGTTGCGGCAAGATTGCCGATGCTCATGCCTATCTGATTCAAGAAATTGCTGATTGCCAAATTGTTGCAGTGTGCGACACCGAACCACTGATGGCACAGCAGTTGGCGGAACGCCTCAAGATTCCTCAGTACTTCACCGCTCTCGGCGATTTGTTGAAGGAGTGCAAGGTGGATGTCGTCCATATTACGACACCACCGGAAAGCCACTTTAAGCTTGCTGCATTGTGTTTGGAGCATGGCTGCCATGTATATGTCGAGAAACCCTTCACACTGAACTACCCTGATGCCCAGCGTCTTATCGAGATAGCAGAGCAAAGGCGATTAAAGATCACGGCCGGGCATGACGCACAATTCGGTCGAGTTGCTCAACGTATGCGTGCGCTCGTGCAACAAGGATATTTGGGTGGAACACCGGTTCATATAGAAAGCTATTATTGCTACGAGTTGGGCGATTCGGGATATGTTCGGGCATTGCTGACCGACAAGCAACATTGGGTTCGTCGATTACCGGGAAAACTTTTGCATAATATCATCAGCCATGGAATTGCCAAGGTGGCGGAATTTCTTACGACGGATGCTCCACAGGTCTTTGCGCATGGTTTTGCCAGCCCATTTTTGAAAGATCGTGGCGAATCTGAAATCATCGACGAGTTACGGGTGATCATCAGCGAGGAAGGGCGTACGACGGCGTATTTTACCTTTTCATCACAGATGCGCCCGGCGTTACACCAACTCAGAGTCTATGGCCCAAAGAATGGATTTATCGTTGATCAGGATCAGGAGACTCTTATTAAGCTTCCGGGAGTACGCAAAAAGAGCTATCTAGAGAAGTTTCTTCCTCCCATCGATTTATCGTGTCAATATATCAGTAATCTTGTCGGGAATGTTCACGCGTTCGGAAGAAGAGACTTTCACATGAGTGCCGGCATGCGCCATCTTATCGAGTCGTTTTACCGTGCAATCGAGCAAGGTGGGCCGGTACCTATCCCATACCGAGAGATTCTCGTTACCGCGAAAATCATGGACGACATTTTTTTACAGTTGAATCGTGCATCAACGAATTAGATCACCATGGAAGTTTGTGGGCACGAAATTAGGGTTCACGGTACGCTGTTGAGAGTGGCGGCCCTGTCTGCGGACACCTATGAATTCCTTGATAACCCAGAGGTTGCGTTGCAAGCGCTCCTGAATCTTGGAGAGCGAATTGATCTGTTCACATTTATGCAAAAATTGCCTGATACGACCCCAAAATATTCCTACCCCATGGAGTGGGACAATTTAGCGGTTCTGTCGATTTCCACGTTTGATCAATGGTGGACAAAACGAATTAACGATAAGACCAGAAACATGGCGAGACGGGCCGGTAAAAAGGGAGTGGTGATCCGTGAAGTACCGCTTGATGAGGCATACATCGAGGGAGTACGGGCTATTTATAATGAGTGTGAATTTCGTCAAGGCAAGCGGTTCCCCCACTATGGGAAGGATCTCGTCGCGGTCAGAAACATGATGGCAACATTTCTTGATCGCAGTGTGTTTCTTGGCGCATATCTTGAAAACCGAATGATTGGATTTGCCAGGCTTCATTGTGATGCTACTCGAACTCAAGCGGGATTGTCGTCGATCCTTTCGTTGGTCGAGCATCGTGACAAATCCCCCACAAACGCTTTGGTTGCGGAAGCCGTCCGACATTGTGCAAATAAAGGAATTCCGTACCTAGTGTATTCGCGATATAGCGATGGAAACAAAGAACGGGATAGCCTCATGGATTTCAAAGATCACAATGGCTTTGAGCGCATTAACTTGCCCCGCTATTACGTACCAATGAGTTCTCTGGGGCGCATGGCTCTTTTTACTGGACTGCACAAGGGATGGATCAGCAGAGTTCCTGAGCCGGTTCTCGCTCGGTTACGGGCAGTGAGAAAGGCTTGGTACAACAGAAGAGCTATCGCAGCCGCGGAATAGTCCAAGGGGACGAGTCAAGTCTAAAGGGGGAGATATGGGGCACCAACGGAATAGTCGGGAGATTGCCTTTGATTGCCGGTATTTTGTAGGTGACCGACCCTGCACATGGCACAAAGCGACGGGCGTGCTCTGTACCTGCGATCATTATCAACGCGTCGAGGAGCGTCTCCTCATCATTAAACTCGATGCGATGGGTGATGTGCTCCGCACCACCTCGTTATTACCACCATTAGCCGAACGACATCCCAAAGCTTCCATCACGTGGATTACTCGTCGCGAGTCTCGTCCGCTTCTTGAGCGGAATCCGTACATCACAGAGATTCTGAACTATGGAGAAGACGCCCTGTTGCAACTCCGCGTCAGGACATTTGATCGAGTCATCAATCTCGATGCCGGGAAGATAAGTGCGGCATTGGCTACAGCAGCCAATGCCACAAAGAAAGACGGGTTTGTCCTCGATGCCCGTGGGTATGTCCAAGCGACCAATGATGCTGCTCAGATGTGGTTGGAAATGGGTATATTCGATGACATCAAGCGCCAGGGCAGTAGGACCTATCAAGATATGATGGCTGATATCATTGGGCTATCAGGATGTACGCATCGATATGTGCTCCAGTTGACCGATGAAGAACGTGAACGAGGAAGAGCATATCTTTGCAAACTTGGCGTGGATTTTTCTAGGCCAGTGGTTGGACTCAATACTGGAGCAGGGCATCGTTGGGAACTCAAACAATGGCGGGAAGATGGATATCTCGAACTTGTAGCACAGATCGCGAAAAAGCGAGATGTTCAGTTTGTCCTCCTTGGGGGGCCAGAGGAGCGGGAGCGTCATGTGCGTCTGGCTTCTCAATCAAACGTATCGTTGATCGATGCCGGGTGCGACAATCCTGTTCGGCATTTTGCTTCGTTGGTTGGATCCTGTGACTTGGTTATCACCGGTGATACGCTGGCAATGCATTTATCATTGGCTCAAAATCGAAGAACCATTGTGCTATTTGGGCCTACCAGTTCGGCTGAAATTGAGCTGTACGGGCTCGGTGAAAAGTTTGTTCCTCACACGGAGTGCTTGAGTTGCTATAAGCAGAAGTGTGATTTCGTGCCGAATTGTATGGACCTCATCACTCCTGAGATGGTGGAAGCAGCAGTTGACAGACAATGGCATGCGCTAGCCTCTCGAACTGAGCGTCCACAGATCAGCAAAGTCTCGTGATCTATGGGCTCCCATCCGAACGTACCGACACTTCATGTCGCTCTTCTCACCGCTGGTCGGGATAGACCCTATGCGTTTGGGATCGGAACTGCGCTCGCCTCATCTGGGTTTCCGTTAGATATCATTGGCGGCGATGATCTTGACCTTCCTCAATGGCGGAATCACCCGTCTGTGCGATTTCTGAATATGCGTGGAAATATCTCAGCAGCGGCAAGCACGTTGAGGAAGGTCTTTCGCATTGTGGATTACTACACGCGACTGCTTCGCTATTCGGTACAGACAAATGCCAACATTTTTCATATCCTCTGGAATAATAAGTTTGAGACGTTTGATCGCGTTCCTCTGATGCTGTGGTACAAATTATTGGGAAAAAGAACGTTGTTGACCGTTCACAACGTGAATACACAAGAGAGAGACTCGGTGGATTCTCGGTGGAATCGATTCACTCTCGGATTCCAATATCGTTGGGTGGACCACCTGTTTGTCCATACTGAGCGCATGAAGCGAGAATTGATCGGACAGTTTCAGGTGCCGCCAGAAAAAGTGTCGGTTATTCCCTTTGGAATCAATAATGCGGTTCCCGATACCGCTCTTAGTACAAAAGAAGCCAGAAGCCGACTCGGCATCGAGGGGGCAGAACGCACAATTCTGTTCTTTGGGAATATTGCACCATATAAGGGCCTAGAATTTCTTTTGGAAGCATTTGGACTCATTATGGCGGCAGGTGGTTCCTACCGACTGATCATCGCGGGCAATCCAAAAAACTGTGATGAATATTGGAGTGCAATACGAGCTCTTCTCGGTCAGCATACATATCGGAATCGCATCATCCAAAAGATTGAGTTTGTTCCTGACGAAGAGACTGAAGTGTATTTCAAGGCGGCCGACTTGGTGGTTCTGCCGTACCGTCACATTTTTCAAAGTGGCGTGCTCTCATTAGGGTATAGCTTTGGTGTGCCTGTTGTGGCCACAGATGTGGGAGCATTACGTGACGACATCATTGACGGAAAAACCGGTTTTGTTTGCCGGCCGGAGGATTCTCATGATCTGGCAACTGTAATTCAGAGATACTTCTCGAGTGATCTCTATCAGAAATTGGATTCCCGTCGTGCAGAAATTCGTGAATACGCCCGCCAACGATACTCCTGGGATAAGGTCCGTCAGATCACTGTGGAAGTCTATAGCCACCTGACCACTCCGCGAATAGTCTAGCTTGCATGGCGGTCGATCCCCGTTTTTTATGGCGGGTAATTGAGGGGGCCGGCATTCCTTGCCGGAATGCCGGACGACTGGTTCCTTGAGGACTATTGAACGGTAAGATTTTTAGGGGCAGCAGGCGCGGCATTGCTGGTTCCCCCGGCAGTTAGGGGATGCGGATACTGATAGGCCGCATATCCCGGTCTGGCTTGAGTAAGTACGTCGCGACCAATCACCACAGGGGAGGCGTGGGAAGCTGGGGGTGATACGGTACCGTTGATTGTGTTGTTCCATATGTAGTTGGGGTCTACTCCTTGATTCGGCCACGCTACAGGCGAGGGAGTATCTCCAGAAATCAGATTACCCATACCTCTCCCTGCTTGATCAAGGCAGGTGCTGCTGTTTAGATCCCAGGAACTTGGGCACTGGCCCCAGGGCCAATATGGTGTTGAAGCGCGATAATAAGTTACATCAAAAAAGTTGTTCACCGCTCCATTTGTAATGGTTGCTGTATTGTTATAGACGACACCCACACCACCTCGCGATCCGATCATACTGGAAAACCCATTGCCTTGCATATTCCAGGTCCAGTGGTTGTTGTAGACCTCAAATTGTCGTTGGCTTCGCTGTCGACCACCGCTTTCGGTCCCGTGATTTGCCCAGGTGCAGTTGTTAAAAGTATTGTTTCGATAGACGACACGTCCTCCTTGCCATCCATCGACTGCATAGTTATGCCAACTGACGGATTGGGTGTTTGTGAATGTATTATCTTCCATAAATATCGCCTGTTGGGTCCCGAAGGTATTGGGCAAGGCCCACGAGTTGTCGCCATATCCTCCGACACCCTGCCAGGTATCGTGGAAGGTATAGAGCCCAAAGGCACGACTTACGTCGAAAGTATTATGGTCCAACACGCCGGTGATCCAACCCCTCACGAACATTCCAGAGGTCGTAGTGGGGATGACTTTATTGTGATCAAAGCGGAACTGTTGAGAATTCCCACGGACATAGAGCATCCCTTGGTTATAACTGTCCACACTTGACCCTCCCTGAAAGGTAAATCCCGTGATACGAGTTAAGCCTCCATTTACGGTTGTCCAACGCAGGAGGTGTGCAATATTGGGATAGGGAGCTTTTGAGACGCCATCAATGATAATGGTTTGATCAATACCGGCTCCCTGAAGTGTCAGGTATTTGTTCTGTCCACCTGTAATAGTGAGGTCAAAATCCATACTCGTTGTCCAGGTACAGGTTCCCGCCGGGACCAGCACGGTGTCGCCGTTGGCCGCTCGATCGAGCGCTGCATTGACATCCGCGTACGAGCAAGTATTTGCGGAAATAGTTGCGGCGTTGAGTGGGGCGGTGCCCAGCACTACCCAAAGACAACTTATGATGATTAGAGGGCGCCAGAAGCTTGGTCTCATAGCAGGATCTCCTTCATGAAGAAAGGCCGCGTATCAGTAACGGGGGTTGTCAGTGCTATTGTCAGCTTGAGAAGAAGCCAAGCAAGAGTGGTGCCAAGATGTGGTTTCATGGTCATTGTTGAACATACAGGGAGTGATAGTGCTTTATAGCAGTCAATGCGGGCATATTATTCGCTCTGCACATTGATCACGGCAGCCATTTATGAACAGTTTGGTCAACCAGGTTCTCAATTTCAATGACCAAATGTATTTTCTTCCCTACAGTGGTTGAAGGCCTCTCCTTAATAGACATATGTATAATAGACATATGTATCAAAGGAAGGTACTTTGGGATATGGGATCTGGTCAAGTGCTAGAAATAGGATGATCTCGTGAAGATCCGCAATGAAGATGGAGTGTTGAGATGAAGAAGAGCGAGTGGGAGCTTCCTGTGGGTATTGCAGGTGCAGCTTGGGGTCGGCTTACAACACTCTCCACGTGCGGCTGTCGTTTTGAATCAGGCGATCTGCCTCCACAGGTCCCCAGGTCCCGGCTTGGTATTCGGGGAGCCAACGTTGTCCTGACTTTTCCCACGCCTCAAGAATTTGTGTGATCCAGGCCCAGGACGCTTCGACGGCGTCACGCCGCATAAATCGCGAAGCATCTCCTGCCATGACATCCAGCAGCAGTCGCTCGTAGGCTTCAGGGGACGGACGTCCGAACACTTCTCCATATTTAAAATTCATCTCAACTGGATGGGTTTGTGCGCGGGTGCCTGGCACACGTGAGACGATTCGGAGCGACAACCCTTCCTCGGGTTGAATTTTCAAGGTCAAGACGTTCGGAGCCTGAGGGTTTTGTGCATTGGCGTTAAAGAGGATTTGCGGGATCTCTTTGAATTGCACGGCCACTTCGCTGGCACGTAGAGGCAAAGCCTTTCCCGTCCGTAAGTAGAACGGCACACCGGACCATCGCCAATTTTCGACGAAACATTTCACAGCCACATAAGTCTCCGTCGTCGAATTCGGTGTCACACCTTTTTCACGACGATAGCCAGGCACTGGAGTGCCGTGGACGGTTCCCTCAGTATATTGGGCTCGCACGGTAAACTTGTCGACGTCCTTTGCGGTGATAGGTCTTAGACAACGGAGGACTTCCATCTTGGCGTTTCGCACGACATCCGGATCCAGCGAGTAGGGCGGTTCCATCGCGACCAAGCAGAGCAGCTGGAGCAAATGATTCTGGATCATATCGCGAAGCGCTCCGGCTTCTTCATAATAGGTGGCTCTGGTGCCGACACCTTCCGCTTCGCTCACGGTGATTTGTACATGGTCGACATACTTGTGATTCCAGATCGGCTCGAAGATGCTGTTGGCAAACCTCACGACCATGAGGTTTTGGACGGTTTCTTTACCGAGATAGTGATCGATGCGGAAAATCTGTGATTCGTTGAAAACGCGACCTGTGACCTCGTTAATGGCTTGTGCAGACCTCAGGTCACGCCCTACCGGCTTTTCGACGATAATGCGTGTGTAGGGTGATCGAGTGCCGGGAGTTCCCGCGAGCCCGGAACGGGACAAGCCCTCGCAGACATCGGTAAACGAGCTTGGGGGAATGCTGAGGTAGAAAATACGGTTTCCCGGCAGTTGGAATCGCCGCTCAAGCTCTTCGGCTCGCTCCTTCAGCCGCACATAGGTCAGCGCGTCGTCGTTGCCTCCTGACATATAAAACAAGTGATTGGAAAATGTCGTCCAGGTGTCTTCAATTAACGCCTGTCGAGAATGCTTGATGACGCCATCACGGACAGTGGCTCGGAATTCTTCATCGCTCATGGGCGTGCGGCCGAGGCCGAGCACGACATAGTTTGGTGGGAGTAACCCATCGAGGAGGAGATTGTACACTGCGGGAATCAGCCGCCGACGAGCCAGATCACCAGATCCGCCGAAGATGACCAGGGTACAAGGTTCAACTAGTTGAAGTGGTTCCTGCGTCGGGTTGATGTCAATCCGTTGACTGTTCGTGGGAGCCATCGAGGTCTCCTCCGTTGGTTAGGATCCTTACCGTCGAACTGCGTGGCCGCCAAATGCGTTTCGTAAAGCAGCCAGCATCTTTTCAGCAAACGATTCTTCTTGTCGCGATCGGAATCGGGTAAAGAGCGCGGTCGTGAGTGTGGGTACCGGCACATCTTGCTCGATGGCGTCGGCGATCATCCAGCGGCCTTCTCCTGAATCCTGGACATAGCCCTTCAGCTTTTCCAGCTTTTGATCCTCTTTGAGTGCGCCGGCCGCCAAGTCCAAGAGCCAAGACCGGACCACGCTCCCATGCATCCACAGATCGGCCACGCGTGCCAAGTCCAGCTTGTATTCGCTCTTCGACATCAACTCGAATCCTTCCGCATAGCCTTGCATCATGCTGTATTCGATGCCGTTATGGACCATCTTGACGTAGTGTCCGGCCCCGACTGCGCCAACATGCGCCCATCCGTTTTCTGGGGCTAATGTTTTAAAGACCGGGGACAGGCGCTGTACAGGAGCTTCCTCGCCACCGACCATCAAGCAGTACCCGATTTTGAGCCCCCAGATCCCTCCGCTGGTTCCAACATCGACATAGTGGAGGCCCTTCTTCTTCAGACCGGCAGCACGCCGCACGTCGTCGTGAAATCGTGTATTCCCTCCATCAATGATCGTGTCACCCGGTTTCAGCAAGGCTGCCACCGCCTCAACGGTTTCTTCGGTTGGAGCTCCCGACGGGACCATCACCCAGACGCAGCGTGGAGCGGCAAGCTTGCTGACGAGATCAGCAAGGGATGACGCCCCGACGCAGCCTTGACCCTCCGCCTGCTTAATCAAGTCATTCGAACGATCGTAGACCACGATACGGTGCTGATCCCGCCGGAGGCGCGTGACCATGTTCATTCCCATCTTCCCGAGACCGATAAATCCTAGTTCCATAACAGCTCCTTGGCGGCGACGCCGATGAAAGAAGGTGTACTATCCGGTGACATCTGTCTGGATAGGATGAGCCTCTCCTGAGTTGCTTACGAGACCCTTTCCTGACGGAGGGCATCGCAGATCGCGGGTGCCCAAACAGTCAGTCGATACGGGCAGGGTTCGGCACATCCTTAAAAAGAAGATCGGCAAATTGCCGGCCAAAGTTGAGCCGGTCGGTCAAAGTCGTGGCTGTGAGGAACTGCCCAGCGAGGTCTGCGAGGGCCGGTTCCCGAGAAAACATGAATCGGTGGATATCCACAGGGGCGGTGAGCCAAAAGCCCCTCAAGCGGAAAAATGCGGTAAGGCAGTCTTCATAGAAGAGTGTCAGTAGATATTGGGCCGTTCCTGGTTTATCCACCAGATCCTGGGCCTTGCCGAGGAGATGGTAACACTCGGCTTTGAGGCGGATCTGTTCATTGATGGGGGCTGGGGAGGGGCCCTGGCGAAACCGCTGATGCGCCTGTTCAATCAATTGAGCACAGATACCGTCGTGATCGTGCAAGATGCGTCCCTTTCGGAGCAGCGAGGGAAGCCGGAGTGAATAGGCAAGTTCTTCCTTGACGGTTTGGTAGCCATGGTACCGGATGTCGGCCAAACGTTCGCCGACCCGGAGAATCTCGTGGCTGTCGGTTTCTCCTTTGACGAGGGCGAGAAGATCAATGTCACTGTGGGGCGTAATGGCCCGACGGGCTCCTGATCCGACCAAGATGATCCCGACCAGATCCCCGCCTCGACGACCTTTGACATGCCGAACGGCGACTTCTATGCCGTCTTCGAATCCCGGTGGTGGAGGGGTCTCGGGCTGCTCTGAGAGGTCTGGAACTGCCAGCAACTCCGCATTTAGCTCTTCACGAGTCGGAAGTGTGGTGGTGTGTGAATCCGTCATATTGTCAATATGAGCCCTAGACTCCGTGTGATTTGACATACGATGTTGTGCGCACAAGGTTGAACGCGGTGCATGAGGCGATGAGTTTGTTCTGTTGCGTGACCAGAAATCGTCCCTTGTTTGGCATTCTATGGATCATGAAAAGGGCTGTCAATCTCGGAACGTCATGGGCCGAGAACACGGGTGAAGATGGCGCCCGCTTCGTCGATCTGTTTGTCCGTGACGTTCATATGCGTCACGGCTCGGAAGCTTTTCCCTCCGATGGCATTGATGAGCAGACCTTGCTCTTTACACACCGCAACGAGGTCGGCCGGAGAGCGTCGCTCATCGATGACATCGAAGATCACGATGTTTGTTTCGACGTGCTGGGGGATCAATTGGATCGAGGGAATTTGATAGAGGATTCGCGTCAGCTTCTTGGCATTGTCATGATCAGTCTTCAGCCGTGAGACATGACGTTCCAGGGCATAGATGCCGGCGGCAGCCAGAATGCCAGCCTGACGCATGGCGCCTCCGTACATGCGACGAAAGCGACGCGCACGTTCAATGAGCTGTTGGTCGTTGGAGAGCAGCAACGATCCGACCGGCGCGCCCAATCCCTTCGAGAGACAGAGCGAGACGGTTTCAAAATGCTGGGCATAGGCGGTCGGAGGAAGCGTGGTTGCGGCCACGGCATTGAACAGTCGGGCTCCGTCCAGATGCATGGGAATCCCGTGCTTGACGGCGATCGAGCGGATCTTTTCAATGGTGGAGAGCGGATAAATGGTCCCGCCTCCGGCATTGTGTGTGTTTTCGAGGCAGATCAACCCTGTCGGAATGCTGTGTGGATCTTTTGGCCTGATGGCCGCCTCGACTTGCTCGGCCGTCATGACCCCGCGTTCGCCTATGACCCAATGGAGTTGCACGCCGGCCAGCGCACCAGCCGCTCCTTGCTCGTAGCGGACGATATGGCTTTTGCTCTCGACGATGATTTCCTGCCCCGGCTGGGTCTGGGACCGGATGGCTAGCTGATTGGCCATGGTGCCGGACGGGACGAAGAGCGCGAAGCGCTTGCCGAGTAAAGCCCCCGCCATGTCTTGAAGGCGATTAACGGTCGGGTCTTCCCCATAGACGTCGTCGCCAACCTCAGCCTGGGCCATGGCCTTGCGCATACCTTCCGTTGGCAGTGTGACCGTATCGCTACGAAGATCGATCATTGAGTCCGTTTCCTCACGTAAAGCTACTCAGCGGTTCGCATTTTACCAGATTCCCCCTTGCGGGTGAATGTACACCTGCTACACTGCTGCCGCATGGTGTACCCCGATCGACCGATGTTTGCTCGATGCGCTGATCTGCTCGGCGCCAGGCGGGAAGAACTCCTTCCATTGGTCTGGGCCTTCACCTATTTTTTCTGTCTCCTCTGTGGGTACTCCATTCTCCGTCCGGTCCGCGATGAAATGGCCATTGAAGGCGGGGTTAAAAATCTTCCTTGGATGATGACGGCGACGTTTCTCACCATGCTTGCGGCCACGCCGGTGTTTGGGTGGCTGTCGGCACGTTGCTCGCGCTATCGATTGCTATTGACCGTCTATGTGTTTTTTATCGTGAATCTGGTGGCGTTTTACCTGTTGATGACAAGCCATCTGTATCCCGAGTGGGTGGCCCGGAGTTTTTTTGTATGGTTGTCGGTAATGAATCTCTTCATTGTTTCGGTTTTCTGGAGTTTCATGGCCGATCTCTTTACCCCGGAGCAGGGG
>CAZOHW010000096.1:0-12141 GCA_964579525.1 uncultured Nitrospira sp. | reverse complement strand
GGTGAAGAGCGTCAAGGAGTGTGATCCAAACATAACGCCTGCGCTGGAACTTGAGTGGAAAAAGACCTTGCGGAGCGGCGTTGACCGGATCGCCTCGCATTACAATAAGTGAGAGTTACATGATTCAGAGGGATGGCCACTGAGCTTAGGGTGGCTGTCCCTTTTCTCGCATCCCGGAACGGCAGAGAAGAGAGATTACCCGCCGGACAACACCGGCCGGAATCCTGCGTCGGTCAGAATGCGTGCCACGGTCTCGCGATGATCACCCTGAATCTCAATCCGTCCCTCCTTCACCGTGCCTCCCGCGCCGCAGGCCTTCTGCATCTCTTTGGCGAGGCGCTCTTTCTCGGCTTGGCCGATGCCGACAAACCCCGTGATGACCGTCACGGTCTTGCCGCCGCGATGCGCGGTCTGGCGAAGAATATCCACCCGCCCGCGGTTCTTCTTGGACGTCGGTGGCGCGTCGATGTGGCTTGCGGCAGGAGGCGCTGCCGAGGTCGGCGATACTTCCACATGCTTCAGCGCCGCGAAGGGACTTTTCCACTGGATGGGCTCTCCATCAGCGGGAACGCGTTTCATCTCTTTCATACCCTCCGTCTCTTACCGCTCCCTCGTCGTGATGGTTATTTGAGAGAAGGATTCCCCACGCACCACGAAATGATTCAGAGCCAATTATTCTCGTACTATGCATACTTTTGTCCAGTTCGACTCAACAGGGTCCGAACACCTCTGTAATCAGCCGCTTCTGAATTGATGATAACCGGTTGATTTTAAATCAAGTCCTGCCGTTTCTCGGTCCCTTTGTTTCATCAATGCACACCCATGACCCTTTAGAGGGATTGCCATTCCTTTAACAAATTAGTATTTCCTCTTTCCTCGTGACACGTTCTTAGAGGTTGGTGACCTGACCGCGGGTCTCTACGATGGATGGAACGTCGTCGTTTTCTGGTTTGCTTTTCCGTGACCTGTCCGGCGAATCCTATCCCGCCACAGCCTGTTGGTTTACCACGCACTGTCGGTTCATCCTGTAGCATCGCTCAGAGGAGGGTGTCATGAGCATCATGGCAGAAGTGACCACAGCGTTCGTTTCGTCCGGCCATAACGGGCATATGGTCTCGCAGTCGAGTCCTGGAATTCTTGTCTTCTCGCGCTCGCAGCAGCTGCAGTACGTGAATCGTCGGGCCATCGAACTGACACGGCACATCGGCCAGGCGATGGCAGAATCAGTCTCGATAGTGCTTCCTATACAGCTGCTCGAGTTTCGTGCCCACGTTCAAGAATGCCTTGACGACCGCCTCCGGGCAAATATCCCGGAACCGTTCGAAGTAAGTCGAGTCGTATCCGAATGCGGGCGAAGGCTCCTCCTCCGTGGGTTCGGACATCCCAATGGAGCGGCGAGCCGCGATTCTCGAATCATCATCGTTCTGGAAGAGATCAGGTCCGCGGAGAATGACAACGGTCGGCAGTTGAATGCCAGGATGACAGCACCCGAGAGGCAGACAGCGGGCGCCGGGTATCGTGCAAATTCATAAAAGCAGGGAGAGCGTCGGCGTGCCGGACGCGGGCTGACGCGAACCGAAGGGATGTCTCAACTGTCACAGTCAGGCCACATGTGACGTCCTCAACAATCCCGCCAACAGTGGATGAGTCGGCCGATCCGGACCGCAGGGGAGGCAAGCGCGTCCTGCAGATACAGTCATGTGTGTACCAATTGTCGCATTTTGCCGGTCAGGAGATCGTCGAATTCTCCGATGGTCACGCGCTGTCTCTCAATACCAGCCCTGAAGGGCTCCTGCTCTTAATGCCTCAGCCTCCGGAGAGCAGACAAGTGTTTGAAGTTCACATGCCCTTATCGACGGAGGACGAGAGAACGGTCAAGTTGGTGGAAGCCTGTTGGACGCGCGAACTGACATTCGGCACGGCCGGCAAGGTCTACCTCGTCGGCGTCAGGTCCCTCTTTGAGCCCGCTCGTTCCAGGTAGCGAGCGCCGGTGGGTGAGAGACATGGCTGATTCGTGCATGGGGGTGTGGCCGTGGAAGAATGCCCGCCACGCGTCGCGGACCGGTTCCTGACAGACTGTTATTTCGCCTGAATGCCGATATTCGGCTCGATGGTGCAGAACGGGTAGTTCTCTGCCGCGATCCCCGACTTGGTGAGCGCATTGAACAAGGTGGATTTGCCCACATTGGGCGGTCCGACGATTCCACATTTCACACTCATGACGATCCTTTGCAGTAATAGCTATGGAGTGTTGCCGTTTCCAACGCGCCTTCGAGGGTGTGAGGGGAAGGAAAAGCAGGCGGCGCATTCTACGTGTTCAGGGTCGGCCTGGTCTACTGCTTCATGCTTCTATGACAGGAAGAAATGAGGCTGAGAGGTGCCACCAAAGAAACCGGATGAGCCGGTCTGTGAAGCGGGATCATGCGGCTTTACGACTGTAGCGGTCGTTGGCCGCGCCGGGTTTGAACTCCTGAATGTCCGGTTGGTCCGAAAGGCCCTTCTTGAACGGTCCGTTGCGAGGAGGACTGCGTCTGTTGGCTCGACGGGCTTCGATGGCTGCCCGCATTGTCCGCACTTTCTTGGCCTTGTTGCGTCCACCTTTCTTTTTTCGTTGCTTGTAATTGGGCATGGCGCGCCTTCCTTTCGATGCCCACTGCCCATTATGGGTGGATGCAACGGAGCAATCCTACTGGTGAAATCTCCTGCGCTAGGGGAACGAGAGGAGCCTCCTTCGCCTGGCGTGACGCCGGGGCCTGTGTTATAGAACGTGAGCAGGGTCTGACGACATGGATGCCGCAAGGGAAGAAAAATGCCGTCTTCGATTGAGCCGCTGTTCATCGTTTTTTCCGGCCTCATCATTGTCAGCATTCTGACGATCAAAATCTCCAATCGGCTGGGCGTTCCCTCCTTGGTGCTGTTTCTCGGCATCGGCATGCTGGCCGGGTCGGACGGTGTGGGCGGCATCTATTTTGACAATCCGGCTCTGGTGCAATCGCTTGGGGTCATGGCGCTCACCTTGATTTTGTTTGCAGGTGGACTGGATACCGAGTGGGCCGGGGTGCGCCCCGTCCTGTGGAAGGGATTGTCTCTCTCGACGATCGGTGTCCTGCTCACCGCGCTGCTGGTCGGGCTGTTCGTGTCATGGGTCCAGGGATTCTCGTTCCTGGAGGGCTTCTTGCTCGGCGCGATCGTCTCCTCCACCGATGCCGCCGCCGTCTTCATGGTGCTCAGAGCGCGGAACGCCGCACTCCCGCAACCCATGAGGCATCTCCTGGAATTGGAATCCGGCAGCAACGATCCCATGGCGGTCGTGCTTACGATCGCCATCATCCAACTCTTGACCAATCCCTCCACCTCGTTCGGCGAGCTTGCGTCATTTTTCGTGATGCAAATGGCGGTGGGGGCCGTGCTGGGCATTGCGATGGGGGAAATCATGAGGCGATCGTTCGACGCGATCGACTTGGAGTTGGAGGGCATTTATCCGGTGCTGTCGGTGGCCTTGGTGCTGCTGACCTACGGCCTGACGGCCTTCCTCCATGGGAGCGGCTTTCTTGCCGTCTATCTGGCTGGTCTGGTCATGCGGAGAAGGCCGTTCACCCACCAGCACAGTCTCTTTCGTTTTCACGACGGGGTGGCCTGGCTCATGCAAATCACGATGTTCCTGATGCTGGGCTTGCAAGTCTTTCCGAGCAGGCTGGTTCCCATCATATGGGCGGGTCTCCTGATTTCCCTCTTTCTCATCTTCGTTGCTCGTCCGATCAGTGTCTATGCGGCGCTGGCCGGTTCCAACATGCCATTTCGGGAACAAACGCTGGTGGCTTGGGTGGGACTGCGCGGGGCCGTGCCGATCATTCTGGCCACGTTCCCGTTATTGGCCGGGATCAAGCAGGCTGACGCCATCTTCCACCTGGTGTTTTTTATCGCGCTCACGTCCGTCGTCCTGCAGGGGCCGCCGATCCCGTTTATCACACGGATCTTGAAGATTGACGCGTCGCCATCGGAAGAAGACGACGTACCGGCCGCAGTTCGATCCGCATGAGACCCCGAAGCCGATAATCACGCCGTCAGCCTTATATGCGGCTACCGGGGGTGGCACGAGTTATGCCATGAGTTATACTGGTTATACTGAAGGGTATCAAAAAAAATCTGGTCAATTCCCCGTTGACACGGTCTTTGGAGAGGAGTAGAGGTGAAAGCGTTCGCGGGCTGATTTCCCCCGGTCACTCCGAAACAGGGAGGAGGTGGAGATGGAAACCCTTAGTCCACCGGACCATCATGGCCCGCCGAGTCACGGGCGGGCTTCTCGTCAGTCACGCTAGCCGGTGCTCCATCGGCTGTCGCTTTCCCGCGTAAGGGATACACACAGACCGATGAGCCATTGTGGAGCGCCCAGGCTGGCGTGGGGAACACAAGCGCCTGGGATCGAATCCTTTCTCCCCTGACGAACAGCCGTCGCCCCAACATCTCGTGCGGGTCTTCAGCAACAATAAAGATGAGAGAGCCGTTCGGCGTCCTAAGCGCCACACACGGGCGACCTTCGACATTCCGAGAAAGGTCGCCCGTGCTGTTTCCTTTTTTGAACGGCCGAGCACTCGTTGCAAGCAGACGATGGGCCCGCTCGTTGCGGCGTCAGAAGACATATGATGCCGCGAGACTTCTCATGGCAACGAGCCCAGTGAGAGCAGGAGGTGGCCATGCGTGTGTATGAAGTCATGTCAACCGGTCTCGTGACTGCCAACAGGACGGATACGGTGCGGTCGGTCGTGGTGAAAATGATGAACCGCAACTGCGGCGCCATTCCCGTGGTGGAGGGAGATGCCAAGCTCATTGGGATGGTGACGTTGCGCGATGTCCTGCTGCCGCTGTATCCCAACTATGGCAACTACATTCACGACAACGTACACAGCAGGGATTTTGTCGAAATGGAAGATGGGTACCCTGAAGCGCTCGCCAGGAAGGTTGAAGAAGTCATGACCCCGAATCCTCTCACCGTAGCCCCCTACGATCCGGTTTTAGAAGCGGCCTCCTATATGGGACTCAAAAACTTCCGGCGAATCCCTGTCGTCGAGAAGGGCAAGTTGGTCGGGATGGTCAGTATCGGCGACATCAACCGCGGCTTGTTCTTCGAGAAAGGGATGGGGATGCGGAGCTGACGACGTCCGCACGCCGGATCAACGGTTCAAGGAGGGCTTGTGGAGAATTACGCCGAAGATCAGCCGGTCCTCAATCATATTCAGCGTCTGGTCGCAGAGGAGCACCGATTGCACGAGCAACGGGCACATCCCAAAGCCGATCGGAAGCGGCTCGCGCAAGTCCAGGTGGAATTGGATCAGTGTTGGGACCTCTTGCGGCAGCGACGCGCCCTGCGCGACGTAGGATTTGATCCTGACGAAGCGGAAGTACGCCCAGCTGAGGTCGTCGAGAATTATGAGCAGTAGGAATTCGTTGTCGGCGACTGGGGGAGAAACACGCGCGGGGATTGGTTTCACGTGGCTGTGTCAGGACATCGGGAAAGCATTCTAGGAATCAGGTGACGCAGGCAAAGAAGGGGGGAGAACTGCTCCGCATTCCTCGCAGATCACACATCCGGTGATCTGTCCGTCAACCGTGCGTTCATCATTCACCATGCGACCATGAGCGCATGAAGAACGTGCCGACAAGTCTTTTCCTTTGGGCGAAGGACCGGCCTCCTCAGTCCCCATGAAAGACCTCGTTCAGATTCGTGATGAAAGTGTAGCCTTGTCCGGAGAAAAGTGTCTAGGGCCGGTTGGCCTGCTTTGCTGTCTGGAGATTCGAAGGGCTGTGCCACAATCTGCGTTAGCTGCTTGACGGCGAGTGTCTTGGAAAGTGTCCGACTACGACCTCCACCCTTTCCTCGCCAGCCGCGCTATCCCATGGCCGCCCAGATTTTCTTTGCGTTCTCGCCTGTAAACGTCACGTCATCCTGGGCGCCGGCGCCGCGTTCGAAGTAGAGGCGCAGTAGTCCTCCTCCGTAGTGCGCTTCCCGGACGAGGTCGAGATTGATCGCCGCCTCACCCGGACGTTCTTCATCCTGCACTTTGACGAACCGCATAACGCGCGCCTCCTTTTGTAGATGTGACGGTTCTCTTTTCACATGAGACCAATTCGTTCCGTCTCTGTGAAAAGGTGAGGATAAAAGAATGAATGAAACCGGCAAAGGGATTTCACGCTTTCGGTCGGCCATGCATGGAACCGCGGCTGCGGTCTCGTTTTGTTGAAGCTGAAAGGACCGAAGGTTTTTGTGAGGCGAGAGGAAGCAATGAGCGGGCACGAGGCACCGAACCTTCCGTCCGGACAGGGTGTCCGCCGATGGACGAAATGTCAGGGCGCCGGCTGGCCCAACCGGCGGTCCAAAATCCCGTTGCCTGCCAATTTCCTGAATACTAGGGCGTTTGCCGAGGTGATCTCCCAACGGATCCTCTGGCAAGTGCTTTGCCCCCATAGATGGCATGGCAAGAGTCGTCGTCCTTCCTTGGGCGATCCCCGAGAATAATTCAACGATGAGGAGGTAGGAACATGAAGCGTCTGATGGCGTTGGCAATCGGGCTGTGGCTTCCGGTCGTGGCATTGGCCGCCAATCCGGCGACCACCTTTACCGGGACGACAGTGGAAAACGTGAATCCAGGCAAGCAGACGGTGAGTATCAAGACGAAGGAGGGGCAGTCGTGGACGTTGCGCGTAGCTGATCCCGAACTGCTCAAGAAACACAACCTGCGCAAGGGTGACAAGGTCAGCTTGGAAGTGGACACGAACAACAACAGGTGGCGGGCAAAGCCGGAGTTCTCAAGGGAAAGCGTCTGACATGTCTGCGGGGATCGGTGAAAGAGGAACCGGCGAAACACAAAGCACCCAGGAACAACGATCAGGGGGCGAACAGAGCAGAAGTCCTTAAGGCATGGCGTCAGTGCCTCCGGCAGAGTAACCGCTGATCTCGCGCATTCTAGAGTGTAGGGGCGCCGGCCGACGCGCTGGCGCCCCTATACATTGGATCCACCGGATTCCCGCCGCGCGGCGAAATGGGTTATGGCACCCGAATCCAGTTCCCTTGCACTCACAAATGGGAAACGGCAAACTGAAAGGGTTTCAGACGCTCAGGATTCCGGAGGATCGACGGGACCCGCTCACTTCACGACTTGCACGGCCTTTGAAGGTCAGAAAGATCCCAATTGCAAACCCGCCTGCGCTTACGCGTGTTGTCGAGAATCTAAAATCCCTCTATCGTGCTTCGTTTCACCTACACATTGAAGGCGATTACCGCTAGCGAAACCTCTAGGCCGCAACGAAAACGCGCTGTGGAATGATGATTTGCAGTGGGCTCTTCAATGGCACGTCGCGTGCAACCTCCCGCTCATGACAGGAAACTAGACGCCATCCGGATACGTCGTTCCCTCAGAAAGTTCTAATGCATCTTGTCCACAATCCTGGACAGACGCCGGATGTGTGCCTTCAGCGGGTGTAGCAAGGAAAGGACAGTCCCACATGAAGATCGCACAGATCGCCCCTCTTTGGGAAAGCGTGCCGCCCAAGCTGTACGGAGGTACGGAACGAGTCGTCTCCTATATCACCGAAGAACTCGTTCGCCAGGGCCATGACGTCACACTCTTTGCCAGCGGAGATTCTCACACAACGGCCCGCCTGCGGGCGGCCTGTCCCCATGCCCTTCGGCTGCACAGCGGGCCGGTCAATCGTGACGCGCCGTTCATTCTCATGCAAGAGCAAGCCTTGGGTGCGGAGGCCGAGCAATTCGATATCATTCATTCCCATCTGGACTTTTTGAGTTTCCCGATGAGTCGCCGTTGCGCCACGCCGGTGCTGACGACTCTGCATGGACGGTTGGATCTTCCAGAATTGATCCCTCTCTACCAAGAGTATGCCGACATGCCGGTCGTGTCTATTTCCGACACGCAGCGCACGCCTCTCCCCGATGCCAATTGGCAGGGTACTGTCTATCACGGCCTTCCGGACATCTATTCGTTTCATCCCCATCCCGGGTCCTATCTCGCCTACCTCGGACGCATCTGTCCGGAAAAGCGGCCCGATCATGCGATTGAAATCGCCAAACGGGTGGGCATGCCGCTCCGCATTGCCGCCAAAGTGGATCCGGTCGATCGCGAGTACTTTGAAACGCAGGTTGCACCACTGTTGGAGCACCCGCTGGTGGAATACGTCGGGGAGATCACCGATGCGGAGAAATGCGATTTCCTAGGAGAGGCGGCCGCAGTGCTCTGCACCTATGACTGGCCGGAGCCGTTCGGCATCGTGTTGATCGAGGCGCTGGCCTGCGGGACGCCGGTGTTCGCGTATCGGCGCGGATCGATCCCCGAGATCATCGACGACGGCGTCACGGGATTCATCTGCGACAACCTGAACGAGATGGTGGCGGCGATGGACCGCTTGCCGCTGATTCAACGGCAGCGATGCCGAGACTCGTTCGAGGCCCGTTTCACGGTGCAGCGCATGGCGGAAGACTATTTCGCCCTGTACGAACGGATCGCGGCGGCGCCCGCACGATCCCGTGCGTCGGTCAATGGCCGATTATCGCGCCTGGTCAGTCGCAGGCGGCTGACGGTGAGCGGCCTCGCCAGCCCTCACGCCGGCACTGCCTGAAACCGGTCATAGTCGAATCATATAGCACGCTGACCAAGGAGGATGAGATGGCATCGTTTGCATCGGATCCGGAACTGGAGGAACGGCGATCGTTGCTACAGGCCGCAGCCAGAGGGAGCGTGCCTGCACAGCTCAAGTTAGAGGAGGAGTACCATGTCCGTGTCTATTCGGCGTCTGAGCGTAAGAAGTATGCTGGAATAATAAGGTCGGACAACAGGCTCTCGGCGGCACGACGGAAAATAGATCGCTTAATCGAGGAGCTGGGCAGTAAAATGGACATTTGAACCGTTGCAGGCGAATGTTCCATGAGGCACAGCGGGTGTGCAGCGAGCCCGTCGCGTCTAGGTACGAGGTTCGACGCAGCGTCGATCATCGGCCCTGACCTTCATTCTTTGGACGTGCTATAGTTTCTTCTGTTCGGAGGTAAACCATGAAGAGGACCTGCACCATCATCGTGGGGCTGCTGCTGTTAGGACTGAGTCAGACGGCGGAATCCGCCTCGAATGCTGCCGAGAGTCAAAAAACCGAGGCAGGCAAAGGGACGACGGTCGACGACCTCGCGCGAGGGCTGAAGAGCGCGGCGCAAAACGTAGAAAAAGAAATCCCCAAGATCGGTTCCGCCATCGGAGAGACTTTCAAGAAGATCACCGAGAAGATCTCAGGCGATAAGCCCGCGCAAGAACATCCCAAAGACAAGAAATAGCACGCCTCAAGGTTCGCTCAACAGTACGCAGCCACCAGGACCGCTACGCGCCGCGAAATGTTTCCGGGTGATTACGCTGCGGGTTTGCGCTTGAGTAAGTCGGCGAGGCGGGCGAAGGGCGTGAAGGGGCGATCTGGTTCCCGGCTCCGCGGCGCCTCATCCGAGGCGTCAGCCACCAGATAGCGCTGGTGCTCGTTGTCGTGGCAGTAGAGACAGAGCAGCTCCCAGTTGCTCCCGTCGGGCGGATTGTTGTCGTGGTTGTGGTCCTTGTGGTGGACCGTGAGCTGGTTCAGCTGCTTGCCGTCAAATTCGCGTCCGCAGTGCGCACAGATCCACGGAAATAATTTGAGCGCGCGCGTTCGGTAGGTCTGCTCCGGCTGGGTGCTCCGTGCCATGCGAGCCTCCGTGAGGGGAGCGGCTTGTCATTGTAATCCTACAACATGTTTTGGACTAGAGCCGCCACGAGCCGCACAATGACTCCCTCCCGCCAGCTGAGGCTTGAGGCCATTACCCTGGCGGCGCGCCCGGGCTTATCCATCACTCGGACCAGGGGCGCAATACTGCTCTGCCGTACCAACGTCGCCTCGTGACCCGTGGCGTCACACAGAGCATGAGTCGCACAGGCAACTGCTACGATAGACCCAGAGCGGTTGTCCCCTTAGTCCCCTTATGCGGCCTGTCTG
The DNA here is from genome assembly GCA_964579525.1 of uncultured Nitrospira sp. Taxonomy (GTDB): domain Bacteria; phylum Nitrospirota; class Nitrospiria; order Nitrospirales; family Nitrospiraceae; genus Nitrospira_D. Next base: position 2,127 of record CAZOHW010000096.1, on the reverse strand, counting down.
ACAGCTCGTTCGGCCCCTGTCCTTGGTTCTTCTTGATAGATCCAGGCCCCCGCTTCAGTGGCCAGCAGGATTTCCACCAACCCAACCGCCATCGCGATGGCTACGAGGTATGCCGGAAACAAACCCATGGGCATCCACATCAGCAGGGGCAGAAAGTATCCCAGTAGCCATACGCCGAGTCCGGCATAGAGGGCAGTTCCGGGGCCCGCTCCGAATCGCGGACGAATCGCCGCATAAGCCGCGATCGCCATGATCCCGTAGGCGAACCCCAACAAAATGTAGGTGACGATGCTGCCGGCAGTCTCGTGGACAGGCCGTCCGAGTGCCTCCATGGCCTGGCGCCAATCAGACCCCAGGAACACGCCGTTGAGGAGCCACTGGACCACATCAATGATCAGTCCGGCGACGATGCCTCCCATAAGAACTCGAACCCAGTTTATGTGTCTCATGGTCTCCCTCCTTGGTTGCCTGGAAGACATGGAAATTTCCACTCCCTATTTTCCCTCCTGAGAGCCCACTAAAGTCAAGACAGCACAGTTGTCGCGGCGTCATCGATCCGACGAGCAGCCACTAGCTGAGGAGCTACCGGGTCGGTTAGTATGATCGGAAGGAGGCCGCATGAACAGAAGACTGGGCCCGCAGAGGGTTGCGACGCTCGCTGCTTTCGGTATCTTGTCTCTGTGGTTCGCCGGCACGCCGGCCAGCATGGGAGGTGCCGACCTCGCGTTGGCCGCGGAGGAATTGAAGGTTGAAGGACTTCCCGGCGACGCGAAAGGCTTCCGCGCCCAAATCGAACAGATCATCGGCAAGGTGGACAGGCTGATCGAGAAGCTCAAAGGGAACTCCAACGCGTCCACTCTGGTATTGGACTTGATTCAAACCCGGGATAATGTGCTGCGCGAACTGCCGAAAGTCGAAAACCAACCGGCTGGCTCGAAGTGGACTGAGAAGGAGGCGCGGGAGAGCGTCGACTGGATGCTCCGCCTGCTGAAGGTTCAATACGACAAAGCTGCCGGTTCGGCAAGCTAGCTCGGAGTTCGAGTCATAGAAATAAACGTGGCTGAGTATCCAACCCGTTCGGCGAACCAAACAAACCAGATAGACCGGATAGACGAAACAACCCAGGCTTCCACCATGCGCCGGGTGATAGGGCTTGAGAGTTCCATCGGAGGAGAGATTGAGGAAGACACGGAGACTCAGCGGTAGATCTCTTTCCGGTCGCCGATCTTGACGACGAGGACAATCAGTTCCTTATCGCGAATCGTGTAGATGATCCGATAGTCGCCCTCGCGGATACGGTACAGATCATCTTCGCCGGCGAGTCTCTTGACACCTTGGGGCCGCGGGTTCTCTTTCAACGTGCGAAGGCGTTTCACGATCCGCTTTTGAATCGGTTCGGCGAGCGCCTTGAGTTGTCGCTCGGCAGGAGGGGCGAGGAGAATCGAGTAAGCCATCGGGGAAGGCTAGAGACCGAGCTCCTTCAGAATGGCATCCAGCGGTTTGGCTCCTTTCTTTTTCGTCTCGGCTAAGGCGGCTCGCGCATCCGCGAGATCCATACGATCTTCCAGGTCTTCCAGCAATCGTAAGTCGGCAATCGGCACCACGGCGGCGACTTCCTTCCCGCGCCGTCGCAACACCACCCGTTCCTTGCCGAATGCCACGCGGTTGATTGTGTCCGCAAAACCTGCTCGAGCTTTACTCGCTGGCAGATGTCCCATAGATCACCTCTCCTGTTCTGAGATCCGCACATGTGTACGAATTGTACAAATTGTACGTCACAGTGGAGAGGGGGTCAAGCGGGTCGTTGAGGCGAGAGAATAGGTGTGAGCGGTTAGGGGAGGGAAGGAGGGGCGAGGAAGGTGCCGGACCGCCACGCGCCGTGATTATGAAGACCGTCTGTCTGGTGCGATGGTCTGTCTCGTCTATTTTGTTCTTGGAACCAGACAGACCAGAGAGACGCTGGACGAAAGAGACCAGTTACACTACCACGCGTCGGAGCACGCGCACGCGCTCCCGGCCCTCACGCCCTGGAAAATAAAAGGGGTCGTGGAAAATAAAAGGGGTCGGAAAATAAAAGGGGTCGGGAGTCAGTGTGCTACGAACGCAACCATCTATGTAGGGATGGAG
>CAZOHW010000095.1:0-12286 GCA_964579525.1 uncultured Nitrospira sp. | reverse complement strand
TATTGAGGCAGATGCGGTCCTTGACACTGCCACCAGGATTGAAAAACTCGACCTTCCCATAAATCATTGCCGAGTCAGGCTTGGAAAGGCGATTCAGGCGAACCAAGGGTGTCCTGCCGATCAACTCGGTAATGTCTTGATGTACGATCGCGCTCACCGTCCCCCTCCCATATAGAAGAGAAACTCCACCTGATCTCCTTCTTTCAGGTGAGTTGTGGACAGATGGTCCCGGTCCAACACCTTATCATTGACCTCGACGGCAACCATCTGCGGCTCGATGCTTTTCGCTTTGAGTAAGTCAAGAACGGTTTCGCTGTGAACGTCTTCGGGCTTTCCATTGATTTTGACCAGCACGGATTCTCCCAAGTTGGCTTAGAGATTGAAGAATTTTTTGAAGCTAGCAAACGCGTACACCGCTTGTCAAGGTTGTGTCGTGATCAGTAAGAGCCACGAAACCTCGATTGGATTCACACGGAGATTCATACTCGCAGTAAATCGAAGAACGGTGGAGGGTTCTGAGATCGGCTTGACTTTGATCAGTGGCGTCGCCACTATTGCCGCCTGTACGTCTTGGTAAGGATTGGACAATGTGGAAAAAGAACTTTCTCTTTCGAGCGGCGGACGCCACGCCGTTGACCGAGTCCGAAAATGAACTGTTTCATGATACCGAACCCGCCATGGATAGCGCCGGGCTGACCCTCGATAAGTTTTTGTCGGTCTGGGTACAGGGTGACGGGACGGAAGATGTGCCGGCCAACTTTACCAACGTGTACGTGCGTACAGCCATGTTGGATGTTAAAAAACAAATCAGTTTGCTCCAGCCGCTGCAAGGGCGATCCCATCAAATTAAGCAACTTCTCACGCCTGAACAAAAGCAGTTTCTCCATCAATGGCTCCAGACCCATGCCCCCAAGGCGTGGGAGGATTCAGATGACCAGTTCCGAGATCTCTTTCACTGACATGGGTCGCAGGGGTTTGATGTCCGCGTTCCAGGTTGGCCGAGCATCCTGCGCCGGCGTGGTCGCTTTGGTGCTTTTTCTAAGTGGACCGGTCAGAGGTGTATCAGCCGGTTCGATAGAAACCTGGTATTCCCCTGAGGATGAACCGCTCATGCGAGTCGTGCACTTGTACGACCAGGCTCAGCGATATATTTTTGTGGCTGTATATGGACTGACGTCGCCGCTTGTCGTGAAAGCTTTGGTAGAGGCAAAGAAACGAGGCGTGGATGTGCGTATCCTCACAGACCGGGAGCGGTTTCAAGACCCGAAGCAGCGAATGGCCCTCTCGACATTGCGTGAAGCCGGAATTCCGATCAAGATGAATCAGCATGATGGCTTGATGCATCTGAAGCAGGTCGTGGTCGACGACGAGGTGAATACCAACGGGTCTATGAATCATACGACCAGTGGTAATCGCTACAATGATGAACGGATGGATGTGATCAAAGATCACGCACTGACCGTGAAAGCTCGAGAGAAGTTCCTCTCTCTGTGGAAAGACCGAGAACGATTTACGGAGTGGAAATAGCAAGAAGGTTGAGGGTAAGGTTGTGGCAAATCAGTCCAGATGAAGAACAATGGTTGAAGAAACAGACATCGCCATAGTCGGAGCTGGAGGTGGTGGAGCTGTATTGGCATTGGCTTTGGCTCAAAAGGGGATCAACACTATTGTGCTGGAACAAGCGGCCGGCCCCCCACAAGGATTACGGGGAGAAATTCTACAGCCGAACGGTCAACAAGTCCTCGATCAGTTAGGGATTTTGGATCACTTGCCTCCACAGGCTGTGCGAACGGTACACAAGTTTCATTTTTGTCGCGTCGGCGGTGAGCGGCTGTGCACAGTAGATTACCGAGACTTGCCGCCACCCTATAATCGAGCTGTGGTCACCCTTCCGAATGTCGCGCACCATGCCATCTTGAACACCATCGAACGTCAACCGTCCGTTTCCTTGCGATATCGAGCGGAGTTTATAGGCCTGATTTGTGAGAAGGGACAGGTGGTTGGATTGATGGCCAAACAAGGAGAAGACGAAGTGTCAGTGAAGGCCAAGGTCGTGGTGGGGGCCGATGGAGCCTTTTCCAAAGTTCGAGAGGCGTTGCAGATTCCGGCGGATCTTTATCGATATCCACACGGCTATTTGATCGCCATGTTGGATGCCGCCATTCCCATGGAAGAGGCAAAGTATTTTGTGGGAAAACGAACGATCCTTGGGATGTTCCCCGCCGCTGACAACAAAATCTATGCCTTTTACATGATCAAAGCCGGATCCTACGATCAGGTGAAGGAGCAGGGGTTGTCGGCTTTGCAAGAAGCCTGGACTGCGATTGATCCGTCGAGTAAACCCATCTTTCGTACGCTGACCGATTGGAAGCAGACCGCCTTCATGCCGACAGGACGCGTCCGTACCCCGACATGGGTGGCTGATGGTGCGGTGTTGATCGGAGATGCTGCCCATGCGATGAATCCCCATGCCTCGCAGGGACGTATGCAAGCCATGGTGGATGCCATGACTTTGTCCGATCTGCTTGCAGAGTGTCTGACAACTAAAGATTATTCCACCTCAGTCCTCTCACGCTTTGAACGGCTGCGTCGCCCGCATGTCACGATGCTGCAGAAATTAGCCGACGAACAGGTGGTCTTTTGGAATACCGCCAACCCCATGATAGCCTTTCTTCGAGATCGCGTCTTCAACACATTGGACCACAACGCACGTCTTCGCTATCGAGTTCTCTCCACGACGGCAGGACTTCGCAAGGATCCTCCATTCGGTCTGTTGGATCGTTTCATGGCCGTCGGGTTCCTTCCCGATCCTGCTGCTCACAGCATGGTGGCAGGAGGCACGCGGTAACGTCATGCAATCGGTAGAGTGGACGATCGATGGGTTACCGGAGGAGACTCAAAAGCTCTTAAAGTCATACGTGAAGGATGTGGCAAAAACCTACGGAGATGAGCTAGAGGGCGTTTTGTTGTACGGGAGCGCAGTTCGGGGAGGTTTTCTGCAGGGCAACTCCAATTTGAATCTCGTACTGGTGGTGTCGTCCTACGATCTCGCGGTCTTAAAAAAGTATGACGGCATCCACAAACATTGGAGCAAAGAACGCATCGTCATCCCGCTATTTCTGACCGCGGACGATCTTGCCTCCGCGGCCGTTGCCTTCCCACTTGAATACCAGGATATTTACGAATGTCATCGATTACTGTGGGGGCGGGATCCCTTCGTCGGTCTCAAAGTTGACTCCCGCTATTTGGCTGCTGAAGTCGTGCAAGCGTTACGAGGTCATCTCCTCCGTCTCCGACAGCGCTTAGTAGAAGGGCGAAGCACGGAAGAGGCGATGACCATCCTGCTCTCGCTCTCGATCACTGCGCTCTTGCCGGTCTTTCGGGGACTCCAACGTTTACTCGGGCGACCGGTCCTGGCCCATGGGGAACCGCTGCTCCAAGACCTCGAATCGTCTCTGGCCGTCGATCTCACCGGCCTGCGTGAGGCACTCTTACTCAAGCGAGGGCAGATTTCTCCTGGCCAGAAGGAAATCCCACGACTGATGGATCGCTATCTTGAACACCTGACTCGACTGGTCGTGGTTGTCGAGCCCCGGATCACCAAATGAAGGGTCGGATTCAGCAACGAACAATCTTGATGACGACACTCGGTCTGTTCGTTCTGCTATCGGCAACGAGTACACAAGCCTCGCTCTACGAACGGCCCAAAGAACGCGTCCCGCTTCCCAGTCCCATTGGATATGTCAGTGACCATGCCCAAGTGGTTGATCCAGAGTGGAAGGAACGGATGAGGTCTGTCTGCATAGACCTTGAGAAGAAAAGCGGCGTGGAGATGGTGATTGTTACGGTGCTGAGTATCAAGCCCTATCCCTCAGCGAAACACTATGCAGATGCCCTGTACGAAAAATGGCAGATCGGTTCGACACAGCAAGAGCATGGATTGATGGTACTGGTCGCCGTCGAGGAACGGCAGGCGGCGATGGCGTTGGGACGCAAGATGTTTCCGGTCATCACCCCGGCGGTCCGAGATGAGATCAGTCGTCTGTATCTTCAGCCTACTATCGAACGGGGAAATTTTGGGGAAGGACTCTATCGTACGGTGGTCGCCCTTGCGACACCGGCGCAAGAAGTCAGACTCGATACGCCCACGCGACCTCGCATCAAGGGACTTGGCGTTTGGATTACGTTGGGGACGACCATCGCCGTGGTGGCATTTTTCTGGTGGATCAGTCGGCCGGATCTGCGGCACCCTTATTGGCGAATTCAACGAGGCGAATACTGGGGTACCGGCCAAGGTGGCTTCGGTGGAAATTGGGGCGGCTTTGGGGGCGGTACAAGTGGAGAGGGCTATCGGTAGGGTGAGGAATTACTCTGGAGGATCGATCTATGAACAGTCAATATTTCTGGAACCGACTGACATCATCACTATGCGTTGTCACGAGCCTAGCGATCTTCGTATCTGGTTGTTCCACCACAGCAAAGGAAACCCAATCTCCGACGGCCGTCTCTCAAGAGGTCTCTGAAGCGGTGATTGAGCGGTACATCCGCAGCCATCCGGAAGTGATCATCGAATCAATACAGGCATTGGAGGCCAAACGAGGGGCAGAGCAGAAGGAGCGCCAAAAGATGGCGCTCAAGGCGAAACAAAATGAGCTGCTCCATGATCCTTCGTCACCTGTCAGCGGGAATCCCAACGGTGGGATCGCTGTGGTGGAGTTTTATGATTACCGCTGTGGCTATTGTAAGAAGGCTGCGCCGGCCGTCACGGAACTCCAGAAGGTCGATCCCCGAGTGCGCGTGGTCTACAAGGATTTTCCCATCTTGGGTGCACCATCGGAGCTCGCAGCCAAGGCTGCCCTTGCATCTCAAGCGCAAGGCAAACATCAAGTCTTTCATGAGGCATTATTCTCCTCGCATGGGGACATGACGAAGGAAGATATCTTAAAGATCGCGGTTGGTGTTGGGCTCGACGCGAAACGCCTCGAAGCCGACATGGCCAATCCGAAGTGGCAAGCCATCATCGACAAGAATCGAACCCTTGCCAGAGAACTTGGCATTTCAGGCACACCCGGCTTCATCGTGGGTAACGAACTGGTCCCAGGGTGGTTGGATTTGAACGGACTAAAAGAACTGATTGCTCGAGCGGGACAGGGAAAATGATAAGTCGTTGAAACGTGGCAGTACAGTTAAACAGGTAATGTGTTTTGCCGACAGGAAGTCGAAGATCCTACATGCGACATATTGAGTGTTTTTTCGCAGGACCTTGATGAGTCAGTGTCTATCGACATTCTTCTAGCCTTTTTTCTCGTCTTGCACCTCGATCTGTCGATGCGTATGATCGCAGGCCTCCAATCTTGAGGAGGCTTCATGGCCAAGATTACCGAGATTGCTCCGGACCTCTTCCGTATCACAACGTTCGTCGAGCCGTTCAATATTCAGTTTAGCCAGTTCTTGATGCGCGATGAGGAGCCGCTGCTGTTCCATACGGGCCCGCGCGCGCTGTTTTCAGAAGTGAAAGCCTCCGTAGCCTCGCTTATTGATCCACAGACGTTACGCTGGATCGGGTTCAGCCATTTCGAGTCCGACGAATGTGCGACAGTGCCGGAGTGGCAGCAACTGGCTCCAAAGTCGGATGTCGTGTGCAGTTTGGTCGGTAAGATGGTGAGCGTTGATGATTGCCTCGCGCTTCGCCCCGCTAAAGGGATGGCCGATGGAGGGATATTGGAGACGGGAAAATACCGCTTCCGTTTTCTCTCGACACCGCATGTACCCCATTGCTGGGAAGCAGGGCTGCTCTTTGAAGAGACAGAACGGACGCTCCTGTGCTCGGATCTTTTTCACCAAGATGGGGATGTCGAGGCAATGACGGAATCAGATATCATTGGTCGCTGTCGGGACACGCTGGTGAGCTATCAACAAGGTCCATTGGCGAACTACGTGCCCTATTGCTCGGTGACAGAGACGACGATGAATCGATTGGCGGCACTACAACCGAAGCTGCTGGCCACGATGCATGGTTCGGTCTATGTCGGCGACTGCAGTCAAGCGCTCAAGGACCTTGCCACTGTGTGGCGGGAAGTTCTAAGTCGGCAGTCATGATCAGGAGGATATGCCATGAAGCCACGTATCACGCAGGTTGTCGCTGTAATTAGTGCGGTGGTACTGGTGATCGTGACCAGGGTGGAGATTTCTGCGCAGGCATCAGAGGTCGGGCCTGGTTCCGAACCAAGAACTATGCTGCTGGCCCAGGCAGTCGCTAGTCCTGAGTACACAGAGCCGACCCAATCTTTCTCTGAACGTGAGCACGTCCTCGTGGGACACTGGCGCAAGACGACTATCGTATTTGAAGAGCCCAGAGACGAACATTTGGTCTTAATGGCGGACGGTACTGCGGAGAATTGGGTTGTCACAGCATCCAGTCACTCGGCCACGACGAAGGGAACATGGAATGCCGAAGGCAAGACTCTCAATCTCGTGCTGGCAGATGGTGCCCACATCTCCCAGCCATTTACAATCTACCAAGAGCAGCTCGTTTTCCCGAATATCCCAAAGCGGCGTGGCTTCTGGGAAAAAATAGGCCGGTAGGCGATGGACAGACACAGGTTTCGCCGGCCTCCATTGTGAACGCTTATAATGGAGTGGAGCTGCACGAGAGAATATGAAGATCACGATCATCGGAGCATCGGCTGGGATAGGACTTCACTGCACGCGTCTCGCATTGGAACATGGACATGAGGTGACCACTCTATCGCGCCGGATGGTTCCACTCTCAGATGATGCCAAACTCAGAAGAGTGCAGGGGAGTGCGACCAACACAAGCGATGTACGAGATGCCATACAGGGAGCTGAAGCCATCCTGGTGACACTCGGTACGAAAAGTCCCCTAACCACTACAATGTTTTCCGATTCTGCTCGTATCCTATTACAGGTAATCAAGGAAACCGGCTCTTCTCCGATACTGATCGTGTTGACCGGTTTTGGAGCAGGTGATAGCTGGAGTTATAACTCGCTTCCTATGAGGCTCCTCTTCGCGTTGCTCCTGAAAAAAGTCTATGCTGACAAGAGTGAACAGGAACGTGTGATTGCGACCGGGTATTCACGCTGGGAGATTGTACGCCCAGGCCGTTTGACCAACGGTGAAATGACAGGCCGCTATTGTAGACTCGACAAACTTGTAAAAGGCATGAAGGTCGGTGCCATTTCCCGTTCGGATGTGGCACACTTCATGGTCACGCAAGCAGAACAGCCAACCTACCTCGGCAAGTCAGTGGCGTTGACATATTTATAATTATTCATTGTTTTATAAATACTTACACTCATATATCTCATGCGGTGGGTTAAGTTTGAAACGCGATGAAACGCCCACCTGTCTCACATGTGTTCACTTGAAAAGACGCGCGGTCTTCCGATACAAAAGATCGTGTAGATTGTGTGATTCACTTCTGCGACCCAGTAAGTCTTTCTGCCCTCATTGAGGTGTCTCCGTGCGACAGCCAGAGTTGCCAGGGCTGACAGGGATCAGGTTTTATGCAGCCCTTCTAGTCTATCTGTCACATGTTGTGGAAGTGATCCCTGGCATGACCGCCATAGGTGGATCGTTTTTAATCTTTAATGTGGGTGTCGTAGGGGTCGCATTTTTCTTTGTCTTAAGTGGATTTATCCTCACCTACAATTATGCGGATGCCTTTTCCCAAGGGGTCTCCACCAGGAATTATCGAACATTCGTGTGGACCAGGCTGACAAAGATCTATCCCGTCTACCTCCTGACACTGACGATGGGCATGTCCATGGCTCTTCTGAGTTCTCATGGGGCAGTCGATTGGCGAGCGATCATCCTGCATGTGTTTCTGTTGCAAAACTGGTGGCCTTCAAATGAACCGGCGTTCTTTGGATATTTTAATGGTCCTGCATGGGCGTTGAGCTGTGAATGGTTTTTCTACCTCGTGGCGCCACTTGCAATCTTTGCACTCGTGAGCGCCAAACATCGCTGGGTTCCTCTTGGAGTCACCGTTGGGTATGTGGCTGTTCTATGTGCGGTGCTTTCTGCTGGTCAACCTGATGCGATCCGACTGCATTGGGTGTCCTGGTTCGCACCGTCACGACTCCTGGAATTTCTTGCCGGCATGTACTTAGCGCGATTCTTTCTCGCTTCACCTAGAGCAACCTTGACACGATACTCCACATTGATGCAGCTGGTTGGCATTCTCCTGATTGCCGGGGGCGCAATCTACCGGCCGGTTGCTCCTTGGCCACTGTGGGGAGGATGGTTGTACTTGCCTGGCTCGCTCTTACTCATCCTGGGACTCTCCTATGGTCAAGGGTCGCTGGTGGCTCATCTGAGCCATCCCTGGCTCAATCGGCTTGGAGTAGCGAGTTTTGCCTTGTATTTGGTCCATGTTCCATTGCTACGAGTTGCCAAAGGCGTAAGCAGTTCTCTATTTCAATGGGAAGTACAATCATGGGGCGCTTTTTGGCTTATCGCGGTTGGGCTTTTTCTGGTCATTCAGACTTGTGCATTGTTGCTCTGTTTCCTATTCGAAATACCATTACAACAACGGTTACGTGCGCTGACCCCGAAGTGGGAATCGGCGCCCTCGAGGAACATGGCAACTAAATACTCCGCCTGAGTAGGGAGGGAGGGTGATATTCTAATCGCTCGGCGGCTCAAAATGTCCGGATGGGCGTTGTTGCCAGGGAACGGTTGCCTGGCGGGATTGTTTCACCAAGCTGCGGAGACTCATTTCGGCGGCCCGCAAGAGTTTGGGATCTCCGCCTTGCACGAGAGTGGTGAGGAGCACATAGAGGGTTCGATCCATCCGAGAGCCGGCTAAGATTCGATCCGTCACCGGATCGATCTGAGAGGGATCCAGCTCTTCACGCTCATCGGCGTCGGTAAAGAGGTGCTCAAATGAGCGGGGATGCTCAAACAGCCAGGTCGGAGGAATACGAAGGGCAGCGGCGAGGGCTTCAAGCATTCCACTCGTAGGATCTATTTGCTCGATTTCAATTTGTTCGAGAAGTGCGATGGGAATGTTTGATGCGCCTGACAACGACTCCAGCGAGTGCCTTTTCGAAAGCCTCCATTCTTGGATGCATGGCCCGATGGACATGGGGCGATCATACACAAGACAGTGGAATCGTATCAATGCGCTGTTATAAAAATTAAAATATCACATTATATTCAATACCTTATAAGGTAGTTTTCGGTACGTAGGAAAATCAGGTATAATGCCCCTGAATAAATCCTGGTTGTCGTTTTTGTGAAGGTGAAGGGAGGAGTCGCTCATGTTAGGAACCGATATTCGTGGCATTATGGCCGAAGAGGAAGAAGTACAGCGTCGGCAAGAGGCTCTAAAGTCATTGATGACCATGCGGGCGAGGCAGCTCAAAGAATCGTTAGAGGACCGGATCAAGCGCGCACGAAACAGTGGAGATTGGATTCAGCTTTCCAAGGCAGAATGCGCGGACCTTCACAAACAGGAAAAAGCGCACTTGCAGTCTCAACTCAACCAACTACGCTCTGAGCAAGACCGGACGCGTGGAAAACTGACGGCACTGAAACGGGCGAAGGCGCGGGCGCAACGGATTCGTGCTGCCGAAGCGGCCAACGAACGAAAGAGACGATAACCGACCGTCCTCTGAATCTGCAGTCCGTTCTGCCATTCACCGAATTAGGGAGTCCGTTGAACGCAGATGTTCCTCTCCAAACTCTGACGCGAGCTCAGAGCGTTCTCCTCCGCCATCTGCTGCAAGATAAGAAAATCCGAACCCAGGAAGGTGCCTTCGTCATTGAAGGCGCCAAACCCTGTCTCGACTTGATGCGGTGGAATCCAGATGCCATTCTCAGCGTGACGGTGTCGCCGCAGTATCTCCTAACTGAACATCCTACAGATAGAAGGGTGCGATCGATCCTTCGTTGTAAGCAGTTCCTGTGTTCTGATACGGCCTTTTACAAATTGTCCGATGTTGAAGCACCCCAAGGTATGTTGGCGGTGGTGCGGCAACCCCAGTGGAATCAATCGCAGATCTTTGCCCAGGGAACTGTCTGTGGGATCTATGGGGATCGATTGCGGGATCCTGCCAATGTCGGAGCGATCATTCGGACGGCGGCTGCCCTGAACCTGTCAGGGGTGTGGCTCAGTGCGGATTCGGTCGATCACTTCAGTCCGAAAGTCGTCCGTGCTGCAGCTGGAACAATCCTCACCCTGCCAATTTTTCGCGCACCAAGTATTCAGCAAGTGTCTTCTAATGGGTGTGACATCTACTCAGCTCTGGTGCCCTCCGCCGATACGATTCCCATCCGGAGTATCCAGAAGATTTCTCGTCGGCTGGTGATTGCCGTCGGAAATGAGGGGATGGGATTGTCGGAAGATGTGATCAAGCGATCTTGTGTCAAGTTTTCTATTCCGTTGGCGACACAGGTCGATTCGTTGAATGTGGCTGCAACCGTTGCGATCTCGGCCTTCTACTTCCGTGGATTGCCGATTGAAGGTTGAGGTTCAATATTTCAAGAGTGTGCGCAGGCCTAGCTATTTGAAAAGCTGAGACATTGAGACTACTATGAATGCAGACGTATAAGGTTGGAGCGCGATGACGATGAGGGTTGTTTGTATCGTAATCTGTGGGATGAGTCTTGGGTTCAGTGTTGCGACGACTGCTGCGGAGTTCACTGGACCGGTCTATAACCTCGACCAGATCGTCGATCTGGCGTTGACGAAGAACCCGCTCGTATCCTTGGCCCAGGGAACAATTGAACAGCAGAAGGGCCAGCAAACGGCAGCTGGGGCCTACCCCAATCCGACGATTACCGGGTTCGGTGGACGAGGCTCGCTTCGCGATGCAGGCCGTGCGGGTATCGGGCCACTCCTTGATCGTGAGTCACTGACCGAATCCAACATGATCATCGGACAGCCGATTGAATGGCCGGCTCTCCGTGCGGCCCGGCAACAGGTCGCAGACCTCGGCGTGGTGACCGCCACGGTCGGACTATTGGAGACTCGGTTAAATCTGGCCTTACAGGTGAAGGTCGCATTCTATGATTTGCTTCTGGCTCAGCAAAGCGCTGATCTCGCGCGTCTCAATCTCGAAATTGTCGATGGCGTCTCACGAGTCGTGAAAGCCAGGGTGAAATCCGGTGAAGCCCCGCAATTTGAGTCAATTAAAGCAGAAGTCGAGGTCTTAAAGGCAAAACAGCAACTGGCAAGGGCTGATAATGCCGTCCGAATCAGTCGGGTTGTGGTTGATACGTTGACGGGTGGTGCACTCGGCTCTTCCTATATGGTCCAAGGTGAATTCAAAATCCTCCCAGAAAAGTTACAGATTGACGAGTTAATGGCCCGTATGATGGACCAACATCCGACCATTCAGCGTCTCATGAAATCCGTGGAACAGTCTGAGTGGAAGGTCGAGTTTGAACGGCAGGCCCGCATCCCTACCATCACCGTCAATGGCGGGTATTGGCGTGAGATTGGACGAGAAGCCTTCCAAGGAGGACTGTCTATTCCAATGCCTCTCTGGAATCGGCGTCAGGGAGAAATCGTTTCTTCCTTGGGGATCAAGCGTCGCGAAGAAGCGGAACTGGTCCGGAGCCGCAATGAGTTGGCCCGTGCTGTCCATCAACATTTCCAGGATGTACGTACGACTGCGGAATTAATCGAGGTTTTCGACAAGGGATTGCTGAAACAGGCTCAGGAGGCGCTACGGCTGGCTCGGTTTAGTTTTCAACAAGGCGCCTCAAGCCTGCTTGAAGTGTTTGATGCCCAGCGTGTGCAACGGCAGATTCTCCTCGACTATGCGCAAGCGCAGCATGATCTCTCCGTATCATTGGTACGACTCGAACAGGCCGTGGGGGGAGCATTGTGAGATCCATGGTCGGAAGTAAAGGAGCATTGTTGACTGTTCGCCCCGCTATTGCCGGCCTCTTGCTGGGGGCAGCGATGATGGAGGTAGGGTGCGACGGAACTCCCACCGATGTTGCTGCGAGCAAGTCACAGGCTACCGTCGTGACGTCTGGCTTAATCACATTGACGGCAGAAGAGTCGGCACGAGTGGGATTAGTCGTGCAACCAGTCACACGGAGTGATTTCCGGGTTCATCGGGATTTTCCAGCCAGCGTCCAGCCAAACCAACGCAATATGGCTGAGATCACGACATTGGTTCGTGGACGTGTGGTCGAAGTGTATGCAGACCTTGGCCAAGAGGTGAAGGCCAACGCTCCACTCGCCATTCTATATAGCAGCGAGCTGGGACTTGCGCAATCGGGGTACCTAAAGGCACAGGCCAGACT
>CAZOHW010000094.1:0-12350 GCA_964579525.1 uncultured Nitrospira sp. | reverse complement strand
CGTGTAGAGTTCGAGCAGCTGAAAGAGGACATCACGAAATTGGGGGGTACGAAGAAGGTTCGTGAGTTGCTCGTGGCTCAAGAAGAACCCAACCGACAGGCTTTCATCCAGAACCGACGGTTGGTTACTGCGACACCGACCAGAGTCGCTAGCGATCCGTTGTTCAACCGTGTGCGGTTTGACGTGCTGATTGTCGATGAAGCTCCCAGGATCGCGGCACCCTCGCTCCTAGCTGCAGCTGGCCTCGTCCGCGAACGGGTCGTGGTCAGCGGTGGTCTTCAAGATATTGGGACGTGTGGACAGTGGGCCATGCCTCAAACCGCCTCACGTGCTGGAGTATGACTGGTAGGTTGGGCTTGCTTGACGTGAGCCAGGAGAATTCAGGATAATCCTGCTCCTTGCGGGAAGAAGGAAGTCGTACGATTCCTCATCCTTTGAGGCTGCTCAAAAGGGGGTTCCACCGAGGCTGCAACGAGTGAGGATCCGAGTCGTACTGGAAGTTGGTACGTCAAGGATCCGTGCGATGTGAGAACGACGGTGGAAGCCATTTTCAGCAACCTCTAGAGCCGAAGTGGCGGAACTGGCAGACGCACTAGATTCAGGGTCTAGCGCCCTCACGGGTGTCCGGGTTCAAATCCCGGCTTCGGCACCAACTATATTTCCCCGCCCTACTAAGACCTTTCGGCGGTTTAGCGCCGTTCATTTCGACATCAGCTAGCACCTTGTACGACTCGTTTTCGGGCCGGATCGTCAAGTACATGTCAAGTGAAGTGTACCATGCTAAGCAGTAAGAGGCCCGTGTAGATATGGTAGATAAGACTCCTGTACTAGAAAATCTTCAGTTAAGCGTCACAGGCAGTCAACAATCGCTCGGCTTCTGCCTCGCCGGAGAGATACCGCAACCGGCCATCCGGTTCTTGATACTTACAAATAGCAGTCAGATCTTCTCATACGGCCTCACTTAAGGCATGTTTCAAGGTAGCTATTTGTCGGAGGATTGTGGTTAAGAGATCACACCGTTACCCACCCTATGAGGAGGCATTGATCATGGTCTTACCCGGGGTTTACCGTCACCATAAAGGTCGGCACTATGAAGTGTTGGGGATTGCCAGACATTCAGAAACGGAAGAGGAGTTTGTCGTGTATCGGGCGTTGTATGGCGAGCGGGGCCTCTGGATAAGACCCGTGGCAATGTTTACAGAGAGCGTCGATAAAGACGGCGTATCCGTTCCCCGCTTTTCACGAATAGATGAAAAACCGGTAGAAGACTAGGGGGTTAAGGATAAATCCTGCGCCCCACAGTCCGACCAAAGCTATTTCTCACATATCCCACCAAGGATTCGTGGTCTGTATCTCTGGCATCCTAACTATAGACCTCATGCCCTGAAGAGACAGCTATTTTGCCGTGACAAAACGTTGAGGGATTCTGGTATCCTAGCGCGGTTCCGTTGTAACCAGAGCTCACTTCCGCAAGGGTGAGGGTGTGTCTCGTAATCACGGATTCTTCAAAGGGGGAAAATCCATGTTTCCCAATTCACTAGACAGATTTCTGGTCGTCCTATCCTTGTTGCTGTCCGTGACGGGCTGTCTGGCGAAGGTGTATGACGTACGCCCACCGTCGCCTGAAGAGCTGCGAGCCATCCCAAACCCCCTGCCTCCGATTCCAGAGTCGAACATCAACGTTCCAGTCCAACTCGACCTCTCAATGTTTCTTGAGACGGTGAACAACGAGACCGTCATCCCGAAGAAATTCGACCATTGGGGAAGCTATCTCAAGAACCCCAAAAGCGACGACTACAAATACTACGCAGAGCGAGATGACTTTGTGATAGAGGCCTCAAGTTCCCCCAAACCCAATAGGGCACAACAGGCCACGGGCCTCCGCGATTGGTGGAAAGGGATCGAACCGTCCGGTTCTCACTTATCCATCAGTACTCCCCTTCGCTATAAGATTGGCACGTCCATACATGGTCAATGTGGCGAGGGCAGTGATTGGCCTAAACGAGGCGCCCTGAACGGCACTCTTGCCATCGGCCTGTCCCCACAGTATGGGATGACTGCATCGGTTAGCAGTGTAACGGGGGGGCTCGTTGACCTTTGTAAGCTCGGCGCGGTCGAGACCGAAGTGACCCAGGAAGTCAAAAATCAGCTGACAGACCGAATCACGATAGGACTGAATCAGGCGACCTCCCGTATCACCGCCATGACTGTGAAGCCCCAGGTGGAGGATGTCTGGAACGCGCTGCGTAAGCCAATACCCTTGGAACCGGACTCCTGGCTCCTGCTCAATGTCGAGAGGGTGAAACATAGCGGCTTTTTTGCGAGCGGGCACACCGTCGATGACATCATTTATGTCACGGCGAAACCAGTGATTGTTGTCGGGACCGAACCGCTTGCCACCGCTGCTGCGCTTCCCCACTTTGAGTCCCAAACGGGATCCACGGAAGACTACGGCACCGTGTCCCGGGCGCTCGCGAACCGGCTCACGTCGACGGGATTCCACGTGGTCGCCGATGCCCCGCTCGACTATGCGGAGCTTTCCAAGAGTCTGACGAGCCGGCTCAGAGGTAGACGTGTCGAACAAGACGGGAATGTTGTAAGCATCGTCAACGCGTGGATCTACGGCAACGGCGGCAACCAAGTCATCTTGCGAATTGATATCGCCGGTGATGCCAACGGGCATCTGTACATGGTCGGGAAACCCGATCTGAATCTTTTCACGCAAACCGTCTACATGGCGAGTCTCCAGTACGATCGGGCGACGGAAGTGCTCTTGCAAAAAACGGCCAAGTGGCTCCTGCGCACATCCTTACTGGAGTTGATCGCGGGTGAAGCCGTGGTCGGCGTGTCGCCAGCCACGGATCGCGTACACACCTTGCTGACCAAGGCACTGGATCGACAAATGAGTCCCACGGTCTCGATGCATGGGGTGATCGATTCGGTACAAGGCATCGGCGTCTTTGCTGATCCGAAAGCGCTGCATGTGCGTACCATGATGGATGGCGCGCTCGAAGTGAAAGTGAGCAAGCCTTAAGGCGGTTCTCCTAAATTCTCTTGCCCCATACTGCTCCTCTGACTTCCACTCTTGCCTTGATCCGGAAAATGAGTAAAATTCGTGCGAAGATGCAAGTGAACCAAAGATGAGGAGCAGTTCCCTATCTGGAAACCATAAGCAAGGTTCTGATCTCGTACCGCCGCGAGGATAGTGCCGATATTACTGGTCGTATCGATGACCGGCTTGTCCAGCAGTTTGGAGGAGGGGCGGTTTTTCTCGATGTGGATTCTATTCCCTTTGGCGTAGACTTTCGCAAGCATCTCGATGAACAGGTAGGTAGGTGCGATGCATTCCTCGCCGTGAATGATTCATCACGGAACAAGCTGGATCATCCCTTGTAGGCGTAAGTTAGAAAAGTTCTCACTCCTCAACGGTTCATCCTAACTTTCCCACTTGCCTCCCTGACTCAGAGTCATTCACACTAGAGACCACGGGTGTCTCATGAAAGTCCGATCCGGCAAGAAATTGACGGGGCGGTTCATTGAACTCGGCACCGTCCTCGTGCTTTTGTCCGGCCTTCAGTTAAGCGTGGGCGTGAAGGCCGATGATACGGCGATGGAGCGCCCTGGCTTCTCGCTGATCACTCGTGACGGCTCGGGCGATGCCGGTCAGTACACCTCGGTCGCCATTGGGGCCGATGGTCTGGGCCTCATCAGCTACTATGACACGACCAACCGTGATCTGAAGGTCGCCCACTGTTCCAATCAGGCTTGTACCTCTGCGACAATCAGCTCGCTTGATCTCAAGGGGGATGTGGGCCAGTACACCTCAATTGCGCTTGGGAGCGACGATCTCGGCGTGATTACGTACTATGACGCCACCAATGGCGACTTGAAGGTCGCGCATTGTATTGATATCGCCTGTACGTCGGCCACGTTCAGGACGCTCGATCACGCTGGGAATGTCGGCCAGTACACGTCATTGACTATCGGTACCGACAAGCTCCCGCTCATCACGTACTACGATGTCACAAACGGCGACCTGAAGATTGCGCACTGTTCGGACGTCACTTGTGAGGCAGCGACGATTACCGTCCTCACGTTTTTGCAGGCTGAGGGGAATGTCGGCCTATACACCTCTGTCACCATTGCCGGAGGACAAGGTCTTATCAGCTATTACGATGCAACGGATCACTATCTGAAGTCTGCCCTCTGTCCGGACTTGTCTTGTACGGAACCAACTTTGACGACGACTCCCGATAAAACCGCTGATGTGGGCCAATACAGTTCCGTGACAATCGGGATGGATAGCCGTCCCCTCATCAGCTACTATGATGCGACGAACGGCGATCTCAAAGTTATTCACTGCGAGGAAGTGGTCTGCGTGACCCCGACGCGAACGGTTCTCCAAAGCGAAGGAAATGTCGGTCAATACACGTCCATTGTGATCGGAAGCGACGGCCTCGGTTTCATGAGTTACTATGACGTAACGAATGGGGATTTAAAAGTCGCGCACTGTACCGATGTGACCTGCGCTGCGGCCACACTCGCGACACCGGATAGTGCCGGCAACGTCGGTCAGTACACGTCGGTGGCCATCGGGAGGGACGGCTTGCCGCTCATCAGCTACTACGATGTCACTCATGGTGATTTGAAAGTCGCTCACTGTAGTGACGTGGGTTGTATATCTTCGACCGTGACCGCATTGGACGGAGCGGCCATCAATGTCGGCGCGCCATCTTCGATGGTGATCGGAGCAGATGGGAAGGCGTTTATCGGCTACTATGATGCGACAAATGGTGACCTCAAGACGGTCCACTGCCTCGACCTTCTTTGTGCCTCAGCGACGCTTACCACCGTTCAGAGCCAGGACTATGTCGGTCAGTACAGTTCTGTAACGATCGGCACGGATGGATTTCCGCTCATCAGTTACTTTGATGAAACAAATGGGGATCTGAGAGTTGCACACTGTGCCGATATCGCCTGCATCGCGGTGACACACCATGCGTTAGACGAGGCCGGTCAGGTCGGACAATTCACCTCTATAGCGATCGGGACAGATGGCCGAGGTCTGATCAGTTATTACGATGAGACGAACGGGGATCTGAAAGTGGCCCATTGTACCGACTTGGACTGCAGCAGGGCCAAGGTCACGACCTTAGTCAGCAAGGGAGACATGGGTCAGTTCAGCTCAATCACCATCGGTGCCGACGGGTTGGCACTCATCAGTTTCTATGATGTCACGAACCAGGACCTGAAAGTTGCGCATTGCGAGGATGTTGTGTGTCGCTCTGCGACTGAGAGCACAGTAGACAGTACAGGCGATGTCGGAACGTATAGCTCCGTGGCGATCGGGACAGATGGTCTCGCACTGATCAGCTATTATGATGCGACAAGCGGGGATCTGAAGGTAGCTCACTGTATCGACCTTGCTTGTAACTCGGCCGGAGTCAGCACCCTTCACAGCAAGGATACTGTCGGTCAGTTCACATCCCTCACTATTGGTCTCGATGGCCGAGGCCTGATCAGCTATTATGATGTGACAAACGGCGACTTACGAGTCGCGCACTGTACGGACGTCGACTGCACCTCGGCTACCCACACTGTCGTTCAAAGTCAGGACGATGTCGGTCGGTTCACGTCGCTTGCCATCGGGATGGATGGTCGAGGTGTAATCAGCTATTACGACCGCACGAATGGCGATCTGAGAATCGCCCATTGCTCCAACAGCTTCTGTGTTCCCTTTCATCGTCGCTGAGTTAATAAACGGTCTGCTGTTCTCTAAGTAGAGCCAAGCTTTGCAATTTCTCCCAACGTGTGATCGATTTCTCCCGGTGAGTTCAAGAGACTCGGTGCCAGTCTGGCGTATTTTGTCGCGTAGGGTGTGACGCTGCCGACGATGCCGCGTTGCCGGAGCTTCTCCACGATCTGGCGAGGTGAGAGACCAGCCGCTTCGAAACAGGTGATCCCCGCTGACAGGTCCTGCGACATCGGTGTGTGCACGATGACATGAGACATAGCCGCCAAACCCTGTTTCAATTGCTGATTTAGTTCATAGACGCGTCGTGTCACCTTGGCCTTCCCAATGGTTTGATGAAACAAGAAGGCTTCATCAAGCGCCCAGCGATGTTCGAATGAATGGAACCCGCCCGGCGTCATGTGAATGGATTGCGGGAGGCCTCTGGAGGATTTGTTCTCCATCCAGAGGTCATAGGCCTGGATATTGAAAGTCGGGATCATTGGTTGGGCGATCGGCCAGGCCTTCGGATGGCCCCAGACGAGACCGGTTCCACGTGGGCCGAACATCCATTTGTGGGTCCCGGCAACCAGAAAATCACAGCCTAAGTCATTCACACGGAAATCTTCGACGCCCAAAGCATGGACACCATCGACGCAGAAGATGATTCGGTCGCGCTCGTCTCTCGAACGATTGATGAATTGGATCGCCAGTGCCATGTCATGGATGGGCAATTTCAGGCCTGTGCTGGAATGGACCCAAGTAACGGCCACGATCCGAGTCGATGGTGAGATGCCTTTTTGGAGGGACGCGACGATCTCGTCGCGAGAGACGGTTTTCAGCGAACGATAGAGAGGGATCTGTCGCACGTTCGCGCCCGTTCGTTCAGCACGAAGACGCAGGGCGGTTTCGGTCGAATAGTGATCGTGGGTCGTTGTGAGGATTTCCTGGCCAGCCCGAAGCTGCAAGCCGCCATAGAGTAGTCCCAATCCCATCGTCGTGCTATTCGTCAATGCAATGTCTCGAGGATCGGCACCCAGGTACTCAGCTGTCGCCTGGAGGACTTTCGCTTCCTGTTTTTCTTCGTGCTCGAACCAATAGCCGATGGGATCGGCATCCAGGCCGGTACGATGCCGTTCAATGGCTTCACGCACTGGGGTGGGATGGGATGAAAGGAAAAACGCGGCCAGGTGGATAAGCTGTGGAGAGAGGGGAAACTGGGCTCGAAGGTCCTCCCAGTTCTTCACTCGACTCTGAACCGGTGGTTGTTCAGCAAAAACGCGAGGATGGGCACCAGCCAAGATTGCTGAGCCCAAAGCCAAGCCCGTCCGTACCAGAAAGCTTCGACGTCCGATGTCGGTCATGCTCCGTCCTCCTTCTGAAAGCCATCACGTACTGTACTGCTGTGATGGAGATCAGGCAAGGAGCAGTGGAGATAGGACCTGTCTATCGTTGGATAACAACCTGTCAGCCGAGACCAGAAAAGTTCCTGTTACGATTGGTAGCTTTCGATAGGAGGGCAACTACAAACCAGATGGCGATCACCGTAAGCCTCGTCAATGCGACTCACACTTGGCCAGAATTTGCTGGTTCTGATCCAAGGCGCGGGGAATGCCGCCTGCTCACGGCTGTATGGGCGAGTCCATTCCGTCGCCGTGACGACGGCGGCGGTGTGTGGTGCGTTCTTGAGTAAATTGTTCGTGCGTGGTTGTCGTCCGTCGATGATCTCCTGGATTTCCGCTCGGATCAGGATAAGTGCATCACAGAAGCGATCCAACTCACTCTTGGCTTCGCTCTCGGTCGGTTCGATCATGAGTGTGCCGGGCACGGGGAAGGAAACCGTCGGCGCATGGAAGCCATAGTCCATGAGTCGCTTCGCGACGTCCATGGCCTCGACGCCGGCGCTCTCTTTGAACTCTCGTAGGTCCAGGATGAACTCGTGCGCGACCAGACCGGAATCGCCCGTGTACAGTACAGAATAATGTTTTTCAAGCCGTTTAGCCATGTAGTTGGCGTTGAGGATCGCGACTTGTGTGGCTTTGGTCAGACCGTCTCGTCCCATCATGGCAATATAGGTCCAGGAGATCGGAAGAATGCTCGGACTGCCGAACGGAGCCGCTGATATCGGACCAATGGCCTCGGGGCCGCCGAGTTTGATCACCGGATGTCCAGGCAGGAACGGCGCCAAGTGACGTGCGACTCCAATGGGGCCGACACCGGGCCCTCCTCCGCCATGGGGAATACAAAAGGTCTTATGGAGATTGAGATGGCAAACATCCGCGCCGATGTCGCCGGGACGGCAGTGGCCGACCATGGCGTTCATATTGGCTCCATCGATATAGACCTGCCCGCCATGGGTGTGCACGATCTGGCAAATACGCCGAACTCCTTCCTCAAAGACTCCATGGGTCGAGGGATAGGTCAACATCAGGGCCGATAACCGGTCCCGATATTGCGAGGCCTTGGATTCAAGATCCGCGAGGTCGATATTGCCATGTCGATCACAGGCGACGATAACGACGGTCATTCCAGCCATGGCGGCGCTCGCGGGATTCGTGCCATGAGCGGACACAGGGATTAAGCAGACATTTCGGTGCGGTTCCCCCTTCGACCGGTGATACTGCCGAATTACCATGAGGCCGGCATATTCACCTTGCGATCCCGCATTGGGTTGAAGCGAGAATGTCGTAAAGCCGGCGATCTCAGCCAACCATCCCTCGAGCTGCTGAATCACATCACGATACCCACGGGTCTGTTCCGTCGGGGCAAACGGATGGATCCGAGAGAATTCGGGCCACGTCACCGGCAGCATTTCGCTCGTGGCATTCAACTTCATCGTGCAGGAACCCAGTGGGATCATGGAATGGACGAGAGAGAGATCTCGTACCTGCAACCGGTGGAGATAGCGGAGCATTTCATGCTCAGAGTGATAGCGATGGAAGATTTCATGTGTCAGATAGGGGCTTGTTCTGGCCAATGAGGCTGGGTACGTCACATCCACAGCGGCGGCAAGATCGGACAGCTGAAAGGGTAACTGATTATGACCGACGAAGATCTGTAGCAATTGCAGCACTTCCTTTTCCGTGC
Source organism: uncultured Nitrospira sp. (assembly GCA_964579525.1). GTDB lineage: Bacteria > Nitrospirota > Nitrospiria > Nitrospirales > Nitrospiraceae > Nitrospira_D. The sequence continues at coordinate 3,532 of CAZOHW010000094.1, read as the reverse complement.
TGACTTCGTCCAGGGAGATGCCGATCGAACCGTCGTCAAAATGTCGTAAATTGAGACGCTGCTGGTTCGCCCGACCGAGAATCTGCTCGGCTTGTGTCTTTTGAACCGGGATGTGGAGGGTATCGAAAAACACTTTTGGTGCCACCTCGAATCCGAGCCGTCGGAGTCCTTCCGCCAGCAACACAGTCAATCCGTGCACCCGTTCTGCGATCCGACGCAATCCCTCCGGTCCGTGATAGACCGCGTACATAGCAGCCATGATGGCCAGGAGGACTTGCGCTGTACAAATGTTGCTTGTCGCCTTTTCTCGACGGATATGTTGCTCGCGGGTTTGAAGAGACAGCCGGATTGCCGGTTTCCCGGTGACATCTTTCGAGACACCGACGAGTCGGCCTGGCAGCTGTCGTTTGTACTCCTCCTTCGTGGCGATAAAAGCTGCATGTGGGCCTCCGAAGCCGATGGGCACGCCGAATCGTTGTGTCGAACCAACGGCGATGTCGGCCCCGAATTCTCCAGGCGAGCGCAACAGCGTCAACGCGAGAAGATCGGTCGCGACGACGACGAGGACACCGGCCTGATGGGCGTGAGCCACCAGGGCACTGAAGTCACTCACATACCCGTCAGTGGCCGGGTACTGCAACAGGACGCCGCACAACTGATGGCGTGAACAATCGGCTGATGAAGGGACACCAGTCCGAATCAGAATCCCCAGCGGTTCCGCCCTTGTCTGCAAGACGGCCACTGTCTGGGGATGGCAATCACGCGAGACAAAAAACTCCTTCCGTTCCTGACCCGAGTGGCGAGCGATTGCATAACACATCGCCATCGCCTCGGCTGCTGCCGTGGCCTCATCCAATAGTGACGCATTCGCCAGCGGCAGTCCGGTCAAGTCCGCGACCATGGTCTGAAAGTTGACGAGCGCTTCCAGACGTCCTTGGGCGATCTCAGCCTGATAAGGTGTGTATTGCGTGTACCATGCTGGATTTTCTAGAATGTTTCGCTGAATCACGCCGGGGGTGACACAATCGTAGTAGCCCATTCCAATGAGAGACCGGTAGATCTGGTTCTGTGAAGCGATGGCTTTCAATCTGGCCAATACCGCTTGCTCGCCTTCCCCATTCGGCACGTCCAGTGGTCGTTGGAGGCGAATGTCCGAGGGAATCGCGGCATCGGCCAGCATGGTGAGGGATTGCAATCCCAGCGTGGCGAGCATTTCTTGGATGTCGGCATTGGTAGAACCAAGATGTCGATCAAGAAAATCGGCCGTGGGGTGGAACCAGTTCTGAGTGGTCATGAAGTCTTGTACCTTTTGTTAAACTTGAATGAGGGTGAACAGTAGCGCAATAGGGTATCACGGCATCAACTTTTTTTCCAAGAGAACCGGTATCGCCCGGCGATCGGATGAGCGGGATCCGATGTGGGCAAACAGTGATGTCCGTCGATGTGAGACGTAGTTCACGCTCAAAGATTTGCGCGTCTCCCTGACTTTGATTGCTTTCCGTGTCATTCGCGGTATGGTACAGCGTAGAAGCCTGATCCTATGGTAGCCATGCATAGAACAGAGGATGGATCGCGCGTGCGTTTCTTGATACGCCTCGTGATTGCTCTGGTGGTGATCGTCGGCATCGGTTTCATCGCTGGCCTTGGATATATGTTTTGGAAGAACCAAGGTTTCTCTGCCTTTCGATTGACAGCTTCGTTACCGAAGACGGCATCCAAAACAGTCACAGCTGATCTGTCGACGAAGTCTTCAGGCGGCGAGGTGCGTCTGACTCGTGAGGGAATCGACAGGCTTCTTGATGAGCTGGATCGGGCCAATAGGGAAAAAGATATCGACGGAATCCTGCGCCTTATTGCTCTAGACGCCACGATTACTATCCATATGAAACAAGGCACACAATTGCAAAGCGCGATCTTGACTCGCGATGACTACCGCAAGACCCTCACCATGGCGTTTGCGTTTCCCAGCGAGAAGGATTTTACCCGCACCAATACGTCCGTGTCGCTGGCCGCTGATGAGCGAAGCGCGAAGGTGTCATTCAAGTCATCGGAAACGCTCCGACAGGCCAATCGAGAGCTGAAGGCGGAAGGTGAGGAAATTCTTGTGTTCAGTTCCCGTGACGGCAAAGCCGTGATCACGTCTCTGGAACAAACCGTCCCAGGAGATTCAACATAAGCGCATCTCTCTTTGATCCCCGTCCTCTGCCTCTGATACTCTCGTTCAAGCGGGACGTTCGTCGAGCCGGTTCCTTGGACGTGAGGCTTGGGAAAATCTCTGTTTTGGGTGGATTACGATGCCATGAGGAGTGTGTATGCGAGTGCTCGTTATCGAAGACGAAACCAAGGTCGGGTGCTTTATCAAACGAGCGTTGGAAGAGGAGAGCTACGCGGTCGACCTGTGCGAGGATGGAGCCAAAGGGTTGGAGATGGCACGGGCCACCAACTATGATCTCCTCGTGGTCGACGTGATGCTCCCTTCCATGTCCGGCCTGGATGTGCTGACGAATCTCCGTCGCGAGCGGATCCAAACCCCCGTGTTGATTCTTTCGGCACAATCGCAGATAGATCAGCGCGTAAAAGGACTGGATGCCGGGGCCGACGACTATCTCACCAAACCGTTTGCGATCGATGAACTCCTCGCGCGCGTTCGCGCGTTGCTGCGCCGAGGGGCGACGGAAAGTCCAGGGATTCTTCAGATCGATGATTTGATACTCAATCCGGCAACCAGGGATGTGACCCGTGGGGGCCAACGTATTGATCTGACCTTGAAAGAGTATGCCCTGCTCGAATATTTGATGCGGCATACCGGGCGAGTGCTGACACGGCCTATGATCTCCGAGCATGTCTGGAATCAAGACTTCGACACGTTTACGAACGTCATCGACGTGTATGTGAACTACCTGCGGAACAAAATCGACCGAGGTCGCACGAAGAAATTAATTCATACCATCCGGGGTAGCGGCTATATGCTGAAGGCTGATTAAGACGATGCCGAAGAAACCTGTATGCTTGCCTCATGGCTACCGATGCGCGGTACATGTTGCCGAGAGTTCTTCCGATTGCGTTGTGTCACGACCGACCTGGAGGTAGCTCATGCCGCTACGTGTCCGGCTTACCCTCTGGTACGGGAGTGCCCTCGCCCTTGTCCTGATCATCTTCTCCGTCTCGCTGTATGCCATAACGGCGCGCGATCTTCGTGACGCGGTCGATCAATCTCTTGAAGAAACCGCCACCACGGCCGTGCGTTCGCTGGAGGAGAGAGGGTTTCTCCCTCTCCTTGATGAGGAAGCGCTGCTGTCCCAATTTCCCGAGCTGACACGAATCGACAAATTTTTCCAGATTTTCAGCCCGTCAGGCACCATTACAATTCGCTCACCGAACATCAAACAGCACGAAGTCCCTCTCAGCAGAACGGCTCTTGAAACAGCCTTTACGGGACAAACGATTTTTGAGTCGGCCAAATATCCCAATGAGCCTCCGTTGCGGCTGATTTCCGTGCCGATCATCTACCAAGGGAATCTGTTGTATATCG
>CAZOHW010000093.1:0-12370 GCA_964579525.1 uncultured Nitrospira sp. | reverse complement strand
TACGTAGAGTAGCGCTTTGTTCGTTCCATACTCGGTAATCAGCTCATCGTGTATGACCTTTGCAATACAATATGCATCCAGAATTCGCTTGACTTTGGATGCTGTTGGACCCGAGTCGTCAAGAAGTCGTCCCATCGGCTGGTCTCGGTTAGTATAGACCGTGAACGAACTGACATTGACGAATCTGCGGAGGCCTCGCTGTTGTAATACTGCATCAAGCAAGTTCCTGGTCGTCACGACGGAGTTCATGAATGCATCAGGAAAAGACTTTTCACCTGCCCCTGCGGCAAGATGATAGACGACCCTCGCCTCCTTTGTTGCCGCAATACAGTCCTCCCGCCTCAACAGATTGCCCTGGATCAGATCGACCTGGGCACGCCCATTGTACTGCCCTATCAGTGTTTCGAGTCGACTCTTGGAACTAGCGGGTCTAGTAAAGCAACGGATCTGCCGAAAGCCTCGTTCCAGCAGATTCTCAACGACTTTGACGCCGATAAATCCCGTGGCCCCAGTTACCAGGATGGGATCGTCCGGTTGAACAATCATGTCCCCTTTCATCATTGACCTGTCCGTTCTTAGTGAACCCGCAGCCATTCTTCAAACACGATCAAACTGAACAACACCTTGTGGTAATCATGCCGGCCTGCCGTATGCTCTTTGTAGAGTTGCTGCACAGTTTGCGGGCGAAGATATTCATACATCTTTGATTGGCCGTCCATGAAGAGATCGTTCATCTTGCTGTTCATTGCACCTCGAAACCAATCATCGACAACGTTCGAGGCAAAGCCCCGCTTTTTACGCTGTAGGAATGTGGTTGGAAGAAAGGATTGACACACCTGACGATGCAGCCACTTCTGCATCCGACCCCTCACCTTAAACGATGCCGTCAAACGTTCCGCATATTCCACGATTTCTTTATCAAGATATGGAACACGCAACTCCAAACTATGTGCCATCGAGAGCTTGTCGGCATACATGAGCAGTTCGTCAGGAAGCGTTGAGCGGACTTCGAGATACTGAAATCCACCGAGCTCATCAGTGTTCACCATCAGATCGCTCAGCTCTTCCCAGCAACCAAGCACCTTGTCCCCGGCATCCGTCGGGATAAGTCCGTCCTGAAACAGCTCATCTATCTCGGCACCTGGTAAAATCGACAGCACATTCTGGTACCGTTGCAGGCGGTCTTCCAGATCGAGCGAGTAGAGACCGCGTTTCAGCGTTTCGTTCCTCGGCATCATACGAATACCAGAAGAAACCACGTGGCGCATCCATCGGGGAAGACGGCTCCAGTAGGCTCCATATCGAACACCGAGATGCCGATTGTAACCCCCAAAGAGCTCATCAGGTCCTTGGCCAATCAATGCCACTTTGACGTCCTGTCTGGCCCGCTCACAGACAAAATACATTGGAACAATAGATGAGGTCGCCACCGGTTCTTCAAGACATGCCACAATTTTGGGGAGTGCCGCCTCAAATGTTGATCGATTCAGTGTAACGGACGTATGGACGGAGTTCAGCTCCTTCGCCGTTTCGGCTCCATCGACTAATTCATCCTGTGTATAGCTGGAACCGAACCCGACTGTATAAGTCGGCCATGATTTCCCGTACAAATTCATGAGCGCCAATAGAAGTGCCGAATCAATCCCGCCGCTTAACAGCAGTCCAACCGGCACATCGCTGATAAGATGCCGTTGCATAGATTTTTTGTATAACCATAACAACTCTTCTGTGGCCTCTGAATCAGACTTCATCGGAACAAACGGGGACGGCTTCGACCGATACCACCGACTGACTTGGCACGTGCCATGTTCCACGACTAACTTGGTGCCGGGAGCAAGTTTCTGAACCCCTTTGAAAATGGTGTAGGGAGAAGGAGTGTACCGATATCGGAGAAACAGGTTAAGCGAAACAGGATCTGCATGCATTTTCCGTTGGGTTCCCTGAAGCACCGCTCTGACTTCTGAGCCGAAAAATAGCTGATGCTTATCAACCCTGTAATACACCAGCTTGATGCCGAAGGGATCACGCGCCAAGATCAACCGTCGCTTGACAGCGTCCCAGATCGCGACTCCAAACATACCGTTCAAATGGTTGAAGACATCGTCGCCCCACTGTTTATAGCCGTGAATAATGACTTCCGTATCGGATTTGGTACGAAAGACATGTCCAAAGGACTCCAGTTCACTTCGTAGTTCTCTGAAGTTATAGATTTCACCGTTAAACACCACCCAAACAGATTCGGCCTGATCCGACATGGGCTGATGCCCGCCACTGAGATCAATAATTGCCAATCTTCTGAATCCGAGACCCAGCGGGCCATCTAGAAAATATCCATCATCATCCGGGCCTCGATGGACCAACGATCCAGCCATCCGCTTGATGGTATCAAGCTGAACCGGTTGATGATCGACGAAGTTATATTGGCCGCAAATTCCACACATAGATTGGACTAACTCTCGATTATCTCGACTGCATGCCCGGCCGACACCAATACCTCGCACCCTCAACCCTATTTGCCGAATGGGCTCGATGCAAACGCGCTCTATCTATTACGTTGGAGAAAACGATACAGAAGAAGCAGACATGCTTCTCGTAATGAATTGATCAGGCCGATACTTCTAGTTCGATCTTCCGAACAGTTTATTGTATGCATGAAGAAGATTCTGACCGACCACATCCCACTTCAACTCTCGTTCAACCCGGTTCCGCCCGAATTCACCCATTTGCGCACGAAGGTCCGGCCGGTCCATCAATTTAGCGATGGCTTCGGCAAACTCCAGTTCGTTGTTTGGTTTCACATAGATCGCCGCATCCTGGGCCGACCAGTGCGTTTCTTTCAAATCAAATGTCACGATCGGCTTTCCCATTGCCATGTACTCCATGATCTTGATCCAAGTCGATACATCATTCAGGGGACTTGACGGATCAGGATCAACACAGATATCGGCAGCCGAAAGATTACTCATAAGATCTTCATCAGAGACATATCCCGTCAACTCCACATAGTCGTCCAGCTGTAGGCTTTTGGCCATAGCCCTGAGGTCTTCAAGAGAATCTCCACTGCCCATGATGACGCAATAGAAGTCTCTCCTCTCCAATTTGTAACGGAGATCGCGGAGAGAGCGCAGCAAATAGTCCACCCCGTCCTGTGGGTTCATAGCCCCGACATACCCGAGGATGCATCTATTCATGGCTCGGAGCCGTTCACTCGGAGTACGATAGGCAACCCGACGCAAATTCGGACCGTTTCTAACGATGAACACATTCTCCGGCTTAACTTTGCCTCGCTCGATTTGAATGGCACGGTACGATTCATTCGTGGCAATGGTGATATCCGCTAGGCTGAGACTCCCTTTTTCGAACAATTGAAGCATAGTCGTCAACAATCCCTGATCCGCGTTATATCGAGACCGATATAACTCAGGACAGAGATCGTGATGATCGAACACAAATTTTTTCCCAAATGGTTTATAACACGCCGCAACAAGAAACAAGGTATCAGGAGGGTTGTGCGCATGAATCACGTCAAACCCATGTTTCGTCGCAACATAAAGGCTGGCTACGAGACAGCCGGCTGTGAAATAAAAATACTCCCACATATAGCCCATAAGGGCAATGATCTTAAGCCATAATTTCTGAAGGCCGGTCGGCTGATCTATCCGAGACTTCGAGAATAGGCTGATTCGTGGAAGTAAATAGACCTTGATCTGATCTACGACAAAGCTCGCCACTCCGCTCTTTCTTCCACCCAACCCAACGACGGTGACTGTATACCCCGCCGAGGTCAACAGGTCTGCCTCATTTTTGACACGAGGATCTCCCGGAAAATTGTTTTCTACGAACATGAGCACACGCCCTTGAAAACTCGTCGCTGCCATCACTGTACCCCTACTGCTGTCCTACCAAGATATACCTTCATAATGGGGTCGCCCTTTATAGTCTTCCCAAATCCGAACCAAATCAATGACGAACAGATCTTTGCCAGCCCCTTCAATCTCTTTTTTAAATGGGTTGGTCTTCTTACTGACAATTATGAGATCTGATTTATTTACCACTTTTGGCACAGACGATTCCATAAGAGAGGTAATATGGGGGATCGTCTCCTCTAAGTACCGCTTATTGGCACCATACAATTTTGCTAATGAGACCTCTTCATCGTAGATCGTCACGGCATAGCCTTTTCCGATCAACATCTCGATCAATATGACGATCGGGCTCTCACGCACATCATCCGTACCGGCCTTAAAACTCAACCCTAGGACCCCGATCTTAGTACGACCGGAATTCCTGACCAGGCGATAGGCATGCTGAATTTGCCAGTCATTGCTGGGCATGAGCGAAGACAACAACGGAACTTCCACATCATTGCGCTTCGCCTGATAGGTAATGGCACGCAAATCTTTTGGTAGACAAGATCCACCAAACGCAAAGCCCGGCTTCAGATAATAGGGTGATAGGTTCAGCCTGGTATCCTTGCAAAAAATCTCCATGACTCGGTGGCTGTCAATTCCCATGCTCTTACACAGATTTCCGATCTCATTGCCGAAGCAGACTTTCGTGGCATGGAACGCGTTGCAGGCATACTTCACCATTTCAGCAACCGCAATGGACGGTCGTTCCATGGGCGCCTGAATCGTGTCGTAGAGTCTCGCTACAATATCACCGCTACGTTGATCTTGCTGACCAATAATCGTAAATGGCGGCTTATGAAAATCTTCGATAGCGGTCGTCTCACGCATGAACTCCGGGTTCATGCAGACACCGAAATCTTGGCCTGATTTTTTTGAGGATTTCTCTTCGAGAATGGGGATGACAATACCCTCAACCGTTCCCGGGAGCACGGTGCTGCGAATGGTGATGACATGATACATATTTGAGGCTTTGAGCTTTTCCCCGATAGTTTCTACGACTCGAAGAAGGTGTTTAAGCCCTAAGCTCCCATTGTCATTACTCGGTGTTCCGACACACACAATGACCACGTCACCCAATTCGCTCGGATCAGTGGAAGCTCTTAGCTTGCCTGTCCCCACACCCGCCGTGATGATCTCAGTTAGGCCAGGTTCAATAATCGGACTCTGTGAGCGATTGATCATATCGACCTTGTTTGGGTCGACGTCAACGCCGGTAACGTCATGTCCTAGATTGGAAAAGCAGGCAGCCGTCACACAACCCACGTATCCCATTCCGAAAATTGTGACTTTCATGAGAGCATCCTCTGGTAGAGTATAAATTCAGTTATTCCAACATAACGACGTTATTTCGCCTACTACTAATCATTCTTCTGCAACGCCAACAAAATACACTGCCCTCCAACAGTGCCAAACATAAATGCTCGGAACAGTCCCCACGCAAAGACCTTCGCCGCATCCCCCAGCGATCTTGGAGGGAAGAAAGGAGCATCATGGAAGCGCCGCTCCAACACCGTCAAATTATTCTCAACGACGAGCTTATCTAAATGCCATGCGGTAAGCGGAGTGATATGACCCATGTCATGGTATGACGCGTCTGTAAACATAGCCATCTCTCCAGTAAAAAAAAATCGAAGCCGTGAATAGAGTCCCGATGCATTCGGCGTGGTCAGAAAAATAACCCCTCCTTTTTTCAGTAACGCTTTCGCTTGGCGGATCGCGTGACGAGGGTTTTCGAGATGTTCAATCACTTCCACCATAGACACGGCATCAAATCGTTCTACTGGGAACAATTCACTAAAGTCTTGGTTCAGATCGACCTTGCGGAAGGGAAACTCAAAATCTTCTCGTGGCTCCAAATCACAGGCCGTAATATCATAAGGCACATCGAATAGTCGCATCGCCCATGCGCCCCCTCCGCTTCCAAGGTCAAGGACCTTGGATCCTGCAGGAACATATTTCTGGAAAAGGTCCATGGACGCGGCATGCAATCCTGCCGCGGCATATTCAAGTAGTCCTTTATAGGTTGTTTGTCGATGTTTCGATTCAAATAATCTACTTCCCTCCCTCTTCATATACATCTCTCCATTTATGACAGTTTTCTCAAGCTTCCCTAGGCTAAACTTTGACGGGTGGAAGGTTTGGTTTGGGGCCTTTATCAAGAGTCCAATACAGAACTTCGCTCGTGAGTTTGGCTTTTCCGTCCCAACTCAGGCGTTCTTTTGCATATCGCATCCCCTCGGCTTGCAACTCCCCAAGATGGATTCGATCGTTAGCCAATGCCCATAAATCTTTTTCGATCTGACGCACCATCTCCTGTTCATTGGTCAAAGCCACCTTGTAACCAACCGTGGCGGTCACAATATCACCAGGGCCTCCATAATCAATGACAATCGGAACCACACCTAGAGCAAGTGCCTCGAACACGACCCCCCCTCCAAATTCACGAATCGACGGGAAAATCAGGACGTCTGCTTGCTTCAACTGCTTGATTGTTTGATCATGACTTAGCCATCCCTTGAACATGACCTCTTTTTCAAGACCAAGCTCTCTAGCAAGCTGCTCAATGATTGGCCGCTCTGAGCCATCCCCGACGATCGTCAGTCTGGCAGACTTTGCCTTCAGCAACGATGCCGCGCTTTTCAAGGCGATGTCGCAGGCTTTATAGGGAACGAGCCGCCCCACATAGCACAACTCGAGCACGCCGTTATTTAACGGCTTCGATGATGCATTCTCCAACACGGAAGCTGATAGACCATTTTCAGGGATAAAGAACATCTTGTCCTTATACTTCTTCAACTCTGCATAGGTGTGCGATGACCCCGCAATAATAGCTCGCGCATACCGATACGTCGACCGTGAAAATGGAAGAAATCGGTATAAATCTCTAAAACCTGAAATCCACTCTTTCTGTTTTTCTGCCTGGGCAAACCCTTGTGGCCACGGCAATCCACCATTAAGCGGGCCGATTACAAACGGAATGGAAGATCGGCGCAAAACAAATGAGAATATACTTGGAATGACTGGAACGACAGGCAATAGCCTGAGCACCACATCATATTCCCCACACACGATTCTTGCTTTGAGCTTGCGCCAGGCTTTCCATTCAAACACGAGGTGCCAAGGGTATCCCAGGGCCGTCAAAACCTGGCTCCCATGATCGCCTTTAAAGACAGAGTGGAGCAGCCATTTGGAAAATGCATTGATCCATGGTGTATGGATCGTCGCGATTTCATGAAACGCGGCAGGAGACCTGCGCAACGGCGCTTCATGCAAATCGTTTGCTACTAATGTTACGGTATGAAGCCGTGCCAGTGCAGCGCTATGTGCATACCCAACCAGTGCAGTACTGATGGATTCCGGATTACTTCCTGGTGCAAGAATCAGAATCCGCAAGGGTGTTGATTCAGTCATTATCTTACTGAGAAGTGAAACCCTTCGGTTCCAACGGTTCGTCCAAGACTTGCTTTCACTCAATCAATCATGGTGCGCGAACATGCTCAAGAACGGGTTACCGTTTGAAATCCAGAAAGACCAATTTTGGATAGGATTTCTCTCACGGCAAGTTGGAAATAAGAGAACATTCCTTCCAGTTTTTCCTTACCCTTAGGCAATATCAACCATATGCCGCAATAAATCAACGGTGCCAGCAAGGCAGAGTACCCGAGTTCAACCACGAGATCAGAGGTGCCTACTATATGCCGGATTGCAAGCAGGACAAGTGCCATTGCACTACTTGCAATGGCCGGCCACGCCACAGCTTCATAAAACATGGCAGGAGAAATCGGCGTCTCCTGGAAGGAATACATGAGCAGAAAGGGGAGACTAACGATAGTATAGATTACCAATGCCCATGCCAAACCCAGCATGCCCGAGGTGACGCCGACGCATACGGCGAGGGTCAGGAACGACGCTTGGGTTATTCCAACATACAAATATTGTCTTGTCCTTCCACAGGTAATCATCACCGTTCCGCAAGTGCCCATGATAGGATCAAGAGCCGCCGCACAGGCCATCACCTGCATCACCGGTGCGGCCGCTACCCATTTTCCTCCTAGAATGAGTGTTATCAGATTTTCGGCATACACCGCGATATATGTCACGCACGGTATATAGAGAAATGCAAGAAATGCCACGACCTTCTTGTAGTACGTTTGATATTGTTCAGGTTCTCCTTGTAGGGCACTCAAGGCGGAAGTCATCACGTATGTGATGGGGAAGCTAACCACGCTGGCCGGCAGCATGAGCAACAGATTGGCTTGTTTATACAGCCCTACCGACGTCGCCCCCCACAGTTTTCCAAGAAGCACGGTATCCAAGTTCCGCGAGGCAAAAGCCACAATATTAAACCCCGTAACATGCGAACCTGTTTGAAACATCGAGCGAATACCCACCCCACGCCTGGGTAAGCCGGGAAGCCATCGATAGCACGACCATACCCCGGAAGCTTGAATGATGGCCCGGGAGATTTCCTTCCAAACCAATGCCCAATATTCAAAACCCAACCAAGCCAACAAAACTCCGAGTATCGTGCTGAGTCCTGTGGCCGACACTTGGATGGACGCCAATTGCGGGAATTGCATGTGGCGTCGCAACAACGCTTGATGCTGGATCGTCAATCCGCCGAAGATAAATGTCGACGAAATGGCAAACGTCACCCATAGCAATCGAGGCTCATCATAAAACCAGGAGATGAATGGGGCGGCGGCAGCCATGATCAGCATCAACCCAATGCCGACTCCAGTATTGATCCAAAAGAGTGTGCTGATTTGCTCGTGCGTGATCTCTTTCCGTTGAATGGTCGCAGTACCGAGTCCGAGGTCTTTGAACATTTCCGCGAAGGTTGTCAGAGCGGTGACCATTCCAATTAAACCAAAATATTCTGGTGTCAACAGACGTGCTAGCATCACAGTGCCGAACAGTCGGAAGATATTGCAGCCGATTTCTGAAAGGACCAAACTTGAACTTCCGCGTACGGAATGGCCTTCCAAATCAGACTTAAGTTTCTGTACATCCCCCAACGGCTGTCCGGTTGAGGCATTGATGTCGTTTTTCTTGTCGCTTGAGGTAATCATCACTTGATATTGCCGAATCGAAGAACTCTGTCATTCAAGAAATGTCCGCGGGGGATGCTGAGTTCGCACAGAAGGGTCAAGCCTCTTCGTCAGTCGATGAGTCGCTCCTCCATCAGTAGGTAGATGAGAGTGGCGGGTTGTTTGAGCTATATCCCAATGACGGGAGAAGCTGAACACAAACAATAAGAAGACAACATACAAGAAATGAGGGGTCTTAAACGCTGCTTCGGTATAGTTATAGATCAAATAAGCAAACAGAAATGCTATTCCCACTCTCGCAAAAATCACCCACTCTTCCTCCTTGCGGAACAGGATTGTTTTTAATGCTTTCCGATAATAGGAGATGAGAACTGCGGCAAAGAGCGCCAAGCCGAGCCCCCCCAAATTAACGTACATTTCAATGTACCCGCTATGGGCCTGGGTGGGTCGGAAATACCATTTATCCTGTAAGGTCTTTAGCCGGTCACCAAGCCAAAAGCTGTCGAATCCAAATCCCAATATTGGATGTTCTTGCATCTCCAGAACCGCTTCCCATACCTCGGTTCTCCCCGTAAAGGTCGCATCGCGCCCAGCACCTTCCGCGATTGAACTCTGAATATCGAATGACCACTGAAGGGTCCCAAATATCAGAACACCAGCCATGAGAAACGCGGTCATATGCTGTCGTACTGTCCGCAATCCCAACACAAGAAATATTGAGACCGCGAGGAGCAGACTCAGCAATGGTGTCTTACTGTCTGCCATGTTGAACAACCACCCCACCATGCCAAGCAACACTAGTGGGATACCCGCGTTGTCCAACCAGTTCGTAGACCGTTGCCCCCATCTCCGGTACAATACCCACAGCAAGAATAGCCCATAGACCATCAGCGTAAATCCAAGCATGTTCTTGTTTGTCGTGACTCCCGTATACACCATCATACCCCAGTCGGAATATGCCCTCCCAAGATATGGATAGTACTTCATGAAGAGGACGGATAGCGGAACTAACAGATTGATACAGACCCTCAGCACAATTTCGACGGCTTTGAGAGGGTTAGGCTCCGTGAGAATGATTAACACCATAATTGGATCACCGAATGCCTTAAACCATCGCTTAAATGTCACAAAAGGGAAATCCGACCAAAGAATACTGATCCCGCAGTATAGGACAAAGACGGCAAAGGCTTTATTGTTCTCGACGAGCTGTGTCAAGGATACACTTCTTCTTACAAGCACCATGAATCCGACGATCATCAATCCAAAATAGACAGCGCGATCGAGAGGACTCCCTTCTGCCGCTTCTCCACCGCCACCGCTGACTGGTGCGCCCAGATACAGCCACTCAGTGACTGATCGAGATCCTAGGATTAACATCCAAATGCATGGGATCCAGAGCGCGGGCGATGGAACATCTCCCTGCCGATGATCCCGGTAGAATAAGTACCCGATGAACAAGAGTGTTAATGTAGCTGCAAGAATGGGAGGCATGATTTGTCACTCACCCAACTCACAATACTTTAAAAATCCATCAGGCTTCGATCAACAGACGCTGAATCAACTCTAGGCTAATCGCCTTCGTCAGCTCATGCGTATAGTTATGTGATCCTTGTGTATGAGTCTGTACCATTCGTGCTAAGACGTTTCGTTCAAAATATGGTCGGCTCAGGGTTCGCTGATCTAGTAAAATGTCTTTGACATAATCCGAAAGCTCTTGGCGATACCATATTCTGTAGTATTCGAATTTCTGTAAACCAAAAAACTGTTTGCCGCCGGTGAGAGCCATGAGCCACGTATCCAATTGAGTCAACCAATGGGGCATAGCATAAAGGTAGGTATAATCTGCCTTGAAAATAACGTAGTAATAGAGTTCGATTGCTTTTGCTACAAGTGGGTTCGTCTGTTCTCCATACCCTCGATCAGAGATAATCGAGCTGAGTTTAGGGTTTCCTTCCTGGATGATACCTCGCTGTGGTTGATTTGACGATCGTAGTCCGGAAGGAGCCCGGTACATCAATTCGACAAGGTCGTTATCCATATATGGAGAGCGAAACACCGACTGGGATTGCTCAATGACAATTTTATTGAATTCTCTCCACGGAAAATCTTTAAACAACGCAACGGACAATTGATGCCCTTTTTTCACTCCAGCGAGTGTTTCCGCCCCGCGGTTGATCTGCGACCGCATCTCAGGAATGAAAAGATCCCCATGGTATGTACCAGCATTGAACATCGTATGGTCGCGCACCACTTCACTGCCGAACTTACCAGTGATGCGAATCGGCGCGATCAACCGTGCTGCCTTATTAAAAAACATGTCATGTGCACTCGACACATCGACAGTTCCATCGGTTAGATAGACTGTTTTTTCAGCTAAGCCAGGAAAGTCTGTAAAAAACGATGGATCCAGCCGAAGCACGGAATATGTTTGGCCGCAGGCCTCTGCAACTTGCCGAGCGATCGTGATATCCAGCATGTCTTTCTTACCGCCGAACGTGTAGCACGGCAGCTCGCCGGGAGCGAGATTCAAACACGCCATGATCATGCGGGAATCGAGACCTCCGGTGAGTGACATCCCGATACGCCCTTTTTCCCTGAAATATCGTGGCATGATAACTCTGGCTGTTTCGGCCAATCGAGCCAGGAAGGTCGTTTCATCAAGCGGCTGAAGATTCTGCCACTCTGATGGGGAAAAATACGTCTTCTTGGCGTGATGCCCTGCTTCATCCCAGCTCCACGCAACTCCACCTGGCAACACTGAAATCTTCGAAAAAATCGTTCTGTGGTTCAACACGCAATTACAGCTGATCAACTCCCCAACTCCTCGCATGTCAAGCTGTCGAAGCTCGGGCGCTACCTTCAATAACGACTTTGCCTCTGCCCCAAACAACAACCGGCTTCCATCCTCATAGTAATGAAGCCGTTGCATCCCATAACGATCGTTAAATAGAATGACCTTCCCGACTCTCAGATCTATAAGTAGCCCACAAAACCAGCCATTGAGCTGTCTCAGGAAGTTCTCTCCCTTACTCTCATACTGTTCCAGCAAGACCGAAGCCTTGGTCTCACCGCGCTGAACATCATCAGAAAAATGCTCACCGGCAAAAATTAGGACGACGTTTTTCTCTGGATTCAATGCCGGCATACAATCGGCATATGATCCAGGGTGACATACCCAACCAGCATAGACACCCAGCTTTTCGTTGACATAGATGCCAGTTTTATAAAATGGCTCATGTTTCATGCACTCGACCATTATCTTGAGGTCGTTCTCATAACGGGCTCGTGGCTCTTTTGCTATGATTCCAGCAATCCCAGGCATATTCTGTTCCTTCTCACTTCAACCCAAATCAAACTAGTGGCCTGTAACAATTGATTGCGTACCGATCCGTCGAGACGGGTCACAGT
>CAZOHW010000092.1:0-12381 GCA_964579525.1 uncultured Nitrospira sp. | reverse complement strand
TTCCATCCCGATTGCTAGTGGTGAAAAACGGGTCAAAGATTGGCTCCAAGTTCGCAGTTGAAATTCCAGTGCCCGTATCCTCGATGTTGAATGGGGACCAGACGGTACTGGCCGGTTTCATGAGCGTACCGGGACGGACTCGCAATATTCCTCCATGTGTCTCAAGCGCCTCGACCGCGTTGAAGAGTAGGTTCAACAGCGCCTGTTGTAGTTGTTGCCTGTCTAACATGCCATGAGGAGGCTCTGGCGCCAAATCTTTTTCAATCTTGATCCTACGGTGCTTTAGGGTGAGGTCTAAGAGATAGAGGCAGGATGAGACGATGTCGTTGCAATCTTCCTCAGCGAGTTTTGGTTTTGTGTAACGTGCATACTCACGCATCTCGTGAGTGAGGCGATCAATGCGAGAGACGTCATCGAGCGCCATCTGACTAAAATTCATCACGAATTGTGGATCGTCTTTTCGTTCACCAGCCAGTTGGATGAAGGTTTTGATCGAGGTCAATGGGTTTCGAATTGCATGGGCAAAACTGTCTGCCATGTATTCCAAAGAGCGTAACCGATCCGTACAACGCATGAGGGTGTCAGCACGCAGATGTTCTTCTTGGAGAAGGACGGAGTGTAGGGCATTCGCGGCCATTGGGGCCATGACCGATAGGATTTCTGTATGGTTGATGCTGGAGGAGCCGGAGGTCCGTTCCGACCAGAGCATGACAAGAGCGATGAGACGGTTTCTGCTCCAGAGTGGAATCGCCGCGTCGCCGACACGGCAAGCGAGTTCGGATGACATCAAGTGGCGTAGCGGGGTCAGAGAGGTATCCGGTGGGTCGCCCAAGGCGTGTTGATGCTGAGCAAACTGACGGACCAATGGACGGCTGAGAGTGAATGTTGACGGAAGTGATTCCCTGCGTATCGATCCTTGTACCGCAAGACAATGAAAACGCTGAGATCTCTGAGTGAGAAGGTACAGTGATCCGTCTGGTCGACGCGTGGCGCGGCAGAATTCTGAGAGGATATGTTTGGCGAGGCATGGAAGTTCGGCGATCGTATCTAGAGCCCGCGCAAAATTCGCCAGGCGCCGGAGCGATTCTTCACCGGGCACTTCTGGAGAAGTGTGGTTCGTCATGGAGGGCCCGAAGCGGCCGGCAAGGGCGTGACCATGGCGCCGTGATCTAGCCCGCATGATTCATGACCCTTCTGCTGCCATCGCCGATTTGCTGTTGCGACATCCCTGCGGTCGGTCGGCAGGCTCACTCCTCAAACTTTCGACGTACTGCACGGCTACGCCTCAGGTCCTCCGGGTTCCATGCGCCGGTCTCACGACGCGGCTCCGCGATCTCACGACGAACGGG
Source organism: uncultured Nitrospira sp. (assembly GCA_964579525.1). Lineage (GTDB taxonomy): Bacteria > Nitrospirota > Nitrospiria > Nitrospirales > Nitrospiraceae > Nitrospira_D. Next base: position 11,032 of record CAZOHW010000092.1, on the reverse strand, counting down.
CATGAATCATGTGGGCTAGCGCCTGGTGCCAACAAAGTTAGCAAAACAATCGAGTGTCTGCAGGAAAAGTATATCCTTCAGGCTCGTATTCAGCTACTGAGTTTGGTTTTTTGGACGATTGCGAGAAGCAACTGGTTGTCAAAAATGGAGAGGACTCGAAGCGGCCGCCCTCCGGCATGGATGCAGAGATTCTCGAAGTCTTTCGGCTCATAACTATGAATCATGCCGTGGCGAATCGCCTCGTGGAGACGGCCGAGAAGGAGTAGGACACCTTGCGCCGGAGGACTGAATTCGTCTTGTCTCATGGCGCGGACATGATGGCGAACGATCGAAGTGAGATCGGTATGAGGCCGAAAGGAGGTCGCTGCAATGGCTCCGTTCGGACGGAGAACACGAATGGCCTCCCGCAAGCACTGGAGCGGCGAGCGTGCGAATGGAAGGGAAAGGTGATGCAGGACGCGGTCGATAGATTGATCTTCGAACGGAAGTGTTGCCCCCCAATCGCACGCCAACCATGTTGTCTTGACAAGCTGAGCAGGGGAGATTCCTGTGGGAATTGAAGCAGAAAATTGATCCACGACCGTGTGCAGTTGTTGCTGTGCGACGGCGAGTGCTTCGTGGGATTGACTCAGTCCGATGTAGTGGAGGGGATGGCCTGTTGCCCTATCGCGATGCAGGGCAGCATAGGTACGGTTGGTGGCTAAGGCTTCGGCAAAATCACTATGCTCGCAGCCGACGTCGAGAACGGTCATTCCTGGGTCAATGGGCAAGAGCTGTTGATAGAGCTCTGCCTGAACTGTCCCATAGTCGGCTAGGTGTAGGAGATGAGGCAGCCGGGCAAGATGAGCCACCGTGAGGGCATCTTGATTCGCCTGAGCGATGTGATGCCGAATCCTGATCCGCTCCTTCTCTGTCAGCAGCCGATGGGAAATCGTACGTTGCGGTAGTGCATGCGTGAGATCTAGGAGATGCGTTTCTTCGAGCTCTGTGGAAATCTGCCGGGCAATTGATTGGAAAGCGGCAGCTTGGTATTTGTCGTAGTGTGCCGATTCGGTGGAGATAGTACCTGAGAGTGTGATGACAATGGGGGATGTGCCGAGTGCGAGAAATGTTTCTGCAGAGAGTCCAAGGTGATTGGCTGGTCGAAGCTGTTTCGGAGTAGTGAAGACGATGGGCGTCTGGGGCAGTGCGGTAAGATCAGCTGCTGCGGTTTGCCAATCGCCGTACTGCCCAGTGATGGTGTCGCCGATAAAGTGGTCGAGGTTCACGTTCAGACCCCAGAGATTGGTGATCCCTTTTCGTAGACCGCGCTGATAGTCGGCCACAACATCCTGTCCGTAGGTGCTGAAGAGAGAGGTGCCGATGTCCAGTACTGGGTTGACCAGGAGGAGGCGATCTGCGGTGCTGCTCAGCGCCATGGTTTTCAGCGCCACGCGCGCCGCTACGTCTTCCGCGACAAGTGTGATGTCCACCGTCGGCCATGTCGTTCGGGCGAGCAACAGAAGAGCCTGGAGGTCTGTTTGCATGTTGCTCAGAGAGGTATCCACGATTTCGCCGTCACTCAAGCCTACATGATTGGTATGGTCATATCGCAAGACGCGGAAGCGCTTGGCGGCGAGGTAAAACGCGAGCGGTAGGTAGTCGGCTTGGGTTCGTCCATATCCGGGGACGATGATCACGATCGGCATATTCGATGATATCTGATGACGAAGGTGCGTGTCGGTAACGGCGATTACCTGCTGCCTGTCATTTCGGCATTCCCACGAGGCATTGACAAAAGAGGAATGGCCAGCGACATGTTCAACATTCATCGAGGAAATGATGTGCAGAGCAATGATACGATCAATCACTTGTTCTTCCGAAGGGGTGGGAGTGGTGAAACAAACCCCGATTGACTGTGAAGGCTTGGGTAATCCCCGTCTCAATTTGGCCTCAGCCGCATCCTTTTTGCCAGTCCAGATAATACAGGCGGGTAGCATGATCTCATGGGCTTGCAGCTTCTGCGATTGCAGTTGGCCGAGTGGCTTTGGCGCGGACACACTCAGCGTGAGACTGTCTCCGAGCTTTCCAGGAACATGGTCTAGCTGAAGACATGCGCCCCCTCGACTGAGATTTATAACTACCCCGAGTGAGTGTTGAGTCATGGTATCGGGGGGCGGCACTTGAGCGTGAACGGGTAGTTTGACCCTAACCCTGACCGTTTCGCGATGGTCTGTGTCACGGATCTCTCGTCCTGTGATATCTGAGACGAGAGTGTGTGACGCTTCCGATGTCAGAAGGACTTCGGCAGCCATGGAGAGGGTGCCTGCTTGGGCTTTCTTGAGAAGCAACGACAGCACTTGCTGCTCTTTGCTGTCGATGGGAGAGGAAACACTCAGAACGAAATGCGAGCGAATCGGTTCGGACTTTGATCGATTCAGCTCCACGCTGCGGTTGTGCGCAACGGCCTGTAATTCCACGATTGCATCGTCGGTTTTCAAGAGCACATAGGCTTGTTGGTTCTCGATCAGGGACAGCATGTTGTCCACCAGCACGTCCATTCCTCCCTGTCCGAAGCACGTCATGGTTCCCACATGGGTCCTCTCGCCGATGGTAATGTGGGCGGGACAGTGGACGAGAATACGTGGGGTGCTTCGACGATCAGGCAAGGGTGACGCTGGAATGGGAGCAACAACTGGTGCTGCCTTAGTGATGACGGAAGTTTGGGTTTGTGGTAACAGCACGGTTTCGGCCCGTGCTACGCCTGGTGGCGCTGGCTCTACCGGAATCCTGATCTTGATCGAAAGCCGTCCGCTTGAGGGAACGAGAAAATCTAAACGGCCTCCCAACTGCTTCAGCTGCGCATAGGCCTTGAAGAGATCACCCGTTTCTTGAGGCAGTGGTCCATGCTCAACGATAATCTCATCGGTTTCTTCAATCAGGATTTCGATTTCAACGGGAACAGTCAAGGGAGATGGCGCGGCGGTAGGGAAGAGTCTTTGGGCATCCGCAGAAACGACGCCTGTGCTGATCCTGATCCGATGGTGTGTTGGGGCTATGGTCGTATAGCGAAGCGCCTGCAAAAGCAGAGTGCGTAAGAGTTGCATGACCGAGTCTCGCTGCCCCTGGAACGGCGGGAGGTTTTCAGCATAGACACGTTCGATTCGACTCTGGTCCATAAAAGCAGGATGGCTTGAGGTCAGCGCGGACTCGACAATGTCGTTGATCGTCTGACGGCGGATGTCGGAATCAGCGGCCGCACGGGTCATGGCCTCTCCTAAGCGGGCGGCTTGTTCAGCAGAGTGCGCGAGGGCTTCCATACGTTCAACCAGATGGATGTCCCGAATGGCATCGAGCAGCCGTTGTGATTGAGCCAAGACGTTGGTCTGAGGAGACTCCAGGTCTTTGGATAGGCTGACCAGGTGTTGGGCTGCAGCGATCAATTGATCAGTCTGGTGGAGCTGACGTGTGAGGCGGCGGATCGTCTCTTCCTGATCATGTTCGTGAGAGAGATCACGTAGCAGGCCACGCGTACCCAGATGTTGCCGCTGTAAATTGTATAGCCCTTTGGCACTGACCTCGGCCTTGATACGAACGGGATATGGCTGGTGAGGATGCGACTTGGGGGTCAGTTCAATCGGGATATTTCGAGAGGCACGTGTTCCAGTTCGGCGATCGTCGAATCTGTGACGTGCCCGATCCAGTTGGTCCGGAGCGATGATGGAAGAGTAGGGAGTTCCGACCAATTCTTCAGCGGAATAGCCAAGCATGGTTGCGACGTTGGGACTGAGGTAGACGAATCGCCCTTCGGGGTCAAGTTCGTACAGAACATCAGTTAGTGACTCGATAAGTTGGCTGTGGCGGTCATGCAGTTGTTCGAGCGCGTTGCGGGTATCTTGCTTTTCAAACACATCTTTGGCGTAGAGCATGAGTTCGGAGAGAAAGGTGGGAGACTTCTTATAGAGCAAGAAATCTGCGCCGGCGTGTAGTGCATCCAAGGCCGCTGTGGGCACCCCTCGTTCACTTTGTAGGATGAGGGTAGCGGAGGGAGCCAGTCGTTTGATTTCCAGCAGTATTGATGGTGGGTGTGGCGCGATGAGCTGTTCATCGATCAGGATGAGACGCCATGGAGTATGTTGAGCCCAGTGAGGCGCGTCCTCGATCCTGTACACGGCTTCGACATGGCAATCAGGAAAAAATTCGCGAAAGCTGAGGGTGGCGAGCTTGATGTCCTCGGCGTTCTGACTCACGAGAAGAATATCAATAGACTCGCTCCGCTGCATGAGAGGTTTCCAGCTATGTTGTGTCAGTTTGGCTTCCCGAGATCATCTGTTGAGCCTGCTGCTCGCGCGCATAACGGCTTCGTGTCATCAACGGCGGCCATGTGCTGCCAGACTATGCCGTGTTGAATACCATAGTGACAGGCAAGATTCACAGGTATCCCGCAGGTTTCTTTGGTAGGGGAATAGCAGTAAGACGTGAACAATTTTGGACGTGCAGTGCGGAGCTGGAGAAGGGAACGCTGTCTGCCGGCTTAAGTGAGCCGGCAGACAGCGGAAGACCAGGTCTAGGGCGTAACGGCAGCGCTCTGTGAGGGACAGGCCCCTGGTGTCATATAGAGCAGGTAATTGCCCATCCCATGCTGCGGTTCAGTGTTTTGAAGGGCATGGTGGTAGACCATGACCATCTCATAGTCATCATTCTTGGAGATAGGGAACCCTTGGGCATCTTTATAAACTTGATGGGGCAAAAACTCCCGAAGCGTTCCGTCCCGTTCGACATCTGGTACGGTTCGGAGGAGAGTCTGTTTCTTCGTCTTGTTCTCCAAGGCTATCAAGAGCAATTCGTCATGTCCGTGGGGGTAAGCGTATTTGACGCAGCCGTCCATACTAAATTTCAAGGGCGCTGTACGGACTTGGACCCCGGATCCGATTTCAATCCCTTCATCTGTTTGATCGGGCGGGCGATCCCCAAACTTGGTGAAACAGACGATGTTGACGCCGACCTGATAGATTTCCATTTCTTTGACCGGTTTGGCTTTCGGGGCAAAATACATCGTGAATGTGGCAATGACATTTTTGGTCGGGGGAGCACCGTGATAGAACGCGACCACGGTCATGAGCTTATCGTCTTTTGCGAGTTTCACCCCGTATCCTGCAGGGAATTGGGTCTCAGACATTTCGAGTCCGGCTCCGCCAAAGAAGAGCGGCTCACCAGGACAGGACACGCTGGGCCTGGTATTGTTGATCATCAAAATATGATGGAGGTAGTTTTTCGGCAGTTCTTTCCCCTCGACTGTGGAAAGGGCTGATTTGAAGCCGATGAGATACTTGTCTTCCGGCAACTGGAAGTTGAACCGAGGCATAGAATCGCCCATGTCGCCTTCACCGTGGCCGGTTGGTAGGTCGATGGGTCCGAATGTCAACACCGCGGTGTTCTCTCCGTAGGAGATCGTTGAACCTACCTGTTTTTTCAGGGTTGGGATGGCATGGTGATCATGCCCTCCATCAGCATAGGCGGATGATAGCATGAGGAAGAATGAGACAAGCAGCATGAGGGATCTAGGCATAAAACCTCCCACAGGAAGTAGAGAAGCAATCCGTGATGATATTGAACCGGACTCCGATTTGCTGGCACAGTTGAGAAGGCACACGATGGTTCATTGAGCGCTGGCCGGTGATGGTGTCACTTTCTTCCAGTGGTAGGTCCCGCCGTGTTCTTTTGGCGGAATGTTTTTTCTTGTATCGACTCGCGTGTACCACCAGATGCCTTTGGCTTGTGCCCCATCCTCAGAGAGCAGTACTTCAAAGCCACCTTCGCGATCGTTGCCGGGCTGATGCCAGGTGCCCTGCCAGAGGCGATTCTCGATCTTCGTCGTAACAAAGCGCCCGCCATGCTGGGTATAGGGGCCATTCCCATTCTTGTCTAATGTCGCCTTGTAGCGTTTTTCGTCCTCTACCTCGAGAATATCCCATTCTCCGCTGACATCCGGCATAGCAGAGCCGGTCGTACTGACGAGCTTTTGTGATCCAGCGGTCTGAGATGGGGACGCGAGGGGACCTCCAAGCTGGGCCGATCGAAATGACTCGTGCCATGACAACAATTGCCAACGGCCGGCTCGACGTTCGAGCACACCGGTTTCTCGCAAGGGGAGGACGGTTCGCTTGACCATGGACCCCTCTCCGACATAGCGAGTATAGTCGAGCTCCATCGTAAACCAGGCGAGATCACCTTTGGTCCACACCTTGAGCTCGGTGATCGGGATTTCTATTTTTTGGGTATTAGCAAACTCATCACGCATCTCTCGTTCGAACTCCGGCCAGCCGATGTATTTGCGGCCTCCGACTGTGTAACTCACGATGTCGGCATCGTGTGCCATCAAACGAGAAAGTGTCGGCAGATCTTTTTCAGCATTTGCGCGAACCATTTGGCGGATGGCGGATTCTGGGTCAGAAGGTTCAGACGCAAGAGCGCTGGTGGCACCTGTGAACATCAACAGGCTCCACAATACGAACAGGGTCGATGGCATCATTGATGGGGCTCCGTAGGAAATGAGAGGACTCGCGTGAAGCGGAAAACTACACGGCTTCACGAATCTTGTCAATAACGAAGTGGAACCGCGTCTTACGGATGGGCCACGACGACGACCGTCACATTATCCTCACCGCCACGTTCAAGTGATTCCCTGATAAGACGATTGCAGGTATGAGTTGGATCGCCAGCGGTCTCAGCAAAAATCGACTCGATCTGTTCGTCCTCCAACATCTTTGTTAGGCCGTCCGAGCATAACAAGAGGCGATCGTCTTGCTGCAACGGAAAGGATGACACGGTCGGTCTAAGTTGCGACTGCATCCCTAATGCGCGTGTGAGCACATGGCGTTCAGGATGGGCCTTAGCGGACTCGGCTGTAAGGATGCCGCGTGCGAGATACCGCTCGATCAAGGTATGGTCCTTCGTCAGGGAGGTGAGGGTTCCAGATCGAAACCGATAGGCGCGACTGTCGCCGACATGGACGATGTAGACGGTTGGAGTCGGTGACAACACGATGGCGGTAAGCACGATCGTCGTTCCCATGCCCCGTAGTTTCTGCTCGGATGTGGCGCGCCGGATAATGGCGTCGTGCGCTTCGCTGATCCATTCCGTCAACAGTTCTGCTGGTGGTCGTTGCCCCGTACGAAGTAGGTTGCCGGACGATTCGACTTGCGATTGTATCGTGGCAATGGCGAGTTGAGCGGCAATCTCCCCGCCCACATGGCCACCCATGCCGTCCGCCACTACCCACAAGCCGAGATGATCAAGGGTGAGAAAGGCATCTTGATTCATGGTGCGCACCAAGCCGGTCTCGCTACGGCCAATGCCGATCCAGTGGTTCATGATACCTGTCGTGGCCGATGAAATGAGGGTAAGGCTGCGGCAGGACCAAGTCGTGTCACGAGTTGCTCATACAAGAAATTCGAAACCGGCAGATCGTTGTCGTACCAAGATTTTCGTGCTGCAGAGAGCCCGGCGATAGCTGGATCATTCAAAAAATAATGCCGCTCAACGACTCGCTGTCGCCACCACCGGCGCTCAGTGGCAGGCCCTACACCTCGCAGGAAAATAAAGCCGGAGATGAGCATCGCGTGGATTGTAGCCTTGATTTCGCGTAGGAGACAAGCTAGAGTTCGCTCCATCACCACATTCAATGACGACCAGATTATTTATGGTGTCGAGGCCCGTCCTATGACCGAGTCGGCGAAGCGTATCCGCATTATAGTGGGTGACGTTCGGTTGGAAGCGGAACTCAAACAAACCAGAACCGCGCGTGAAGTGTATGCCGCCCTCCCGGTCAAGGCGGCGATCAATACCTGGGGAGAGGAGTTCTTCTTTGCGCTTCCTGGTGTCAGGGACTATCGGGAAACGGCCACAACGCAAGTGAAGGTCGGCGATCTTGCCTATTGGGGAGCGGGACAGGTGCTGGCGGTCTTTTTTGGGCGCACGCCGATGAGCACAGGGCCGGATCCGGTTCCGGCTGATCGAGTGAATGTAGTGGGGAAGATTATCGGAGACGCGACGCAGCTGCGTCGCGCGATGGGCGCGACGACGATATGTCTTGAACCAGGGTGAGGACGGTGCGTCTGTCGAAAGAACGTGTGCACCATCTGGCGGAGAACCTCGTAGGGAGGCTCCAGGATAACGGGCACATCGAATTAGTCGGAGATCGAAAAGCCCTTGTCGATGCGTTGGATCAGGCCATCACGCACGAACTGTGTGCCGAGGATCGGTTGAATGCGGAAGTGCGACAGATGCTGAAGGCCTATGAGCAACAAATCGAACAAGGGCAAGTGGATTACCAGAAAATGTTCCAAATGGTGAAACAAAAGTTGGTTCGCGAACGGGGCATAATTTTGTGAGGTGAGGAGTGAGCCGTAAGGGGTGAGGCGAAGCGACACGTTGGTATGATCTCCTTACTCCTCACCCCTGACTCCTTACCGGTCTTTTATCATGTTGAGTGAAGACAAAGTCAGCCATCTTTCCCATGTGATTCTTGATGCCGTCAAAAAATCGAGAATCGTGCGCGTTCGCGGCACCGAAGAGCAGGTGTTGAAAGAAGTCAAACGGGTGCTCGCAACCGAACTGGCTCAAGAACAGGAGATCGACCGAAAGGTGAGAGTCAAGCTGGCGTCTTATGCTCGGACCATCGTCGAGGGGAGTACCGAGTGGGACGTCCTGTATCGGAAGACCTTCGAAGAAGAAACACGCAGGCAGACCAGGGTGTAGCAAGGTGTAGAATGGTGCAGCGATGAGGCAGAACATCAGACTCATCATGATGCTGGCGGTTGTCTTGTGCTTGGTGAGTGGGGTGGCCTGTTCTCAGAAGCGCAAACCGCTGGTGCCGCTTCTGCTTGAGGGAGAGGTCAAACCTCAAGCCACTCTGCTGACCGAACAGGGGACGCAAGCCTTTCAGGCTCGCCAATTTGAAGAAGCGAAGCAGTATTTTGAGCAAGCGGTTGCAGTGGCCCCGGAATCGGGACAGGCGCACTACAATTACGCCTTGGCATTGAATGCACTCGGCAATGTTGATGTCGCACGGCGGCATTTCATGGAAGCAGCCGATTTGGCTCCGGGAAACAAAATCATCTGGGATTCTCCGGCGCTCGCGCCGTACGGGAATCCCGACACCAAGGGCCGTAGCAAAGACCGTCCCTATGGGACTCAACGTCCGAATTTCCCCTCGATGCCGAGAACTTATTGATAAAGGATGGGACCATGGCCAAGGAACTGACCGTAGGCGATAAGGCTCCGGAACTCTCGATTCCCGATCAGCATGGGAAACTCGTCAGTCTGAAGAGTTTTAAGGGGAAGCAGATCGTGTTGTACTTCTATCCGAAGGATGATACGCCGGGGTGCACGAAAGAGTCGTGCGATTTTCGTGACGTGGAGTCGCAGATTCTCCGTGCCGGCGGCGCGATCGTTGGGGTGAGTTTGGACGGGAAGGAGTCCCATCAAAAATTCATCAAGAAGTTCGGGTTGCCATTCCCGTTACTCAGCGACGAAGATGCCGCGATTTCCAAAGCTTACGGTGTCTATAAAGAGAAGAATATGTACGGCAAAAAGTACTGGGGCATCGAACGCAGCACATTCGTCATTGACCCCGAAGGCACTGTGAAAGCGGTCTTTCGGAAGGTGAAGGTCGACGGTCATGCAGATGAAGTCCTCATGGCGCTGAAAGCCTAACATTCCCAAGCGAGTTTGTGATCCATCCTGCCTTGTCCACGAAGGCAATGCGGCCGATGATGAGTTCAATCCGCAGAGCTTGCCTCGTTCTCTTTCTTCTTATGACGGCCTCACCGAGTGTGCTATTTGCCGCAGAGAAAACCTCCGCCACGATCTTTGTTAGAGACGCGCTGACGGCTCCCGGCAAGCCGGCCATTGTAGAGGCCAAACTTCTTTCCAAGCGTCTCATGCTCATTGCCCAACTTGGTGGGGAACCCCTTGAACTTATGGTGGATGGGAAGGTGGTTGCCACGGCGTTGACCGGCGGAGATGGCAGGGCGTTCTTCACCTACAGTCCAAAAGCCCAAGGGCTTACCCCTATCCAAGTCCGCGTGGGGAACAGTCCACGGGTCGACCAGGCAGAAGGCCAGGCCAATCTTGCAGTGTGGGAGAAGCGACAACCCATTCTGATGATAGAGGTTGCATCACTAATGGAAGAGCCAGCACCAAGTCGAGTGCCCTCCATCGGGATTGGACTTCCATCAGAGCGACAACCGATGCGTGAGGCTTCAGAAGAACTTGCCAAGCTCACACAGTTCTATTACCGGATCATCTATGTGGTCACCGTCCCAGTCGGAGGCGATGGAGCCCAGATAGGTGCGGAGGTACGGGATTGGTTGAAGATCCATAAATGTCCTACGGGCTATGTCATGATCGTGCCGCCGGATACCAAGGTGTTAGGCACGAAGATCGACGAGCTCCATGCTGCGGGCTGGAAAACCGTCAAGGTCGGGATCGGCCGATCCAAAGCCTTTGCCGAAGTATTCTTGCAACGCCGCCTCGACGCGATCATCGTGCCAGAACCAACCAAGGGCGATGTGCCGAAAAAAGCCAAAGTGGCGAAGGATTGGAAAGAGGTGAGGAAGAAATTGTAGTGAGTCGGGGGCACGTCGCCCACCCATAATCCCCACTGGCGGAACCTCCACTAGGTCTCCTCGGGCTCGGAGTCCGAGCCTGGGATGGTCAGAATCTCATCAGCGTGCGGCAACGACCTGGGGCTCTCGAGTAGCCAAACTCTTTCGACGATTCGTGGAAATGGTGCGGTCGATGATCGCTCCGCAGTTCATGCATTTCCAGGCATAGAAGGCGAAAAAGAAATCCGAGAACCGCTCCAACATCATCGTGCCGTGACACTTCGGACATTCCATTGAACCCTCCTTAGGTGGTGACGTTCACAGCTGCCGTAGCGTTAAGCAAGAGTTGCACCAATCTGTCATATGTCAGTATTCAAAGGAATTGTGTGCTACGTAGTTACACTTGATGTGGGATCGTCATGCAATTGACGATAGGAGATTGT
>CAZOHW010000091.1:0-12462 GCA_964579525.1 uncultured Nitrospira sp. | reverse complement strand
CAGTCCCAAGTCGTATGTCCAGACAAAGCTACTATGAACAACTTCACAGGGTTTGCCAATTCAGCACTTCAGCAGATATCAATGCTGGGGAAGCTAAATGCAAACCTCCGCCGCATCCGCGACCTGCTGCTGCCGCGGCTGTTGTCTGGAACGCTCAATGTAGGAATTAACTGATGCGCTTAAAAGAAGTTGCCATAAAGAACTTTCGAGGGTATCGAAGCGAGACCCGGGTGCCGATCGATCCCAATGTAACAGGAATCACTGGAAAGAATGATGCAGGGAAGTCGAGCATTTTAGAGGCTCTCGACATCTTTTTTGAAGGGGGAGAAATCACCCTCGAGAAAGATGACTTCAATGTCGATGAGCCGGAGGGTCTAGTTGAGATACGGTGCGTCTTTGACTCCTTGCCAGCGGAGATTGTGATTGATGAAACCCATCGCACGACGTTACAGGCTGAACATTTGGTTAATAGTTCTGGCGATTTTGAGATACTGAAGCGTTATAAACGCAGTGCGCCGAAGGACCCCACCATATGCTTGATTGCTGATCATCCAACTGCGGCTGGTTTCGAAGATCTCCATACCCTAAAAATCAACGATCTCAAAAGACGGGCTGGAGATAAAGGCGTAGACGAAGGTGATGTATCTGATGCCCGAGCAAGTGCGGCATGGCGGCTCGCCATTTGGAGTAAGGCATCGGATCTTAAGAAGCAGCACCGCGAATTAGAGATTAACAAGTTCGCAGGTGATTCAAAAACAATCCAAGATAAGTTGTTCAAGCAACTGCCCCTTTTTGCACTATTCAAATCGGACCGTGAAAGCAAAGATAATGATCCACAGGCTAAAAATCCGCTTCAAGAAGCCGTAAAGCAAGCCCAGGCAGAGCTAAGGGCTCAAATCGACGCTATACAGGGAGAGATTCAGAATCGAGTTCTCGAGCGAGCTCAAAAGACGCTTGAGAAGTTGAGGGAAATGGATCCTTCGATGGCATCACAGCTCGTTCCACGATTCAAGAAAGCTCCATCCTGGACGTTCGACTTTGCTCTCGACGGAGAGGATGGCATCCCTATTAACAAACGAGGAAGTGGGGTCCGACGCCTAATCTTACTCAACTTTTTCCGTGCCGAGTCTGAAAGGAAGATGGCCGATAAGAACGCCCCTTCAGTCATTTATGCTTTTGAAGAGCCTGAGACGTCACAACACCCCTCTAATCAGGAAATGTTGGTCCGCGCGCTGGTTGGAGTAGGCGATAAAGACAATTGCCAGGTCCTTGTAACAACACATGTTCCCGCACTCGCTGGCCTTCTACCCGTTTCAGGCCTGCGTCTGGCAGAGAAGACACCCCACGGAACACAAATTCAATATGGGACTGATTCTGTCGTAGATCGCATCGCTCAATCACTAGGAGTCTTGATAGACCCACGAGCGAGTCGAGCGAGAGGACTTTTGCTCGTAGAGGGACCGTCCGACGTTGTATTTCTCCGGCACACCGCTGAACAATTGAAAGCCGGGGGCTACATTCCAGCGACATTAGAAGAGCGCGGGCTATTGCCAATTTCTATAGGTGGCTGTGATTTATTGAAGCACTGGATTGCCAAACGAATTGCCGAGCAGTTCAACATTCCTTGGGCACTGTTCTTAGATTCAGACGCAGGAACTCCCGAAAACGGAAAAAATATCCGGCAGGTGCAAGCGTTTAAAGGGTCAGGAGGGAAAGCATACGTCACACGTAAGCGAGAGCCTGAGAACTATATTTTGCCCGAAGTCGTCATTCCTTATATCACGGGTGGTTCCTCCGTAACGTGGAATGATACAAGCAATGCAAAAAAGGATATCGCGGCGGCCACTTCAAAAAGCCAAGGAGAGGTGTTGGAGTTCTTCTGGACTCAGATGAATGTTGAACAGATACGTCGTGCTGAGAGATACATTGAAGATGGTCAGGAAAAGTTCGAGTTCACGGAGATATTGTCTGATTTTCTAAGGTTATCTGATCCAGCATGACCTATGCTTACTCTGAAGACTCCCTCGTCGAACGGCCTGCAATCCATCTCTTCGCTGAGATGGGCTGGCAGACAGTATCAGCGCTGGAAGAATTATTCGGCGTTGGCGGCACGCTCGGACGCGACACAAAAGGCAAGACGGTCTTGGATCCTCGCCTTCGTATCGCGCTTGAGCAGCTGAATCCCTCCCTGTCGCCAGAAACCATACCTCAAGCCATCGATCAACTGACCCGTGACTGTTCGGCCTTGAGCCTCGCGACGGCGAATTGGGGGGCGTATTGCTTTCTCAAGGATGGAAATCCCAGCCTCAATTTGGGATGCATGCGGCTGTATAGCCGAGTTCCCGTGCCTGCCTGATTCCCATGCCTGGTCTTGAGCCATATCCCATCATCTCTCTCGGCAATGAAGACGTGTTGGCTCCGGAAGAAATGGGCAGCAAAAGTAAAGAGTGGGTCCGTGTCGGCGGTGACACAGAGCCCTGGCTCTTTAAAAATGCGCGGATCAGCCAGAGCCAAGTGACGGGGGAACATTGGGCGGAGAAAATCGCAGCGGAGATTGCCGACCTGCTGAATATCCCTCACGCTAAAGTGGAACTGGCCAATCTTGAACGCTCACCTGGCTGTATCAGCCGACGATTTCCGGAGTTAGCACAACCGGGTGCTGAGTTGATCCATGGCAACGATCTGTTGACCGGCGCCGTGTTAGGGTACGATCGGACAAAACAATTCCGCCAGAGTGATCACACCGTCGAGAATATTCTTGCTGCCATCTCACATGTGCTGCCCGATGCGACGGAGCAGCGGGTCGCGTTTCAGCAGATGGCGGGCTACTTAATTCTCGACGCGATCATTCTGAATACAGACCGGCACCATGAAAATTGGGCTCTCATTCGAATAATTCATCCCGATGGGCGAATCTCCCATACCATGGCTCCAACGTTCGACCATGCGTCTTCCTTAGGCCGGAATGAGCCACCGAACAAATTGGCAAGCTGGCTTTCCGAGACCGGTCGTCCTGCTTGGTATACCGCACGAAGTAAGTGTCGTGGTGGGATTTACCTGCGATCAGACGACCCTCATGGCGCGAACCCGTTGAAGCTCCTTGAGCTGGTTTCCCGCAGATGGCCCGACTACTTTAGCCCCTGGCTGAAATCCATAGACCGTGTTTCCGAACCAACCATCTGTGATACATTAGAGCGCGTCCCTCACGAGGTGATGGCGCAAGCCCAACGTGATTTTGCGAAGGCCCTCCTCGGTGTCACGTACCGGCGAGTAAGAGACATTCTGTCATGAAAACCTTGTTCTTAGCGTGGCAAGACAAACGCGTCCGAGGCGAGCAAGAAGATGGCTCACGCGCGTGGTTCCCGATCGGACGGCTCGACTCCGATCCAGACGATGCCCATTATCGATTTGCCTATACCCGCGGAGTGTTGCAGGCCAAGGCGAAGGCTGGATTTCATCCGCTGGAAGCCTTTCCCAAACTCGATGCCCTATACGAATCCGCGGAACTCTTTCCGCTGTTTCAAAATCGGCTCATCAGCACCAAACGCGAGGACTATGCCGAATACCTCCATCGACTCGATCTTTTGCCGGGAGCGGACCCTTTCGAGATCCTCGCTATCAGCGGAGGTGGCAAGCAGACTGATAACTTGGAAGTGTTTCCCAAAATCCAAACCCACCGTGACGGCAGTTTCTCATGCCGATTCTTTTTGCACGGATGGCGGCATGTGAACAACCCTTCCCAAGAACGTACCCATACGCTGCATCCTGGCGATCATCTACAGGTATCCCTGGAACTCAATAACCCTGCGACGGGGGTTGCTATTCAAATCGAGTCGGCCAATGACTATTTCATGTTGGGCTGGGCACCGCGCTATCTTATCAAGGATGCATTGCAAGCCATTTCTGATGGGCCTGCCAAAATTCGGGCTCGAGTGGTTCGCGTAAATCCACCCCCGGCCCCACATAATCAACGCGTGCTTGTCCAGTTAGAGGGAACGCTTCCCTCAGGCTATGAACCGATGAGCGGTGAAGAATTCCGACCGCTCCCTTCCTAGCGGCCTATGGGCCAGGCCTACTCCGAAGACCAGCTCGTTGAACAACCTGCCATCAATTTATTTGCCGCCCTGGGCTGGCAGACCGTATCCGCTATAGAGGAAGTCTTTGGTGTCGGTGGTACGCTCGGGCGAGAGACCAAGGGCGAGGCGGTGTTGCTTCTTCGCCTTCGTGCCACGCTCGAACGTCTGAATCCTTCGCTTCCTCCGGAAGCAATCTCTGCCGCCATCGATCAATTGACCCGCAACCGTTCAGCGATGAGTCTCACAGCGGCGAATCGGGAGATGTACGGCCTTCTGAAAGAAGGCATTCCGGTTTCTGTCCCAGATCGAGACGGCGGCCAGAAGACCGAGCGCGTTCGTGTCATCGATTGGGAGAATCCTACCGCCAACGACTTTCTGCTCGTTAGCCAATTGAGCGTCATGGGCGCGCTCTACACGCGTCGGCCTGATCTTGTTGGGTTTATAAATGGCCTCCCTCTCGTTGTCATTGAATTGAAGAAGCCCGGTGTTCCAGTGGAACAAGCTTTTGACGACAACCTCACTTGTTACAAGTCCGATATACCGCAACTCTTTTGGTTCAATGGGTTGATGATCGCCTCCAACGGAACGGAGAGTCGCGTGGGCTCGCTCACGGCTGATTGGGAGCGGTTCTTCGAGTGGAAGCGGATCGAGCGTGAGGACGAACCGCGCCGGGTGTCACTGGAGGTAATGTTGCGCGGGACCTGCGAGCCAACACGCCTGCTGGACCTCCTCGAAAACTTCACGCTCTTTTCAGAGCACAAGGCCGGGCTCGTGAAAATACTGGGGCAGAATCATCAGTTCCTCGGTGTGAATAATGCCATCACCGCAACGCTGGAAGCGCGTAAGCAGGGGCACGGAAGGGGCGGCGTATTTTGGCAGACGCAGGGCTCCGGCAAGAGTTTCGCGATGGTTTTCTTTGCCCAAAAGATCCTTCGCAAAGTTCCCGGTAATTGGACATTCGTGGTGGTGACGGATCGTTTCGAACTGGACGACCAAATTGCCAAGACGTTCAAAGCTTGTGGCGCGGTGAGCGAGACAGAGAGTGACCAGTGCCATGCCCAAAGCGGTGCGCAGTTGCGGCAGTTACTTAGCGAGAACCATCGCTATGTCTTCACGCTCATCCATAAGTTCCAGTTGCCTGAAGTGCTCTGTGACCGTTCGGATGTGATTGTGCTGACCGACGAAGCCCACCGCAGCCAATACGACACCCTGGCGTTGAACATGCGAGCAGCTCTCCCGAAGGCTTTGTTTCTGGCCTTCACGGGAACGCCGCTCATCGCGGGCGAAGAACGGACGCGCGAGGTATTCGGCGACTATGTTTCCGTCTATGACTTCCAGCAGTCGGTCGAGGATGGGGCGACGGTCCCGCTCTTCTATGAGAATCGCACGCCGGAACTGCGATTAGAGAATCCGAACCTTAATGACGAGATCTACAACCTGATTGAGGCCGCCGGTCTGGATGATGATCAAGAGAAGCGCCTGGAGCGTGAGCTTGGCCGACAATATCAACTGCTGACGCGCGATGACCGGTTGGAGACGATTGCCAAGGACATTGTCCAGCACTTTCTCGGGCGAGGCTTCCAAGGTAAGGCAATGGTGATCTCCATCGACAAGGCCACGGCGTTGCGGATGCACGACAAGGTGCAGGTTCACTGGAAGGCCGAAGAGAAACGTGTCGAGCCTGAACTGGCTCGGTTGACAGCGTACGGAGCCAAGGCTGCCGATCCCGAGAAGATCCGCGATCTCAAAGCCTGCTTGGACGTGATCCGTACCACCGATATGGCCTTGATCGTCTCGCCTGGTCAAAACGAAATCGAGCAGATGAAGAAACTGGGGCTCGATATCGCTCCGCACCGAAAGCGGATGAACGACGAGACACTCGACGAGAATTTCAAAGATCCTGCCAACCCACTTCGCCTGGTGTTCGTCTGTGCGATGTGGCTGACCGGATTCGATGCGCCCAGCTGCTCAACGGTCTACCTCGATAAGCCGATGCGGAATCATACGCTGATGCAGACGATAGCCCGCGCAAACCGGGTGTTCCCCGGCAAGCACAGCGGGTTGATCGTTGATTATGCGAACGTCTTTGCTTCGCTGGAGAAAGCGCTCGCGATCTATGCAAAGGGCAAAGGCGGGGAGCGGCCGATCCGAGACAAGCAGCAGCTCGTGGAGAGCCTGCGCCAGGCGATCACGGAGACCGAAGCCTTCTGTCTGGCACATGGCGTCAATCCGGAAGAGATCGAGCAGAGTCCGGCGGGAAGTCTTGATCGACTCACGAAGATCGCCAATGCGGTGGAACACCTAATCTCTCCCGATCCGCTCCGCAAGGACTTTCTCGGTCAGGAACGTTGGGTGCGGACACTCTTTCAGGCCGTGAAGCCGGACCCGTCCGTACTGGCATTTGCCTCACGCGTGGCCTGTCTGACGACCATCGCCGAAACGATCAAGGAACGGACCGGTGAAGGACCAGCAGATATTTCAGCCATCATGTCCGACCTGAATAAGATTCTCGATGCATCGGTCGCAGCCGACGGGTTTCACATTCCTCAAACCGGGTCCCGCCATGCGGTGATTGATCTCACCAAGATTGACTTTGAAGCTTTGGCCAAACGATTTGGCAAGTCCAAGACCAAGAACATTGATTTGGAGCAGCTCAAAGCCGCCATCCATGCGCAGCTCGACAAACTGATTCGATTGAATCGAACGAGAGCCAACTATCTGGCGAAGTTCGAGGAATTGATCGAATCCTACAACGCGGGAAGTCGCAACATCGATGAACTGTTCAAAGAGCTACTGACGCTGAGCCGTAGCCTCAACGAAGAGCAGGAACGCCATGTCCGGGAGCATCTCTCAGAAGAAGAATTGGTGATCTTTGATATCCTCACCCGTCCAGCTCCGGCGTTGAGCGCAGAGGAGCGAGCGGAACTCAAGAAGGTGGCCAAAGACCTGCTGGAGAAATTGAAACAACTCCTCGTATTGAACTGGCGGCAGACCGTCACGGCTCGGTCACGGGTGAAGCTGACCATCGAAGATGTGCTCGATCAAGGGCTCCCCCGTGTCTATACACCAGATCTCTACAAACAAAAATGCTCGGCGGTATTCGAGCATATCTACGACAGCTATGGGGACAAGGGTGCTAGTTTGTATCGTTTGTACCCCGAAGGCTCATCACTATCAGCTCCGCCACTTTGAATGCCGCGCTGGTCTCCGTTATAATCTCCCCGTTGCAGAGGAAACCTATGGCTACTGCCGATCTTGACTATAAGGAACGCCTCCAACAGCTCGCTGAGCTGATGCTCGCCGTGTCGGGCGAATCGGTCACGATGATGAAGCGCAATGCCCCTGAACAAGCGCTGAAGCTCAAGCGGCAGCAGGAATGGGGTATCTACCTCGAATTCCTCAAAATCATATTCAACCTCACGGACCGGCTGGTCGCCCTCCACATCCCATTGAAAGACCAGATGGAGTTCATGAATGGGTTAGAAGACGCTGTCACCCAACAACTGAAGCGGGTGCTCGAGCCGGCGTTCGGCCATGACACCGATCAAATGGAAATCGTCATGACGATCGGAACCACCGTTGCGCAGAGTCGCCAGACCTACGAGCAATACAAATTCTTGATCTCCGAAGATTCCAAGACAAAGCACGAGATGTTCCGCAACTTCGGTGAGCGGGTGACCGAACTGCTCGGCGCGCCCGGCAATGTCCAACTCAGCTCGGCAGCCACACTCTGCGCGAGTGCCTCCGTACCGGCTATTGAGGCGGTCCTTCAAGGGCAGAGCCTACCTTCTGCTGAGGCTCAGTCCACACTGGTCCAGGGAGCAGCGTCCGTTGCCGCGCAACAGAAATCGACCGGGCAGGAGATCAAACTGGTCAGCATGATGTCGAGCGTGTCAGGTGAAGAAGTCGAGACCCGTTGGGGCCTACATCCGCAGTTCCGCAGCGATCTCACTCCGACAGAGCTGCAGCAGCTCACCAAACTATTGAACCGAGTTGCAAAAATCCTTGGCGAACGTTACGCCTCCGTGGCATTCTCTTCTGAGTGGGCCTCATGGCATAAGGCAGGAAACGCCTGACGCCGACCGGTGATCGTCTTTCCTCACGGATACCCATTACGCCATCTTGACCAAAGGAGCGTTTGTGGATTCTTCTAACCCAGTCAACAATGCACAGGGTGTTCTCCCCCAAAACCTCAACCGCCTATCTGAACTTGCCCACAATCTCTGGTGGAGCTGGACCCTGGAAGCTCGGCAGTTGTTCGAACTGATCGACCCAACTTTGTGGTTTCTCACAAACCATAACCCGGTTAAACTCCTCGCCGACGTCAAACCGAACCGACTCACGCAGCTGGCCGAAGATCCCACGTTTTTGCGCCACTATTCGGCGGTCTTCCGCCTGTTCGATGAATATCTGGCGAACAAGAAAAGCTGGCTTGGTACCCATTATCCTGATTTGACGAAGGCCACCATCGCCTACTTCTCTGCTGAATTTGGGTTGCACACCTCTGTCCCGATCTATAGCGGAGGACTGGGCATCTTAGCCGGCGACCATTGTAAAGAGGCGAGTGACTTAGGGCTACCGTTCGTGGGGATAGGGTTCATGTACCCACAAGGGTATTTCCGCCAGCGGATTACCCCAGAAGGCTGGCAAGAAGCTGCCTACGCACCATTCAATCGCGATGAGTCGCCGATTCACCTGGCACAAACCCCTTCGGGGCAACCCTGCCGATTTTCGGTCGACATGGGAGGGCGTCGTGTGACCGCAGCCGTTTGGAAAGTGTTGGCCGGCCGTGTTCCACTCTATCTCATGGATACCAATGTCCCGGAAAATAGTCCAGAGGACCGCGCCCTCTCCGCCCGTCTGTACGGCGGCGATCAAGAAATGCGGCTCTGCCAGGAAATACTGTTGGGTATCGGCGGCGTCCGCATGCTGCGGGCGCTCGGTATCTCTCCCTCAGTCTGGCACGCGAATGAAGGACACTCGGCATTCCTGACCTTAGAACGTGTGCGTGAACTGGTTCATCTGGGTTCTTCCCATGCGGAGGCCAGCGAGACAGTCCGCCAAAGTACGGTCTTTACGACGCACACGCCCGTGCCGGCCGGACACGATGTCTTCCCGCACCAGCTGATCGAACGGTACTTCGCCGGCTATTGGGAACAACTCGGCCTGTCGCGCAGCGAATTCCTCCGCCTCGGCGAGACCTCAACCTCACACAGCCATGGGTTTAATATGACCGCTTTGGTCATGCGTCTCTCAGCTCACGTCAACGGGGTCAGCCGTGAGCATGGTCGAGTGACACGTGAGATGTGGCAACACTTCTGGCCGGGATTACAAACCGATCAAGTGCCCATCCGGAGTATCACGAACGGCATCCATGCGCCGACGTGGATTGCTCCGGAACTGCATCACCTGTACAGCAAGTGGCTCAGTCCTACGTGGACTCGCACCTGCGATGATCCGGCCATGTGGCAACGGGTGATGGATATCCCAGACCATGAATTGTGGGCCGTCCGGCAACTCACAAAGCGAAAGCTGATGGGGTTTATCCGCGAGCGGGCAAGAAACGGCTGGATGCATGGCCATCTACAACCGTCACAAGTGATTGCAAGCGGCACATTGCTCGATCCTGAAGCGTTAACCATTGGATTTGCCCGGCGCTTCGCTACCTACAAACGGGCCACCTTGCTCTTCCGCGATTTGGAGCGTTTGAAAAACTTGCTCCAAGACCGGTGGCGTGCGGTTCAACTCGTCTTCGCCGGCAAGGCCCACCCGGCTGATGAACCAGGGCGATACTTTATTCACGAGGTGCTCTCCTTTTGTCATGACCATAAGCTGGGTGGCCGCATCGCCTTCTTGGAAGACTACGAGATGCATATGGCCAAATACCTCGTCCAAGGCGTCGATATTTGGCTCAACACCCCTCGTTTCCCAATGGAAGCCAGCGGCACGAGCGGCATGAAAGCCGCCCTCAATGGGGCATTGAATCTGAGCGTCCTCGATGGATGGTGGGTTGAAGGATACAACGGGGGCAATGGATGGGGCATTCAACCGCTGGGCGAGCAGGCTGACACTCAGGCTCAAGACCATCATGAAGCAGAACAACTCTATCGTGCGTTGGAACAGGAAGCCGTCCCGCTCTTCTATCAGCGCGATCGAGATGGAATTCCTCGCGGATGGCTCCACATGGTGAAAGAATGCATCCGGACAACCGCACCGCAATTCTGCACAACACGGATGGTGAAGGATTATGTCGGCCTCATGTATCATCCCGCCACCGTACGTATGCCCACGACATGGTAACACCGTGCCGCGCGACAGCCTGGTATCGGAGATGGCTTCTCGTTTCCTGCCTAAGAACGATTTCATGCATCCGCCGTCTGTTCCTACTGATTCTCATCGTCGTCCCCTTCTCTCCAGCCTCGGTTGGTTCGTCTTCCACAGCGGAATCGAAGGCCTCCGCACTCTTCAAAGCCGGTGATTATCCAGAAGTGACGGCACTCTTCCGGGAACTCCCGCCGGATGCCTCGCCATCGAAAGAATTTCTCCGTCTCACGTTGCTGAGTTACGTCCGCCTCGGACGAACAGACGACGCACTCACTATCTATACAAAACTCCTACAACCGGGCCAAGCCCATGACTCAGCACTGCTTCGCCCATTGGCGCTCGGAGTCATTACGAGCCACGTTCGAGACAGAAAAGAGCATGTTCGCATTGCAGCATACTCCGCCTTGGCAGACTTGGCATTGCCGGAGACCGCCGCCATTTTAGCGGATGGATTACTGGATCCCTCGATCGTCGTCCGAGCGCGTGCCGCCGAGGCCATTGGAAAAGCCGGCCTTGCGGCAAAGTCGGGCGCCTTGCGCCGTGCGCTCCGGGATGAGATGCCAACCGTCCGTATTGCCGCCATGACTGCGCTGGGAGACGCCAAAGCCAACGATGTCCAACAACGGTTCCTCGACGTGGCCCGCACTGAAGACGGACCTGAAGCGATCTTCGCTTATGCTGCGCTCTATAAGTTGGGGCAGTCGGAAAAGCTGCACGACATTACCAGTGCTGCGACACTCCCAGACGCCGAATCAAGAATGGCCGCGTTGGGTGTGTTGGGGCGACTGAAACGGCCAGCCAGCCTGGCGGTTCTTGCCCAAGCCGTGTATGATCCAGACCCATCTGTCCGGGCCTTTGCTGCCGGTGCGTTGGGTGAATTTGGCTCGCCGGACGGAGCTGCTGCACTCATACATGCCATCGGGGACGAAATGGCGATGGTTCGCGGCGTCGCCGCCGTAAGTCTTGGAAGGCTCGGGATCAAGGAAAACCGTCCGCTGCTACTGACACTCATCCGTGACCCAGATGTTCGAGTCAGAGCAAGCGCGGCGGAAGGTTTGCTCCGGCTCGGGGATACGACAGCGCTCGAGCTTGCCGCTAGTCTGACACAGCACCCTGATCCATCCATTCGTGGAGCCGCTGCACAAGCCCTCGGCGCCACGTCCGACAAAAAAGCATTGGTACTCTTGCAACCGCTGCTTCAAGACCAACAACCACTTCCCCGCCTGATGGCAGCCAAAGCGTTGCGAAAGAGTTCGAATGGAGCCGTGCCCTTGTTGGTGAAAGGGTTGCACGATACAGATGAGGCGGTGCGCATTGCCGCAGCCGACAGTCTCCTACAACAGTTGGCCCGACCCAGTTCGTCAAAACCACGAAACTGAGGGAAGCTTCTATGATCAAGTTCCTCAGTATCGTGCTGCTGCTCATCGGAACATTCGGGGCAGGCTATTATCTTGGCCAGCGACCTATCGGAACCTTGCAACGTCACGTGGCTGAGCTGCAACAGTCCCTCAAAGATGTCTCTCGCAATGTGGTGGATACGACAGTCGAAATCGAGCGAGACCTGCGTCGGCGACAAGCCCTCGTGGAAGCAAAATCGCGACTGGTTCAAGTGAAAGCGCACGTGGCCGAGCGGAATTTCGGGGATGCCGCCAAAGGACTGAGCGAAGCAATCGACGCCATGGAGTCCATCTCAAAGGGAGTGATCGTCAATAGTTCAACCAATGCCTTACGGGATTTCGCTGGATCTCTGAAGGGGGTGAAAGCAGAATTGGCGCTGGGACGGTCAGTACCAATGAAGAAACTGGATGAACTGCAATACCGGTTGGACCAATTGCTCAATCAATAACGCGCGTCAGGCATTGGCCGTCTGAGAAAGGGATTGTTTTTTCCACTTCGCAAGAATGCGCTCCACGCGCATCTTGACGACCATGTCCGGATCTTTGAGTAATGGCTTGATTGCCTCCCGCCCCCGGTCGTCTCCGATCGATTCCAACGCAGCTGCCGCAGTCAGCCTGGTAAACCAGTCTTGATCCGCAAGCATTGCGATGAGCGGGTCAATGGC
>CAZOHW010000090.1:0-12506 GCA_964579525.1 uncultured Nitrospira sp. | reverse complement strand
CTGGGGAAGAAGAACGCAAGCAAAGTGCTTGGCGGGTATAGGAAGTGAAGCATAGCGTCGGCACAGAAATCCGAGCAGGTTTCCCTGATAGCAGGCTGAATTGGCTCGATGCATGCATGACGCTGAACATGGACGGTTTCACACCGTCACCGCTGCTTGGCTCTGGAGGCGTCGATGGAAGGCTGGATTTTGGGACGAACTTCCTGGTGAATGTCCAGTTATTACTCAACGACCAGCAAGAATCGGTGTTGTTGCCGCAAGCCCTCTTTGGTAAATGCGCTCTCCTGGCAGAGTCATCCATCGGGCAGTTCTCGCCTGGTCAAATCGGTGGGCCTAACGGGACGCAGGGATTTGAGGGGACGTCACTCATCAATCCGTGGGACTTCGTCTTAATGATGGAGGGCAGTCTATTACTCGCTGGGGCAGCAGCTCGGCGTTTTGGCGATATCAGCAACTCCCGCTCCTCATTTCCCTTCACAGTTCGTTCCGTGGCTTCAGGATTTGATTCGGCTGCAGCAAAGGATGAAGCCGAGTCCCGCGGCGAAGTGTGGCTTCCACTCTGGACGCGTCCGACCAGCACGGGCGAACTTCGACAGCTCTTTGGTGAAGGGCGAGCAGAAGTGTCAGGCCGGGCCGCGCGAGACGGAACGGATTTTGCCCGTGCTGTGGCAGGTCTTGGTGTAGACCGTGGGATCGTGAGATTCAGTCGAGTTGGATTTCTGAAGAGGAGTGGAAAGGCATTTCTTGCTTCCCCCCTAGGACGGTTTGAAGTAGTCGGACGCTCGGGAGTTGAACTGCTCCGTGAGATTGACCGATGGCTGGGGGATTTTCGGTGGAAGTGCGCTCGTGGTCGTGACAAGGAGGATGCACCGAAACGCATTCTGCAGGCGCTTGGCAGCATCGACTTGGCTATTTTTGAATTCTGTAAGTACGGAGGACCGCGACTCTTTCAAGAGATTGTGATTGCCCTGGGCCAGGCTGAGCGCGAGCTTGCCGTTACGCAAGGGCAGTTCAAGAGAAAGACGGTTAAGCCCATTTCGGTACTCTCGTCGGCATGGTTGGATGCAGCAGATGACCGGTCGCTGGAGTTCGCTATCGCGCGTGCCCTGGCTTTTATTAGTGACCCTGAAGCGAAGATCGGCCCGTTCCGATCCAACCTCGAGCCCGTAGATTGGAAGAAGCGCTGTCGTGTCTGGGCCGAAAAGGATCGATCTCTCGCCTGGAATGCTGGGGGTTTGGCAGTCAATCTGGTGAGTGTGCTCCAGCGACGGATGATGGACGGGCAACGAGTTGGGTGCGCGCGTCTGCCGATCGCCTCTAGCTTTGCTGTTCCCCATAACGTGGTGGCTGCGTTTCTGGACGGGAGCCTCGACGAGCAGCGTATTCAGAATCTGATCTGGGGACTGATGCTGATCGAGCATCGGGGCATTCAGGCCACCGCTGGTTACAAGGCACCGGATTTGCCAATATCTAGGACCTATGCGCTCCTCAAGTTACTGTTTCTGCCACGGTCCATTGTCGCGGATCGGACAACAGACAAACTCTCCTGGCGGCTTGTTGGAAACAGCGAAGCGGGTATTACCATTCGTCCCGAGCCTCGAATTCTCTCGCTGCTACAAGCTGGGCGGGTGGGTGAGGCCTGCCGCATCGCTGCGCAGCGGTTGCGTGTTTCCGGTCTAACTCCGATGCCAGGGGGGGGGCCGGACGGTAAGACACGGGACAACACGTGGTCTGAGTATGCAGTCAATCACCGTGCGGCTCAGCGCCTCGCTGCTGCACTGGCTATTCCAGTTGGTTCACAATCCGTCAATCATCTCGTTCACCTAGTCTGCCGAGACGAATGTGTATTCGCCACGATGTAAAGATGGAGGGAAATCCGGATGACTACTGTTGCCAACGCCATTGACTATGAAACACTCAAGACTTCACCACGCTTGCTCATGGAGGCGAAACTGAAGCCTCTCCAGGGGCATCGCTTTCAGCCCACGGGCTTCGCCGATCTCGGCCCAGCGCGCTATACGCTCTCAGACGGAACCGAGATGCTGCTTGTCGAATCCGTCCAGTCCGTTGCTAACCGGATGGAACTTGCGTGTTGGGATCAGGCTGCAGACAACTTGATCGATGGTCTGAAAGGGCTGCCGTTTATCCGTGTAAAAAGACCAAATGGCAACGGAGATCTAACGAACTCCGTTCTTGAAGCCCACCGGATCAACTCTCCTTATATTCTTAAAGGAGAAGACAAGAGTGTGTTTAACGCGCTCAAGCAGGACGCTGCTGGTATGGAGACCGGCCCGGTCGATATCCGTACGTTGTCCAAACTTGTTCTGAAGTACGATCCCAATGCTGTAATCCACGGCGTCTTCATAGCCGAGAGCGACCTGGCTGGTGGCCGGCTTCGCCTGCCACGACTGCTTAGCGGTTTTATCGAGGCGTCTGATGTGCGCCCAGCCGAGAGTGGCGGAGTCAAGAACGATCGGGTCGATCCTTCCGGGGATACGAAACAGGGCTTCGGCAATGTTCCTTTTCATCGCACCGAGTTCGCTGCCAAGGAGATCAAGGCGTACTTCAATCTCGACCTGGCTCTGCTTCGGGGGTACGGTCTGGGTGATGATGCGACCAAGCTCCTGATGGCTCTCTCCCTATTCAAGGTCCGTCGGTTCTTGTCTATAGGGTTGCGCCTGCGCACAGCCTGTGATTTGGAGGTAGATGGTGACTTAACAGTCATACGGCCAAGCGGGTTTGTGATTTCAGAGGAGAAGGCTCTGCTTGATGAATGCAAAAAACTGATCGCCGCGAACAAATCCCTCTTCGCTGACCCCCCTATCACCAAAGTTGAGTGGAAGCCCAGCAAGACGAAGACTCAAAGCAAGAAAGGCAAAGGAGAGGGTGAGCAGGAGACTGGCGATGAAAGTGAGATGGAGGAAGAAGGAGAGAGCAAATGATCTCCATCTCTTTCAAGTTCCTTGCTGGCCGCTACCATGCCACGCCGTGGGGACGGCATGTCAATGAGGGAGCTGTCGAATGGCCGCCATCGCCTTGGCGCATCCTCCGTGCGTTAGTCGCAACGTGGAAGCGCACACTGCCCGACTTGCCACAGGAACAAGTCGAACCGATCCTGCGTGCCTTGGCCCAGTTCCCTGAGTTCGTCTTACCTCCTGCCTCGACCGGCCATACGCGCCACTTCATGCCGTGGTTCAAGAAAGGACCAGATGATCGGACGCTCGTGTTCGACACTTTTGTGACAGTACCGCGGGAGACTGGGTTGCTAGTGCGCTGGCTCTCTGAATCACTCGACAGCACGCAGCATAATACGCTTGCCAGTCTTCTTCGCAACCTTAATACGCTCGGACGATCCGAATCTTGGTGTGAGGCCGTGCTTGAAGATGTGGCCAGCAACACCAACGGTCGTATGTGTTGTCGGCTTCAAGGTGACGTGCCTGCCGGACACGAGATCATCCGCCTGCTCTGCCCTGACCCTGCAAGCGCTTTTTCCGATGACCACGTCGTTACTGTCGAGAAGAAGACTACCGGTCGTGGGAAGAGCAAGCAAATGGTAGAGGAGCGTTCCGCCATCTATGACCCGGCATGGAATCTCTGCATGGAGACGCTTCAACTGCACAGAGAGCGATGGTCTGATCCGCCGGGCTCGTGCTGGGTGCCCTACACACGTCCTCGCGACTGCTTCAAAATCCAACCCAAAGTGTGTCCGAGACCAACAGTTAATCGCCAACGTATTCAGGTCGTCCGTTACGCCCTCGACTCAACGGTGTTGCCGCTGGTTACTGAAGCCCTGCCTGTGGCGGAAGCTGCAAGGCGCGTGTTGATGGGCATTCACGGACGGGTGACGGAACAAAACGACATTCGAGGACGGTCCGATGTGTTGTCCGGCAAGGATCAACATGGGCAGCGGTTGACCAACCATTGCCATGCCTATTATTTGCCGACCGATGAGGATGGAGACGGCCGACTCGATCATCTTACGGTGTATGCCGTCGGAGGTTTTGGCCCCAATGAATGCCGTGCGTTCGACCTCCTGCGGAAGCTTCCTACTGGCTGGGAGGGTGAAGAACGTCATCCGCTTCGTCTGCTTCTGTTGGGTATGGGCGCATCCGATGAGTATACCCCCGGTCCATTGCGAGCGTCGAAGATTTGGGAGTCATCGACTCCCTACATTGCCACACGCTACGCCAAGACCAGAGGACGGGATCGGATTGACTTGTCATTGCCCGAAGCTCGTGTTGGGTTCCTTCGAGATGACCTTTTGGCGCAATTGACGGACGTTCGACCTGATCTATCACGCGAGGGGATACCGGTGGTCACCATTGAGCCACTCTGGGACGAGAACCATGTGTTTAAGATCGCCGGACGGTGGCGTCCCATTCAGTTCAAGCGATTTCGTCGCAAAGCAGGAGATGACGGGGGGCGACGACTGGCCGGGGCATTCCGACTGATTTTCAGCAACCCTGTGCATGGCCCGATTGCGCTCGGCCATTCTTCCCACTTCGGCCTCGGTCAGTTCGTGCGGGTGGATGGTTCATGAGGCGCCTGGGGGGAAGGCGTAAGAGGTGCGTTCTTTAGAGAAGGTCTTTGAAGTGTTCGGGGGAAATTTCGTCGGCGTCGAGAATCTGTTTGAGCATGATCAGGATCATCAGATGGCGGCGAGGTCCGCGATGCTTGCGAGGTAGGTCTTGATGGCGTCCTTGATATTGTCCAAGGCCTCTTCCTCGGTCTCGCCTTGCGAGACGCATCCTTTGAGGGTCGGGCACGACACGACGTACCCGCCGACTTCAGGATCTTGTTCCAGGACGATGGGATATTCCATATGCACCTCACAAGTCTGACAATGGAACGTATTATAGTGTAGGAGGGATGCACCGAGACCGTCCATTGAATGATGGATGGCCTTGTTCTTTGACAACTGAATAGCGAAAGGAGGGTGTGATGAGTCTCGAATCTGGTGAGACGCCTCTCTCGGTGGCGGAGGAGCCGCTGCTTCCTGTGCGGATGCTGAACGAGTTTGCCTATTGTCCCCGTCTGGCGTACCTGGAATGGGTGCAGAGTGAATTCGCCGACAGCGCCGACACGGTGGAGGGGCGGTTCCACCACCGACGGGTCGATGCAGCGCCGCAACGAGCCGGTCATGATAAAGGCGTTCAGGATGAAGAGACGACCATCCACCAACGCTCCGTGTGGTTGTCGTCGGAGCGACTCGGTATCACGGCCAAGATCGATCTTGTAGAAGGTGTGGGCCATGCGGTTGCACCCGTCGATTACAAGCGCGGGAAACGACCGCACGTGGAGAAGGGGGCGTGGGAGCCTGAGCGTGTGCAGGTGTGCGCACAGGGCCTCATCTTGAGAGAACAGGGATACGAATGCGACGGCGGGGTTCTCTACTTTGTGGGCTCACGGGAGCGGGTGGTCGTGGCGTTCGATCCGGAGTTGATCGAACGGACGTTGGAGTTGATTGCAGGTATGAGGCGGTTGGCGAAAGGCGGAGCGATGCCGCCGCCTTTGGTGGACAGTCCCAAGTGTCCGCGCTGTTCGCTGGTCCGCATTTGTCTGCCGGATGAGATTGGATGGCTACGGCAGGAGCACACCGATGACGAACAGGCGGCTTCGACGCTCAGACGGTTGCTGCCTGGCCGCCATGATGCGTTGCCTTTGTATGTTCAACAGCCTGGTGCGCGCGTGGGAAAGAACGGCGATTGTCTCAAAGTGATGGATCATGACGAAGTGCTGGCGGAGGTTCGCTTGGTGGAAGTGTCGCATCTGGTGCTGTTCGGCTCCATTCAAGTCAGTACGCAAGTGGTGCAGGAACTCTGTCGGCGAGAAATTCCCATCTCCTATCTTTCCAGCGGCGGATGGTTTTATGGCATTACGACGAGTCTGATGCACAAGAATGTCGAGTTGCGACGGCGGCAATACACTGCCGCGGCGAGTCCATCGTTCTGCCTGAGGTTTGCGATTCGGCTGGTGCAGGCAAAAATTGCCAACTGTCGGACGATTTTACGACGGAATCACAGGGCGGCGCCGGAAACCGTGTTGCAGGATCTGAAGCGCGATCAGGTGCATGCTGCCCACGCGCAGTCGTTGGAAGAATTGCTGGGCATCGAAGGGACGGCGGCTTGCCGGTATTTTTCAGAATTTCGAGGCATGCTGAAAACGGACGAGGCATTGGATTTTCATTTCGACGGGAGGAATCGTCGGCCTCCGAGAGATCCGGTGAATGCGCTGTTGTCCCTGGCTTATGCGATGCTGGCTCGTGAATGGACGGTGACGTTGCACGCCGTAGGACTCGATCCTTATCTCGGGTTCTATCACCAGCCGCGATATGGGCGGCCGGCACTGGCGCTCGACCTGATGGAAGAGTTTCGGCCGTTGATCGCCGACTCCGTTGTGCTGACGGCCATCAACAACGGCGAGGTGCGATCGGAGGATTTTATCAGACGAATGGGCAGCGTTGCGTTGACGCCGGAAGGTCGGCGGCGGTTTATCGATACGTATGAACGGCGGATGAGTCAGGAGATTACGCATCCGGTTTTCGGCTATCAGGTCAGTTATCGGCGTATTTTGGAAGTGCAGGCGCGACTGTTAGGTCGGTATCTGTGCGGCGAGATACCGGAGTACTCGGCTTTTACCACACGGTGATTGATGCGGCGGCTGTACTTTGTGACGTATGATATCTGCGATGCGAAGCGATTGCGCCGTGTGTACAAGACGATGAAAGGATTCGGAGCGCATCTGCAACTCTCGGTCTTTCAGTGCGAGTTGCCGGAGATGGATGTCATCAAACTGAAAGCTGCTTTGGTCGAGATAATCAACCATCAGGAGGATCATGTGCTGATTGTGGATCTTGGTCCGACTGAGGGGCGACCGATCAAGAGTATCGAATCACTGGGGAAGGGATTTATGCAAGTGGAGCGTCAGGCGCAGGTCGTGTGATCACTTTCTCTGCCGCATCGTGCGAGCGGTCCTATGGCGGCCGAATAACCGGAAGCGCTCGCACGATGATAAATACATGAGTGTGTAGCAGTTCTTTCTGAAAGGAGGTGAACCACGTTGTTCGATAGAGAAACGGTATCGTGCAGAGCGGCGGGTGCTCGAATTATGAGCGAGAAAATGAAGAAGAACGGATGTTTCCGCGAGAACCATTTCCACGGCTGAGATGCCGTGGCCCCATTGAAGCGAGACGGGAATCGCCAAGGCATTCGGCGGGAGCAGATTTCCACGGCTGAGATGCCGTGGCCCCATTGAAGCCGCTCCTTAGGCCGTATAAATTCCAGGGTGCCTGCTATTTCCACGGCTGAGATGCCGTGGCCCCATTGAAGCTGGTGCTCTCGTGTGGTCTTTCGGGTCAGATCGATGATTTCCACGGCTGAGATGCCGTGGCCCCATTGAAGCGAATTGCCTGGTGTGGGTCCCGACCGTCCAGCAAGATTTCCACGGCTGAGATGCCGTGGCCCCATTGAAGCCTGGTGGCTCATTGCATCCTCGACGACTTTCATCGGATTTCCACGGCTGAGATGCCGTGGCCCCATTGAAGCCTTTCTAGGGGCGGCACTTCCTGCTTCGGCCCAGGGGATTTCCACGGCTGAGATGCCGTGGCCCCATTGAAGCGATGATGTTGCGGCGGAAATAATTGAATGCGGACTGGATTTCCACGGCTGAGATGCCGTGGCCCCATTGAAGCCTTCACATCGTCCGACGGAAGACGCACAGCCAATTCATTTCCACGGCTGAGATGCCGTGGCCCCATTGAAGCGATACTTCACGATAAGCGGCAAGCTGATCTTTCGCAGTCACAGTAGCGCCCGCTCGAAAGGGCGGGCGAGGATTGAAACGCTATCTCTGATTGTATAGCAAGAGCGTGTTCCCCACGCGAGTGGGGATGAGCCGAAATCCTGGGCTAATGAGCCACACGCGGAACCGATCAGTTCATCGGAATGATTGTCGCTGACACTTCATTGGGGAGCAGCAGTGTTGCCACGGCGCGGTTCTGTTCGTCTGGTTGAATCAGCGCGAATAGAGGGACCGGTTGAGGCACGCCGCCTGGCGGCATGGCGAGCATGGCCGGAAAGTCGATCAGCGGTGAGAGTGTGGCTTGGCTAGCAATACGCAATCGAAAGGCCATCAATACATCCCGTAACCGTTCAGTCTTCTCTTCTTCCGACATCGACTCAGTCGGTGCAATCCCGACTTCCCATAGCGGTTTCGTGACTGTCACGGGAAAAGTCAGCCCGAGTTTTTGCGCGTCCGTTGACACATCGATCAAGAATCCGGATTGGATCGCCTGCTGGCGATTAGCGGTCAGCTGATTGGCCGGGACATCGCCTCGTGATTCCAGCGTATTATCTGGGGTTGTCTGGTTTTCAGGTTTTGGTTCTTCTGCAGTCGGCATCGGTGGAGCCGCTGCTACTTCTCTTGGTGGCTCATCGCTTAAAACGTTCTGACCGAGCGTCCCGTTGGCCTCATCGGGAAGAGCAGGAAGCGCTTGGATGAGACCTTCGTACACTCGTTTGGCCGATTCAGACCACGTGGGGTTGAATGGCCGACCAGAAAAAGCCGCTTCAGCAGCTTTTCGTTCATCATTGGTGAGGAGTCGTGGGGGGCGTGTTGTATCCATGATTATGACATAAGCACCGGATGCCCCTAAGTCAAGGGTTAGTCAGGCAGGCGGTGCCCTTTTGTTTCCGGGGCAAAGAGTAAGACCACCAATCCAATCAAATAGATAACGGCCACGATGCTGGCTGCCCGGCCAAAGGTTCCGAGCGTTGCGACAAGCCAACCGGTGAGGAATGGGGAGGCGGAGGCCAGCACCCGTCCGGCGTTGAAACAGAACCCTGCGCCGGTGGCACGCAGTTTCGTCGGGTATAACTCTGGAAGGTAGATCGGAAACCCGCTGAAGATGCCGTTATTAAAAAATCCCAAGATCGGCAACAGCATCAACACTCCAGTGTAAGTCGAGGGTAGTAGATAAGTCACCGGCAACATGATGAAACTTCCGAGGCACATAAAGGCGAATACTGGTCTCCGCCCAAAACGATCTGCGAGGGGACCGAATCCGAGGTAGCCGAAGATCGCGCCAGCATTGAGCGCCATGATGGCATAGCTCACGTATTTGGTGAGAATTGCCGAATCTTGTCCCTTTAAGTCAGGCAGTTCTCTGATCAGGGTAGGGGCCCAATTCGTCGACCCCCAGAGACCAAACACTGCCACAAATGCCAGTGTGGAGCCCACCACAGTTGCCCGTCGCAACTCACCATGAAAGATGGCTGTCAAGGGAACAGTCTGCTGTTCATGCGCATGGGTCCAACGTTCTGGTTCCTTCACCCAGCAGCGAACCAAGATGGCGACGAATGCTGGAATGACCCCGATGACAAACAACCCTCGCCAACCATAAATATCTTTTAATGTCAGATTCATCGTGGCTGCGAGAAAAAACCCCACGGCCCATGCCGACTGGAGAATGCCTGCTGCTTTAGCCCGTTTCTCTTCCGGCCAAGTCTCAGCCACGATCGCGGCACCAGCTGCCCATTCACCACCGATGCCGAGCGCCGTGAGGAATCTGGAGATGGCCAAGTGCCACCAGGTCTCCGCGAACGCCGCAGCTCCGGTGAAGACCGCATAGATCATGATTGTGGCGATGAGGACCTTCGTCCTACCGAATCGATCCGCCAGAATCCCAAACGTGATCCCACCAATGGCCCAGCCGATGAGAAAGATGGAAAAGATGATGCCACCATACCATCCGATCTGCTCAGTCGTCGGTGGGCCGTTTGCTGTATGTAAAAGATCATGCAACGCCGGATGCAAGACGATGGCATAGATCGTCGCATCCATCGCGTCGAAGACCCACCCCAGCCAGGCGACAAAGAGCACCAGCCATTGATAGCGGGTCACCCCGGTCGACCAAGAGGCTATGCAGGGGACGTGATGGGACCTGTGATGGGTGGGCATAGGATCGCCAAGCCTACGGTGCGCTGGTGGAGACGTCAAGACGACCGAGCCCGCACTTCGGCTCCATTTAGAGCATAGAGCAAGGCTTTCTTCAGGGCTAGGAAACTGGGATGACTTTCATCCTAGTGGCTCAGGCTGTAGGATAGGGCCCTGATTTATTGACGCGAGTAATAGAAACTCATGGATCCCATCATCCGATTCGAGGCGGTGCACAAGGAGTTCGGGCGATTCGTCGCCATTCAACAGCTCAACCTTGAGATCCCAGCTGGAGAGATCTATGGCCTCATCGGTCCCAATGGAGCAGGCAAGACGACCGCTATCCGGATGGCATGCGGACTCCTGGCTCCCACTTCAGGACGTGTGTCTGTAATGGGGATCAATCTGCAACAACAGCCGGAAGCGGCGCAACAGCATATCGGATATCTCTCGGACGTGTACGCCCTCTATGAGGACCTTACTGCCTGGGAGTACTTGGATTACTTCGCCCATGCCTACCGTATGTCGGAGGATGAGATTTCAGCACGAATCAAGGAAGTCATCGCGCTCGTCGGTCTGGAGATCAAGGCACAGGAGTTGACCAAAGGATTGTCACGAGGGATGCGCCAGCGGCTTGGTCTGGCACGAGCGATTCTCCACCGGCCGAAACTTTTGTTACTGGATGAACCGGCGTCAGGGCTTGATCCGAAGGCCAGGATGCAACTGCGCGACCTGCTGCTCTCGCTCCAAGCGCAAGGAACGACGGTGCTGATTTCATCACATATCTTGAACGAGCTGGATGGGTTTTGCACCATGATCGGTATCATGGAGCGCGGGGTGCTCATTCGGAGCGAGACCGTCACCACGCTGATAAAACGTGACGACAATCTCAAAAAGATTCGTCTTCGATGGCTCGGAGACGGACGCGAGCAGGCGGAGCGGGTGATCCAGGCGTTCCCTGGGTTAATCAAGGTGGAGTGGGAACAGGGCGAAGCGGTCTGTGTCCTTGAGGCCACCGATGAGTCATTGGCCGACTTACATGCCGAGCTCATCAAACAGGGAGTCAGGTTGGTTGAGTTTTTTGAGCAGAAGCAAACGGTTCAAGAAGCCTACATGCAGTTGTCTCGGCACGAGGTCATGTGATCGGTCTTCTCGCCAAGAATCCCGAATGGATGCGACATCGTCGCGCGCTCCTGCGTCCTGGGACGGCGACCGCGATTGTCGCGGTGACGCTCATGTTGTGCGCCTTGACGGCCGCCGTCTCGAATGAAAATGTGATGGTTGGGATGGTGCTCCTTGCGCATCTTGTGGGCTTGCCCCTATGGGTCGGCTATACGTGCAGTAAATCGATCACGCATGAACGGGTGCTGGAGACGTTCGATTTCTGGCGGACGACCAGACTGACGCCGCGCGAGCTCATCGTCGGGCAACTGTGCGGTGTCCCACTCATGGGCCTCTTGGCCGCTGCCTGTACCATGCCGATGGCCATGATGGCAGTGGCTCTGGGCATCAACCCGCTCGACTTCATTTTGGAATATGTGATGTTGCTTCTCTTTTGCGCAACGATTGGGTTAGGAGGACTGGTCAGTTCCATGTGGGCGACTCCGTTCCGCAGCGGACGAGGGTTGATGTGGTTTATCGCCGGCTATTTTCTGTTGTGGATGCTGTCGATCGGCAGCATCACGTTTTGGAAGCATGGCTTGGGCACCATGACTCCGTACTACTATTTGGGGGAGATTGGAACGCATATCGGTGAGATCAACGTGAATATCCTGGCGGCAGAGACCGATCTCTTCTTTGGAACGTTGGTAGTCCCTAGTGTATTACTGAGGGTCGGACTGAATCTGTCCTTGTCCTGGTGGTTCTCTGTGATGCTCCGACGGAACATCAAGAAGAACCTGGACGAAATCCGGCTGTTGTCGAGATGGCAATCAATTGGGTTCGCGATGTTTTTAAATCTCTTGTTTTATGCGTTGTGGAACCCCTCACCGGAACCCTGGAAGATCGGCGCAGCCGACAACGTCGCTCAAGGGTTGTATGTCTTGAACCTGACCACGCTCTACGTAATCGGCATGATGATGCTCACACCTCACGAGAGACTGAGAGTGTGGTGGCGCGAGTGGTCGGCAGGTCGAGTGTCTTATCTAGCTGAAGATGGGTTGCCCTGGCCGTGGGTGGTGGTCACCGCCCTGTGTATGGCCGGTCCCGCCTACGTTGCAATGGAGCTCAGTCATGGAAATTCTGAGGGATTCGCATGGCAGCTTGGAATTCTCACCGTCTTTGTTGTACGAGATATTATCTTTTTGCAATGGTGTCTCTGTCAAAATTTCAAACGACCGCTCTTTACCGGCCTCCTCTATCTGTCGCTGTATTATTTCATCGCGCAACGGTTTCTTGGGCAATCGCTCGTGATCGGCAACAGGTTTGTGCCGTCCTTCCTGATGGATTCGGAACCATCCCATCCTCTTCTGACCATCGTGGTGCAAGGGGCAATGGCGTCGATGATGCTCTGGTTTCTCATGCGACAGATCAAGTCCCCAGCGCGGACCCTTGCTCCAATCCTCATGCCGGTC
>CAZOHW010000089.1:0-12543 GCA_964579525.1 uncultured Nitrospira sp. | reverse complement strand
CCCCACGGCACACGAATGGCAGAGCTTGCCGCACACCCTAGGCTCGCTCACATGCTCGTAGCGTCCCAATCATTCAAGCTCACAGCGCTCGCCTGCGACTTGGCGGCTCTCCTCGGTGAACGTGACCTCCTTCGAGGATCCGGAATCCGTCAAGCCGACCTGCGACTTCGGCTCGATGCCTTGCACGGAGACCATTCCCATCTGAGCGATGTGACAATTGATCGGGCTGCGATGCAGCGAGTGAAACGCAACGCCGATCTCTGGCGACGACAGCTCCGAGATGAAACCACACTGACGACGGATCTTCACGCAACCGGGATGTTACTTGCCCTCGCCTATCCAGATCGCATTGCGCAACGGCAAAGTGGAAAGGAGCCTCGCTATCTTCTGGCGAACGGTCGTGGCGCCCTATTCGCACAACCTGATCCGTTGTCCTCGGAGCCCTATCTTGTGATTGCCGACCTCGATGCACGATCACAATGGGCACGCATTGATCTCGCCGCGCCGATTGACCTCACCGAACTCGAGTCGCTCTATGCCGACAATATCGTCGTAAGAGACTCGGTAGTCTGGGATGAGCCGACACGCAGCGTGAAGACTTCACGACAGCAAACGCTCGGTGCGATTGTTTTGTCGGACCAAGCCCTCTCAAAACCAGATCCATCGCTGATCGTGGATGCCTTACTCAAGGGCCTACGAAGGGCCGGATTGGCAACACTCGCATGGACACCGGAATTAACGCAGTGGCGCGCTCGAGTGCAATTCTTGCGGCATGTGGAGGGAGCACACTGGCCTGACTTGTCAGATGATCGCCTTACCGAATCACTCGAGACCTGGCTTGGCCCCTCTCTCCATGGGATGACGACGCTGGAACGTGTCCAGCACCTCGCGCTCGATCAACCGCTTCATGCGCTCTTAAGCTGGACTCAACAGCGTGATATCGAACATCTGGCGCCCACCCATCTCACTGTTCCAAGCGGTTCCCATGTGCGAATCGACTACGACTCGCCAGACACCCCGGTGCTTGCTGTACGACTGCAAGAAATGTTCGGTTGTACGGAGACACCTCGTGTGGCAAATGGGAAGGTGCCCCTGATGCTGCACTTGTTGTCACCGGCGA
Organism: uncultured Nitrospira sp.; assembly: GCA_964579525.1. GTDB lineage: Bacteria > Nitrospirota > Nitrospiria > Nitrospirales > Nitrospiraceae > Nitrospira_D. The sequence continues at coordinate 11,423 of CAZOHW010000089.1, read as the reverse complement.
AGCGACCCGTGCAAATCACCAAAGACCTTGGAAGCTTTTGGGCCCATGGATATCAAGACGTCCGCAAAGAACTCCGCGGCCGATACCCCAAACATCATTGGCCTGACGATCCACGACAGGCCACACCGACGGCCAAGACTAAGCGACAACGCTAATGTCAGCGGTTGGGGCGATTTCGCTCCCAGACTCGAAACACCGCAAGATCCTCAGCGAGACTATGCAGCAGGAACGTGAGCACGGCTATGTCATCGACCAGTCCTATTCCTGGGATAAAGTCCGGTATCAGATCCACAGGACTCAGGACATAGAGCAACGCCATCGCACAGGATGCAAGCGTTCGCACCGAAAGCCCTCTGTAGCTGCCATTCTTCCATGCTCGAAGGAGCCGAACCAACAGAGGCAGGTCGGTCCAAAGGCGACCGATCATATGCAGGATCTCGAAGAACCGAGTGGACATCTTCATCGTCTCCTCCTTGACATCGGATTTCCTCTGACCTGGCACAACTAGGCAACTCAGAATATCAGGAGCAAATGAGTTTCGGAAGCCCTAGAGCCGCAGCCCGGATGGTCTGGTCGGCACAAATACGCTCCGCCGTAATTCTTGCGCGGGATTCAGGCCCATCGATCTCATAGAAGGCCGTGAGAAACTCTGAGAGTCAGGATTTGCTCTCGTCATGATTGAGCCTTACCCCTATCGCTATTCAGCATGATGGCCAGACGATAAAGGATGGGGTCTTCGGTGAGGTGCCACTCCCATTCGATATAACGCGAACCCCACCACCGCAACCATGAGCAGCCCTGGTCCTCCACCGAGCGGAGGAGACACAAAGATGGTAAAGGGGTCGGACGGTATATCAGGCCACACCGTACTCAAGGCGATCGGCATTGCCAACAGGATTCCCATCAGCGCTTCTCCTGTAATTAACCCTGCTGCGAAGAGCAATCCTCTTTGAGATGGCTCGTGGCCCACGCCCATTGCTTTCTTGGCCAACGCAGCGATAATTCCCCCGAGAAAGATCGCGACAGACAGTTTGAGCGGCAGATAGATTCCAAGCGCCATGGCCAGAACCGGGAAACGAAACTTACTGCCACGGATCTCCTGTCGCCGGTCAAGCATGATCACGACAGCGCCGATGACCGCCCCCAATCCAACCAGATGCCAAGGAAGACCGGTGCCGAAGACACTACGAGTCAGGTTTGCCATTAAGGTCGCCTGCGGAGCGCTGAGTGGATGGGGATGAGTGTTTGTCACTTCTCCAATCCCGTACTTGGCTTGAAGCAGAGAGAGAACGGGTACGAGGACTAATGCGCCCGTGAGGACGCCAACGACTTGCATGATTTGCTGCTTCCACGGTGTAGCCCCGACCAGATGACCGGTCTTCAAATCTTGCAGATTGTCTCCACCCATTGCAGCGGCGCAACACACCACTGCTCCGATCACCAATGCTGCCGCCGGCCCAGATGGATGGCCTGATTCCATGAATAGGACAAGCAACAACGCCGCCATCATGATCGTCGCGATCGTCACACCTGAGACAGGGTTACTGGAGCTCCCCACCAGTCCAGCCATATAGGCCGCGACAGAAGAAAACAGGAAGGCTGCCAGTGCCATCACAATGGTCATCACCATACCAAGGAAGACACTGTTCACTACCGAGATATAGATCCATGCCATGGGAATCAGCGAAAGACCGAAGGGGATGACAATCCATAGGAATGATGCATCCTGTTCAGTACGGATCATGTCTGGCTCTGGATGGGCCGATCCCCTGGCTCGGTAACTCGCGCGGAGGGTCTGAAGGCTTCTCCACACCGGCTCTCGTAATTTCGTCAAGGTCCATAGTCCACCAATCAACATCGCTCCGATGCCGACGTAGCGGATCTGACCGCTCCATATTAAGAGCGCCGCTGCCACGCCGGTTTGATCAGGTGGCAACCCATTGAAGAATCCATACGCCGGCATCAAGATAAGCCAGCCGATCAGGCCGCCAAGAAACACGATGACGGCGGTCTGAAGCCCGATGATATACCCAACGGCAAGCAGTGCCGGTGACAGGTTCAGCCCGGCATACAACACCGTCTGCCCGATCTGAATCGCCCCTTCGAGCGACTCAGTCCAGAGACGCATCCCACTCTCACTGAGCTTTGCCAGGCCACCGAACAGCGCGGCGCCTAACAACCCCCAAAGATTCCTCGTCGACTCGCCGCCCCCAGTCCGACTTTGATCTGTAGATGCCACTTTCAGAACTTCCGCCGTCGCCACACCTTCTGGAAACCGCAGCCGAGCTGTCACAATAAGGGCACGACGCAACGGAATCGTGAAGAGCACACCCAGCAAACCACCGACCGTCGCGATCGCGGTTGTTTCCCAATACAAAAACTCCGACCAATAGCCGACCAACACGAGGGCAGGGATGGTAAAGATCACTCCGGCTGCGAGCGCTTCGCCGGACGAGGCGGCCGTTTGAACGATATTGTTCTCGAGAATGTTCGACTTCCGAAACAGACGTAGGATGGCTATGGAAGCGACGGCGGCTGGAATCGACGCCGACACCGTCATCCCAGCGAACAATCCCAGATAAGCATTGGCCGCAGCCAGGACCGCCGCAAGCACGATCGAGAGGAGAACAGCTTTGACGGTAATCTCAGGGAGTCTGACCGTGGCAGGAACGAGGGGTCGGGAATCGTTCATCATTGCCGGTTATGATAGTCGGGCCTTCAGGCCCGTGGCAATCATTCAGACATCCCATGGTAGAAATATGTCTCATGCTTACGTGAAATACCGGTAGTGAGCCAGAAATGAATCAGGCATGTACAGAGAGAGCACTCCCATCATGTGTATCGATGTCTGAAGGCTGCTAAACAGAATTCGACATCTCATCGACTCTCAAGAGCCGCAAGCCGCTGAGGCAGCATGATCCGCTGTCTCTGTTTCTTCCTCAGCGCAACGGTCCGGACCGGTATCAACCGATCCCGAAGCGCGAGACCGAACATGATCCCCACCAATTCTCGATACCTCGCCTCCAATTGACGGCATCGAGTGATGAATTGCCCACTCGCCAATCGTGGAAAGTAGTCGCGATGTTGTTCATAGAACATCGCGCGCCGCTTCCACCGTTCTGCCTTAAACATAAACAATCGTGTGGCCAATTCCCAGAGGTGGGTCGGTGACAAGCGTTTTTTAGAACCAGTTGCAACCGATGAAGAAATGGTGATGTCTTTCATGCGTGGCCTCCTTGTTCCCTGAGCTCTTTACCCGCCTGAGATTCATCTCGCTTCGATGGTTGTATATAAGTCAGTAAGATGAAGATAGGATTAGTGGCAGATGAAAAATCATTCATAAATCGAAAAAAGTCCCGGGGAGGCTGAATCTATTCGCTTCAAGACATGGTTCTGACGACGGCGAGTCGGTAAAGCCGACCTGTCCATGCCATGTCTCCACCTTATGGACTGTGGAGGCTGATCCGACTTACCGCTCTGGTGGGATGAAGCTCACATTGGCCACAACGGTCGCGTGGACTGGGGGATGCGGTCCCTCAAACCGGGACGGAAAGATATACAGCCGTTCTCCGATAGAAAGTAACAACCTGTATTCCCGTTCGCCCTCGCTCCGCAGATACACCGTGAGAAGCGAGGAAGTCGGTTGTTTATCGATGCGTGCCCAGCTGGCGCCCAACTGGGCTGGGGCCACATAAAGGCCGGCGGCAATCACCGCAAACGAGAGATACGCCATCGACAGATCAAGCGAAAGATTGGAGGTCCTGAACCGCATCATCACAAGTTCAAGGGCTGAGCTCAACAAGACCAGCAGGAGAACAATAGCGAGTATTGAGAGTCCAATTGCAGCCATCACATAGCCGAATGCACTACACAGTGGAACGAGTGCTAATAGCACGAGCAACAACCACACACCATAGTGAACGATCACCGTCGAGATCCTAAACCTGGCATTCGCCTTCACATCATCTTGTCCTCCGATGAGGGCAAGATTCGTCATGGCCAGATATCCGAGATAGAGCATCAACAGCAACGGCACCCAGCTTTGACTGAAGTAGACGGCCGCCGGAACCTCTTCAAGAACCCAAGAGGCGCCGAACTCTGAAAAATAGGCTCTCGTATAGATCGATCCTGCGAGATACGCCACCCCACACAAAGCCGCCAGCCCAGCGAACACCATTGGAACCTGCTCGATAAGCCTCCGCGCATCAGCGCGAGCGGATTGTATCTTATCATCGCCCCTGTCCGGCATGCGTCACGACGCGGAATACTGAGTGCCCGGCGAGTTTGTTTTGGTCGATCGGTGTAAACCCGGAGATCTGATTACTCTGCTGAGATGACTGTTTGAACTATGAGCCTGCGAAGGCCGCCGCCGCTTCTTCCTCGGTGGCGCACAATTGGATACTTTCTCCATAGACCCGGGTCAACAGATCAAATCCACTTGCTTGAAGCGCGTCTTTGACCATCCCCTTCGCCGCGGCAATCTTCATCTGTCCTTGAATATTATTGAGCTGCTTACAGGCCAGAATCAGAACCCGGATTCCACCACTGCTGATGTAGTCCACGTCAGCCAGGTTGAGGACGACCTTTTTGGTGCCGGTATCGATGATCTTCTTCATGTCCTGATTTCCCTGTTCTGCTGTGGTCGCAGAAAGGCTACCCTGCATCTTCACGAAGGTAATTCCGGCATTTTCACGAGAGGTGACGGTTAGCGTGTGTCTGGTCCCTTGGTCCATCAGTACACTCCTTTCCTCAGCGGGATGTTGAAAAAGTCGCTCCGGCTTCGTTCTCGCATCGCTTTCAAGCACGTGAAGCGTATCTCGTGGAACCCGCTTCGCCGACTTCGCGAGGCGAGGGTCGTTCGCTTGCGAAATACCAGATACGAGCACCGAGGAACGAGAGTGCGGTCTTGCCTGTGGAACAACGCGTCTTGGCGCGCTGGGGCTGGACTGGTGAGATGACTGGCGTTTTTGAACATCCTGGATCATATCACCGACCGCGTCTCACTTGCATCTCTTGGCATAAGTCGCCTCTGAAGCTCCCACAGAAACACTACCCTGACTCTTGTACTTTTGAGAGCGCTTCTTCCAGAGTAGAGGCATGAAGACTCATTATGAACGCCCCACTGAGTTGCAGCACAGTTCTGACATGATCGTTGCCTCCGCAGAGGACGACCCTTCCACCAACAGGAGTGGCGGCCGTCACCGCCTTGAGGATCACGCGCAACCCGATCGATGAGATATATGAAATGTGTGACAGATCCAAGACCACCTTGCGTTCTCCTTGCCTAATGAAGTCCAATAACACTCGCTCGACCGCCGGCGCGCTGCTCGTGTCGAACCGGACTTGCGGTGTCACAATCACCACGGTCCCGCTTCGACGTGTCTCCACCGTCATTGGCGCAGACATTTGGCTCTGTCGTGATGGACTCAGCAACCCGCCGACACCAATACGATTGGAGCCGGCCTGATCGACTGGCCGACGAACGACCGCCGTCGTTGACACCAATCTTTTTTTCACCGTCAACACATTGCGTCCCACATGACGCTGGTACGTCACCTCATCAAACATCGAACGAACCAAATGAATCCCCAAACCGCCAAGCTCACGCTCATGCAACAAGAGTGACAAATCAGGCGGCGCCACCGTCAAGGGATTGAACGGAATCCCCTCATCAGTAATAGTGAGGATCACCCATTCATCACGGACTTCTCCCTCGACTTCAATCTGATGCTCCGTGGGATCATTGGGGAAGGCGTACTGCACCACGTTATTCAGCAGATCGTCCAATGCCATGTTGAGCGTAGGGATCAGGGGCTTGGCCCTTTCCCATTGTGCCACATACTGCTCAAACGCAATCTGGAGATCAGGAATAGCCGGCAACCGATTGGGCATCGTTCGACGGAACACCTGATCTGCCACATCGGACGGGGTGACCCCATGATACCGTAGCCCCAATATCGTGATATCGTCAGCCTGTGGGGCATCCCCAGCAAAGGTCTTCACCGCGCGCATGACCTCGCCGATACGGTCCACGACCGAACCAGCTTGAGATCGAACAAGGACTGCCTTCAGCCGATCATTGCCGAACAGTTCGCGTCGCCTATTGTCGGCTTCGGTCACCCCATCGGTATACAGGAACAGCTCATCACCCGGCCCTAACTTGATGGTGCTTTCTTTATAGGCAATACCCGGTATGGGACCCACCATCGGTCCATCTTGGACCGTCATCCACTCGAACTGTCCCTCATTCCGCTTCAGTAGCGGAGGATTATGACCGGCGTTCGTCGTGAGGAGCGTCCCATCTCGGAGATTTAAGATGCCCAAATACAGCGTGACGAACATACAGGAATCGTTCTCAGCGCTGAGCGCATCGTTCACATGCGTGACGATGCTGGCCGGTGAGGGATCCGATGCCGCCCGGGTCTTCACCATGATCTTGGTCATCGCCATGAACAAGGCCGCTGGAACTCCGTTTCCCGACACGTCACCAATCACAAAACAGAGTCGATGGTCATCGACGAGAAAAAAGTCATAGAGATCGCCCCCCACCTCCAAAGCCGGTTCGAGTACCGCATAGAGCTCCAGCTCCTTACGGTCGGGGAAGGCCGGAAACACGCGTGGAAGCATACTCTGTTGAATATCCCGACCAACATTCAATTCTTCTTGCATGCGAGCCTTTGCAGCTTCCACCAAGGCCAACGAATCCGCCAGCCGTGCCTTGGCCTCCTCGGCCGCTTGTTCGGCATTTTTTAGGGCGGTGATATCCGTCGCGATCACCACGATCCCGCCATCATGCGTCTTCCGTTCATGAATCTGAATCCATTCACCACTGGAGCGGTATTGGAGATACGGCTCTTGGGGATGGCGGTGCATCTCAAGGCGTTGCCGAACCCAGGGTTCAACATTCCCAATTGCAGCAGGAACATCACCACGTCTGGCAATCCGGCGAATGATCGATTCAAAGGACTCGCCGAGTTGCACCTCGGCTCCAGCACCGGACACCAATTTACGATACTTTCGATTACACAGCACGAGTCGATCGCCTGCATCGAAGAGCGCAAACCATTGCGGGACACTTTCGATGGCTTCAATCAGCCGTGCGTGGCTCGCGCGCGCCAAATTTGAAGCCAGCGTGACTTGCCGGTCAATGATGGCCAGGAGGGTCGAAAGCGACACAGCAACCACCGCGAGAAGATCGATGTCGATCCCTGGTAACGGAGCACTGGTGGTCATACCCGACACACTGTAGGTTGGACTCATCCCAACGAAATGCGCTCCGGAAAGGGCGAACCCCATCGCGGTTGCCTTTTCCATTACCCGCCAGTTTCCGTATGAGATGTTCCATGCTCCGAGCAACAGAACGATAATTCCCAACGCAATAATGGTAATAATAGAGTAGACGAATAGCAGCAAGTCCCGGTCGAGATCAACCGCCTGGTGCACCGCCATCAGACTCATGACATGAGTCAGACTCATGCAGACCCCCATCAGCATCCCGCCGGAGACGAGACGCATTCGACTGTCCACGTGACTACTGATCATGTACAGAGCCACAGCTCCTGCGGCCCCGGCGGATGCCAGAGACAACATGGCGAGTAAGACATCGTGTACGGCTGGAATCAGCGGGCAAAACGCGAGATTCCCGATATAGTGGATCGCCCAGAGCTCAAGACCCGCTGCTACCGCGCCGATCGTCAACCACCGGAGCTTCACGGAGTCTTGGTCCGTGGCACGCATCCGTTCGGCAATGCTGAGAATCACGTAGGCCGTAGAGCCGCATAACAGCATCGAACAGACGGCCAGGACTGGGTCACAGATTCCAAACACGGCGATGCTCCAGGGAGATACGTGCACTACGTAAAAGGCAAGTCACAGTACGATGCTTCTGACGCACACCGGCACAAACTTCGTGTGTAATACTGAAGCATACATCCACCGGCTTTGAGAACGCGCTGTTCTATCTGCTGCTACCGCACCGGTTGATTGAGGCGCTCCCACCGTGGGACCCTCGTGTTGGGATCCACCGACCAATAGATCATCACGCCTTTCCCTAAAATATGTTCTTTGCTGATCGGTCCTAAGAATCGGCTATCCAGACTCTGTTCTCGGTTGTCGCCCATGACAAAATAGGTGTCAGCCGGCACGATCACCGGCCCAAGATTGTCGCGGACGTTGCCGGCCATCGAGGACCGATCCGTATGTTGAACAGAAGATTCGGTCAGGGCTTGCTCGTTCACCAGCACCACCTGATCACGGACTTCCACCCGATCGCCAGGGACTCCGATGATCCGATGGAGAAAACGCTTTCCATCCTCATCAGGATAGCGATACACCACGACATCACGACGCTCCGGCTCGGCCGTATGGTAGGCCGCCTTATGCACCAGCAGATGGTCACCCGGCAAAAGCGTCGGCACCATCGCGTCGTTCGAGATCTCGATCCGGAACGACCTAGCTCGCACCGCCGGCAAGAGCTCAGGCACACGTTCGTCTACAAATTTGCGATGGAGTTCCTGCAGCCGAGAGTTTGGCTCGAGAACATCTCGTTCATATCCCTCAACCAGCAGCTGCGCTTCTGAAGACAATAACCGTGCAGCGTAGTAATGGGTCAGATGTCGTTGCCAAAACTGCATTGGTGCCAGGTCGAAGAGCATGACTTTTAGAGAACGCAGGAACGACTGTCGGACCAGCTCCATGTCAGAGGGGGTAAACGGTTTGGCCAAGTCAGACTGCATCTCCAGCTGGTGGGCAAATCCTTCCGCATCCGCCTGGTCCACAATCGTGTGGTACAGGCGATCTGAAGACAGGTCCAGTCGAGCCAGCTGTTGAAAAGGTGATTCGGTAACCGGCTGGGCGGGAGGCACCGTAACTGGGACTGTGCTGCAACCAGCCCAGAGACCGAGGTAGGCAGCAAGGAGGCAGAGGACCGCACGATTCGACGATCGACTCACGACGCACACCACTCGTGGAGGACTCGAGCCGTTCAGTCTACACCCATAGCTGATCGTAATGGCCCGTAGGATACCCTACTGTGCCTCAATGGGGAAGACCTACCCGCCTTTATTTAGACCTGCCCATCACCAAACCGGGCAGGTTGAGACCTGGTGGATTTGAAACCCGCGCCGCTCAGCAGCTTCAGCAAGGTTCGCGGATTATAGATCAAATCTTGATAGATCCGCTTCCCGGCCATCACGTCCGTCACCGCTTCACAGAGCCGCTGTCCCTGTCGTGCAAATGCCCACGAACGCAGGCGAGGATAATCATAGAGTAGCCTGGCCAGCCATCGGCCAGCTCGCAGTTCAGGAAGGATGGACTCAGCCAGTGAGCGACTGTACGCCTGTTGAACGGCGTCTTTCTTCAGATTCCCGTCGATCAAAGACCGCGCGGCCAGCTGGCCACTGCTGAGAGCAAATGAAATCCCTTCTCCTGTGACAGGATCAGCGAATCCCGCAGCATCCCCGACTACCAAGACACGGTTCTGAACAAACGGTCCCTTGCGCGGGCGGATGGGAATGACAAAGCCATGTTGCTCAATCCGTGTTACATCGCGACAACCAAGCTGGTCGAGGTACTGCATCATTGCACGCTTCAGCTCACCTCCCCGCTGGGCCATTGAGAGGACACCGATCGAGAGATGCTGTCGTTTCGGAAAGGCCCAGGCATAGCCATGAGGGAGCAAGCCAAAATCAAACCGTGCTATGCCGTGAAAGGCTTCCAACTGGTTCTGACGCATCGTCACCTCATATTCGAGCGCCGGAATGAGCTTGCGTCCGTCGGCCATCCCTATCTTGCGCGCAACCATACTGAGCGCCCCATCCGCCGCCACGACGAACTTGGCCCGCATGACTCCAAGGTTGGTTGCGACCGTGACGGAATCACCATGGAACGAGACATCGCCAACTCCACAGCCCTGATGGACCGTCGCGCCGGCGGCTTGAGCAGCCGACAGCAAGGCGAAATCAAACCGATCCCGCATCGTCATGGAAACGATGGGGGTCGATCGATGCGTGGTAAAAGATGCGCTTGCAGGGAGAATATGTAACTGAGCCGTATGACAGTCCTGTTCGACTACATGACGCACATCGGTGGGCAAACACTGTAGAGCTCGACCAATGATCCCCCCGCCACAAGTCTTATATCTCGGCAACGTCGCTTTTTCGAGCACGACAACGGACACACCGCCTTGTGCCAGCCACCATGCCGTGGATGACCCAGCCGGCCCACTCCCGACTACAATAACGTCATACAGAGGATTCATCCCACACCTATGGGTTTCAGCAGAAGTGGATCATGGCACGTGCAGCCACAGCCATCAAGCAGACACGCGACAATATTGAATGCAAAGCTCAAACGCCTCTATGACGGCGCCCCTCTTTATGATAGCGTTCGGATGGCCGTCGAAGTTGAACGAGCTGATGCGTTTGTTAACAAAAAGGACGATACCGTCATGAGACCTTACGTCACGTTCTCGGCAGTCCTGCTGCAAACCTTCTTGATCCTCTCGATCGGCTGTACACAAGAAACTGCGGACTCTAAAAAAGCCCGGCATAAGGAACGGGCCACTCAATATTTCGAGAAGGGGGAATATCGCGAGGCGATCATCGAGTTCAAGAATGTGGTGCAACTCGACCCGCTAGACGCCGATGCGCACTATCGCCAGGGCCTCTCTCATCTGAAACTCGGAACCGTGCAGGACCTTCGAGAAGCCGTCAAAGCACTCACCACTACGGTCGAGTTGAATGCCACCAACCTTGATGCGCAGATCAAACTCGGACAGCTTCTTTTCATGGCCAACGATCCAGCCAATGCCCGCAAGCGTGCTGAAATCGTCCTGGCTTCAGCATCCGATCACAAAGAGGGGCATGCTCTTCGTGGCCTCAGTTTGGTGAGGGAATCCCGCCTAGGTGAAGGAATCGCCGAGCTTAAAAAAGCCATCGAGCTCGACCCAACCAATATCTCCCTCTTCATCGATCTCGCCCGCGCCCAGGTCCAGGCCAAGGATGTTCAGGGAGCGGAGGCTACATTACTCCAAGCTTTGAAGACCAATCCGCAATCGCTCGAGGCCCGCCTGGTACTCGGGGATTTCTATCAGGTCACGGGAAAACCTGGTCAAGCTGAAGCCGAATACAAGCGTGCGGTTGCCGAGAGTCCGGACCGACCGGAACCCCATATCAAGTTGGCAGGTTTCTATATAACCACACAACGCCTCACCGAGGCCGAAACCGTCTATGTCAGCTGGGCAAGGGCGAAGCCACAAGATGAAAACCCGCCCGTCGCAATGGGGGATTTTTATCGCCTCACTGGACAACTGGACAAAGCCGCAACCAGTTATCAGCAGGCGGTGACCGTGACTCCCAAATCGACGGCCGCACGCGATCGAGTCCTCCTCCTCGATACCGACACGACAAAACTGAACGAAGCAA
>CAZOHW010000088.1:0-12612 GCA_964579525.1 uncultured Nitrospira sp. | reverse complement strand
GGCTCGCCCCGGGTGGGTTTTCTCAGCATCCAAACATCGCCCAGCTGCCTGCGCCATCATTTCAGTCAATAAGACTCCGGGCACGATTGGGAAACCGGGAAAGTGGTCCTTAAACAATTCTTCCGCTGCCGGTAATATTTTGGACGCCGTAATCCGTTTCCCCGGCTCCAACTCAATAATTCGATCGACAAGGATAAATCTCATCAACGAGTACCGTTTGCGTGATCCGACACCAACTTAAGCCGCGTGGAGCTTTCCATGCAGCCGCATGACGGCTAGGAGATCGCCCACTGTTTTGATGCGCTGGACATCCTCGTCCGTCAGGACAATGCCGAAGTCGCTGTCGAGCGCAGCCATCAGGCTGAGGACACCAAGCGAGTCCCAGACCGGGATCTCGTCGCGATGCGTGTCGGGCGTCAATTGCTCGGGAGCGATTTCGAATACCTTTGCGATCCACGCAATGGCTTCCTGTTGCATCATGAGACCGTGACCTCCATGGTTTATTGCGTTGAACATCCGCCATCAACGACCAAATCTGCTCCGGTAATCCATTTACTCTCCGGTGAAAGTAGAAACACAGCAGCGTGCGCGACATCATCTGGACTGCCGAATCCCAGTGGGTGTGACTCTCTAAGAGTCTGAACTTGCTGTGCGGATAGCCCGGAGAAGGCTTTCTCCGTCATCTCTGTGCGCACGATACCGGGAGATAGGGTATTGACCCGAATGTTTCGACGAGCGAACTCGATCGCCATTGCGCGCGCCGCAGATGTGATCGCCCCCTTGCTCCCGCTATAGGCAATCTGCCCGGGTTTACCGATCAGACTATAGATGGCAGAAATAAAGAGAATAGATCCTCCGTCTTCACTGAACAGGTCTCTGCGGGTCACTGTTCTGGCGAGCTCCACACCCGCAAAATAGTTCACACACATCGCGGCCTGAACTTTTTCTGGGTTCGTTGCGCTTAACGGAAGCGTGTCGACAGTTCCCGCTGAATGACAAAGGCCATAGAGACGTCTACGACCAGCCACAGCTTCTTTTAGAGCTGGCATGATCTCGGACAACTTGGTTAAGTCCAGTTGGAGAATTGTGCAGTCTGAAGCACCGGACAGCTGTGCTGTTTCTTCTAGTTTGGTTTGATTCCGACCGACTAGTACTAACTCTGCGCCATGCCGAGCCAAATGAATAGCAACTGCTCGCCCTATCCCGGAGGAAGCGCCGGATACCACAATGGTCCGTCCATCAAAACACTTCCCTGTTTCGGTCATGTCGACACTCGCCTGTCGTTCTCCAGCTCAAGTGAATCCAAAACAGCAGAGGGGTCCAAATCAACCAACGCAGAACCCCACGATAGACCGACACCATAGCCGAGAAGCATGAGACGAAGGGCTCGATCAGATGGACGTTTCAACTGGCCTTGAGTCATGGTCAAGGGAATCGAGGCGCCTCCTGTGTTGCCAAATTCCTTCAGAATGATCGGGGCCTTTTCGAGTGGCACCGACTGTTTCACGCAGAGATGTTTCATGATGAACTGGTTGGACTGATGGAAGATGAAGTAGTCGACTTCCTCGGAAGAAATACCGGCACTGATGAGAGTTTCATCGATGAGAGCAGGCACCCTTTTGATCGTAAAGTTGAAGATGAGTGCACCATTCATCTTCACACAATATTTACGAGGATCTGACCCAAACCGATCCCGAAACCCTCCCGATTCAATGATCATGGAATTGTAGCCACTCCCATCAGAATGAAGAGCATAATGCCAATTCAAAGCGGTTCCGTCGGCAACAGCTTCAAGCGCCGTCGCGGAACCAGCGTCTCCGAACAAGAGCGAAACAGACCGATCAGCTTTGTCCGAGAACCTTGTTGGAGTCTCCCCGTGAAGAACAAGTGCCCGGCGAATCCCACCCCCCTGAAGCATCATCGCCGCGAGCCATATGCCGTATGGGTAGCCTGAACATCCCAGTCCTACGTCAAACGCTGCGCAGTGATCACTCAAGCCTAAGCGATGATGAATGACGCAGGCCGTAGACGGCAAAACATAGTCGGGGGTCTGGGTCACCATAATAAGAGCATCCACTGAGCTCGGTTCCCAGCCTAACTTGTGCAGAGCTCGCCGGGCAGCGGCAATACACAGATCACTGCTGCAGATTGTCTCCCCAGCCATTCGCCGAGCAGCCACACCGGCCATCCCCGTCACTTTGCGTACTTCTTCTTCACTGAATTCAGCAACGTCTACTAGATTGTTAAATCGTCGAGCCGGCACACAGGTACACACTGCCGCAATTCGAGCTCCTGATGTTTTAAGCAACGCCATATTGGAGAAACCCGCTACGAGAAATTAATGTGATTCGTCGAATTCCCTTTGACTCGGGCACGAGATTACCTGTCTCTAAGTCTAACTGATATCCTACGAAAGGCTGGGGATGATTGAGGCTCCGGTTTGGCCTCCCAGGCTGAACTGATCATATAACAATGAGATATTATTGATGTTTCAGAATTGGGTTTGCTAAACAAGCAGCATTTCGTAGGCCTACGCAAATGGGGATAGTCCGTGCGCAACCGACCACGCAGTTCTTGGGCGAAGTCTCTCATAAATCTCTCTTAAAATCGACGGCACCTCAGAAATTCATGAAAAAGGCCTGCTGACCAGTAAGATCAGCAGGCCTCACTTGATAAGACGTTATGCAGAGAAGGTTTCTATTTTTCCGCCACCTGACCAAACAGACGCTTCAGCGAAACAACAGCAATAAGGCCGAAGGCGACAGCAAGCAACATAAAGGATGATGGCTCAGGAACAGCCTGCGGAGTCCCTGGGGTTCCGTTGGGATTAGTTGTCGTGATCGATGCCGTCGACTTTTTTGCTGTTGTGTGAATCGTACCAGTCTGATTCACTTCTGAGCTGCTCGGCGATCGCCCAAATGCCCCAGCAGAAAGTGGAAACGACAATGAAACCAGTAGAACGAATACGCCGATATATGCCAGGACTTTCATGATACCTCCATCCCACACGAGATTATTTATTATCACTGATCCTTCGTTAAGCTTTTCAACTATACAATAAACAGTTAGGATATGAAACCATCTTCACTCTAACTATGTCAAGCAGCTAGTTCACCTATCCATCTCCTCACCGCAGCCCATTTATGGATCCTAATGTATCCTAATTCTACTCTGTTTTCTTTCCTACTTTCGTAGGAGGTAAACCACGATCGATGAGCACGACAGCTGTATTCTCATCCTTGGTCCGATACCTCAAGACCATGGCATTCGAGCCTCTGTCTACGAAGCCGAAAAAGGTCCTGCAAAGGCCTTGCATCAGTGCGCGAACACTGGCAAGCTCCCGCCGGGTTTACCCAAACACAAGAACGCTGAGCTGCCGCCTCTTGTGTTGAAGGGATCATATGGGAAAATCATGCTGCATGCTCTTCCAGACGATTGGGGTGGCCTTGCTCCTTTCAGGTTGCGGCGCCACACAACTCGGGATGTGCGCGCCACATCAGAAAGAAGAAGGCACCTCAACCCGGGATTGGACTGAGTGTTTCGGCCGACCGATCTCACACGCAGGCATCACACACTCGGTCTTCTGCCTCAGCGACGGCACAGCCAAGCCACCCGTGCTCTTGCTCCATGAACTGACTGGGCTCTCCCCTGGAACACTGGCCTATGCAGAAGCGCTGTCAACAGATTTCACCGTCTATGTTCCCCTGTTGTTCGGCGAACAGGGCAAACTCTCTGTCATGAGCGGATTGAGGGCCTATTGGTTTCAGGGTCTGTTTGACTTTTTTCCTAGCGGAGAATGGGGAGTCCCCTCCGATGGCAGCGCCCCTATCGTCAATTGGCTCCGAGGCGTCGTGCAAAAGATCGGCGACCAACACCGTGGACAACACATTGGCATCATCGGCAACTGCATGACCGGGCCGATCCCACTGGCACTGCTTGATCACCAACGGGTCAAGGCCGTGGTCGTGGCTCAACCAGCGCTCCCGATGCGTTTCTGGCGGTATACGAGCGATGATCGGAAATCTCTTGGCATTGCTGAGTCCGATCTGCAGAAGGCCCAAGCCAGCTCAGCTAAGATTTACGGCCTGCGATTCGAAACGGACTGCATGGCGCATCCGGAAAAACTGAACACGCTACGCGACACATTTGACGGTCGCTTTATCAATGGAGAGATCCCGGCGAGCGCCTATCAAATCGGGGACAAACGAGTGAACGTCCACAGCACCCTCATCGGTGGATGGAAGGAGCATGACCAGACCGGGCAGCCCTCGCGTAACGCACGGGAGAGGGTTCGAAATTTTCTCCTCACGGAGCTGGGTGGGATTCGTCCAGAAGGTTCATAGGCGATTCTCCTCGGCTTCGACCTCCCGCGCTCTGATTAGCCTGCTCGGATCTTCACACAATACCCCTGCACACAGGGACCCGCCAAACTGCTCTGGACGTTTCAGTCCAGCAGGCTTATCATGCTTCATCCGCCTGCCGAGAGGTCCCCATGCACTCGTCCTCCGCGTTTCGCTGGCTGATCCTGGTGATTCCTGTCGCATGGGTGATCATTCGACTCTTGCCTGCCGAGCACCCCCGATACAGCCATCTCCAGGTCGCGGCACAGCAAGCTCAAGGCCAGCCCTCACCCCACGAAACTGACCATTTCGTGAGCCACGAATCGTTGTTTAAAGCCCATTACCAATCGCATTACGCCACATCGGGGTACGATTACAATCACTACCGCCTGGCCTATAAGTATGGGTTTGATCTTGCCCTGGATCCGGATAATCAAAAGATGGGGTGGAAGAGCGTCGAGCCTCAAGCTCGTCAAAATTGGAATGAAAGCCTCATGGGACTGTGGAGCCAGCACAACAACGCCATGCTTTATGGATGGGAACAGGGGCTTACGGTCAATGGCGGGTGAGTCATGCGAACAAACAAGAGTCGAGCATGAAATCGAAGACGAACCGTTCACCGACAAAGATAGCTTTAAAATCAGGCTGATGACTTACAGCGGATAGTCCACACACTGGTTTTCGCTACCTAGTCTTGATAACGAGGGTACTATTCTCGATATGGATGGATGTGATCTGAGGCGGCAGTCGAAACGATTCCCGGCTCTGCGGGGACTCGAACAGTTGCTGCACCACCCGATCAAATGTCGACGACAGAATGGGCAGTGAGCCCAATTTGCCCGCCGTCGGTTTCAGCCTGATGAAACCATCATGAGTTTCGGATGCGCCGACGCAATGACCAAATTGTCATGCATCCTCTGGTTCAACTCGGGTTCATTAAGTGCCGACGAATGGGATTGGACCAGGGAAATATTGGTGGTCTCTTGAAGTTTCAATCCGCCCTTTAGCTCACGCTGGGTGATGTTCACCTGCGACGACTCAGTGCGAGCCCACGCTCAACAAAGATGCGTGCAATTCGTTCGTGCTGCGTGCCGGCAAGCTTGACCAATAGCCTCGCAAACGCGAGATCATTTCGTCGTGGCGCTGCCTTGAATTCACACCACACACGCCACAGAAGTGTGTCCGCTCGCCTTGCACCAAGAGCCGCTCGAACCTGCCAAAACGCTCCGCCCCAGACCTCGAGGCCAGCAGTCGCCACAGACTCGGCATTGTCTTCGATTTCCCCAAAGCGCCGCATGTTGGTCAGATCGAAGAGCGGCACCTCTTGCCCCAGAATACGCGCGGCGCCGTCACCAAACAGGTGATGGTCTCTGAAGCTGCAGGGGAAGTATGCGGCAAGTCCAGACTCGAGGGCCGCAAGCGACCAGTCTCGACCAGACCGGCGCCACTGCTCAGGTCGCGTCGTCACGAGCGCATGATGCGTATAGTCCCGTCGTAGATAATCTTCCTCGCCCGCATATGCCTCGTGAGTGACAATACGGTCATACGTCGGATCGTAGGAAGAAATGAATGATGCGTCTCGCTCGAAGGCCATATCGAGCGCACCGTCGCGCGAGCGAAACCCAAGCCGGCGAATATATGCTTGATAGTCCGCCAAGAGGCGCGTGATGTTCGCGCGCAGCGCGGCCGAGATCGCGTCGCCCCGCACGAATTCGATCTTCTCGATCCCTCGCTTTTTCGGCAGTCGGGAGAGTCCATGGCCTATCAGTTCCATCACTTGCGCAAGAGCCACCTCGAAGAACTGCCGCGTCGAGAAGTCGACGTACTTCAGATCGCGGAGCGCCTGTGGCAATTTCTTCAGTGCTTGACGATCGAGCAACACCGGCACGATCGTGGCCTTCCGCCTTCGGCCTTTTCCGTTGCGCGCGAGGGTGATTTCCTTGTTGACCCATTTCGAGGCGACGGAGGCACGAGACAGCACCACAATGAGATAGTCGTGCTGCTTCAGGGCACGCGCAATCGTGTCGGTCAATGCGTCCCCCACGTGGAGTTGCAGATCATCGAGCCACGCATCAACACCCTGGCCCTGCAGACGGCGCTGGAGAAGTCGGGCAAACTGGAGATCCTGCGAGCTGTGGCTGATAAATATGGAGGGGCGAGCAGGCATAGAGATGACTTTATGAATAGTCTCTTTCAGCGCCTACCGGGTGACTCATATCGTAAGACTGAGAAAGATGTCAATTTGCATTTCAAGATACTACGTAGAAAGAGGATTGACAAATTCCTTCACCTAGGATACTGCTCGCATCAGAGAGATAAGGGACACGAGCTTTCGAATCGACTTGGTGAACTACGCAGGCTCACATAGCATGCCCCATTCAGGATCCAGCACGTTCCATCACATGCGCGACTCACGAGTACAATCCACAAGATGGTTAGGAATCAGGTATAGGGCGACGCAACCGCTGGGGCATCACACTCACTCACCATTTAATAACGGAGGCCTGAACCTATGACAGATTCACAACCCCTGTGATTCGGGAAAGACCGTCGTGAAAGAGGAAAACACTTCCTGCTCGTGAAGGAGGAGAGCTGCCGATGAAAACATTGGTCTTGGCCAATCAGAAGGGTGGCGTGGGGAAAACGGCGATTGCCTGCCAACTGGGGTACTTTCTCGTCGAGATGCTCAAGAAACGGGTCCTGATCATTGACTTGGACCATCAGGGGAACACGTCGAAAAACATCAGCACCTCAAAGCTGGCCACCATCTCGGCCGTCACCGCCGATCAGCTGTTGACCGAGCCGGTCACTACCATTGAGGGCGGGACGTTTGTGGTAATTCCGTCCCACGGCAATCTGCTCAAACTCGAGCGACGAGAAGAAGACCACAATCTGTTCGCGAACAATCTCCGGCTCTTCCTCAACGAAATGGATGACCGATTCGATGTGGCCATTATCGACACGAACCCCAATCCAGACATCCGCGTGCTCGCCTCGTTGGTGGTCGGGGATTTTGTGCTGTCGCCCATTCAACTGAATCAAGAGGCGGTCGACGGTATTGCCGCACTCAGGGCGCAGGTCCTCAAGATACAAAGCACGCTCAATAAAGACCTGCGATTCATCGGCCTGCTTCCGAATCTGGTGGAACCCACGCCCTTTCAACGGGCGAATTTCGACCAACTCTGCACGGCCTTTGCCTCGTTGTTCATTCGACTGGAGGATGGGCGGATGGCCGCCATTCCCTCACGCACAGCCGTAGCAGAGGCCCAGGCCATGGGGGCACCGATCTGGACCTTACAAAAAACCAGTTCACGCGAGGCGTGGATGCATCTCAAGCCGATCTTTCAAAAAGTGGCTCATACGATGGGGGTGATGGAATGAAAAAACCAATGATCGCGACGTTGGACCTTACGGCTCTTGATCGAACGACTCCTGCGCCTGCACCCGATCCGATCGCGAGAGAACGGACCGTGACGGCTGAAGTCTTGGGACGCCCGCTTCAAATCCCAGTGAAAGACATTGACGAAGATCCTGCACAACCACGCCAAGAATTCGATGTAACAAGCATGGAAGAACTGGAACAGAGCGTCAGGATGCATGGGGTCAAAACACCGATCTCGATTCGTCCCCATCCCACCGAGCAGAAACGATGGATTTTGAATTTTGGAGCACGCCGACTGAGAGCTTCCAAGGCCGTCGGAAAAACCACGATTCCTGCCTTCATCGATCGTTCGCATACGGATTACCAACAGGTGATTGAGAACTTGCAGCGGGAAGACCTGAAGCCGCGCGAGCTGGCGATGTTTATCAAAAAGAAGATGGACGACGGGGAGAAGCAGGCCTACATTGCTGAGCTTCTTGGTGTGAATCGGTCCATGGTCACGAATCACCTCGCGCTCATCGATCCTCCCGCCTGCATCGAGGAGATTTACACATCCGGCAAATGTCTCTCAGCCAAGACACTCTACGATTTGCGAAATCTACATCGGGATTTTCCCAAGGAGGTTGACCGCTGGTGTGCCAGTGATCAGGAGATTACACGTGCGACCGTGTCGGCGCTATCCGCTAAACTCAGAGGCCCACGAAAACCAACCATCTCCTCGTCGAAAGGTGAACAGGGGAGCGAGAGCCGGACGCCCAGCCCGGAGACAACGATGCCTTCCTTGATCGTCATCTTTCAGGATCGATCAGGAACAGTGGACCTGCGTCATGCACCGCAGCAACCAAACCACTTGATCGTCAATTTTGCGGATGGCAAGCAAGAGGAAGTGCCAGCGCGGCAATGTCAAATTGAACAAATAATTTTTCAGTAATTCTCAGTCATTCTTGATTGCCCATTGAGAAGTTCGTGTTACCCACGGTCACTTGCCCCTCTCCAATCCTAGATGGAAAGGGGACAACCACTCATCACACCGTAGTCGTTTTGCCAGAACCTAGTTTCATAGATTTACATCGATTGTGTCTTGCCATTCCAAGCATCCTCACACCAGTTTGAGCGGAGGCTACGAGCCGCATTCGACCTCGTCTCATCTGGTGGAATCAGATTGGTCACTACCAGGCCAAACGGTTCCGCCGTCAGTTCGCCATGTTCACGCAGGAGCGGACGGAGTTGCCTTCAACGACCGATGATCATCTCAGTGGGACTTTCGATTGCGGAACAATATGGAGTGGGATCTCACTGAGCATCACTATAGCGACCAAGCTCCGTTTGTGGCAGACTGGATCCATTGTACCGACCATCCCATCCTCGCCGAACATCCCTGATACTTCCCCTTGATCTTCATCCATCTGCCAAATCCTGATTCATCCATGAATAAACAGAGTCGGCGGTACTGTCGTTGGACATGTCCAACAAAGCACCTCATAGCTAAGAAAAGGCAGAAGTTGTACGAGCTGTACAGTTGCCATCGACGAGCGGATGAAACAGGAGCCAAGGCTCACCGAATATTTCGCAGAGGTGTGGTGAGAAGTTTGAATCACCTGAAGGGCTAGAAGCATGCGCGCACACAATGCGGATTGAGTCAGGCAAGAGTAGTAATGCTTGCCAGGATGGAAATAGGCGTAGATTGCTTACTCGTGAAGCAGTGCCTCCGGCTGGCGTTTCTCATGCTGCAGGAGTTTCTGAATGTTCAGTGGCAAATTAGAACTGACCGCTCATGGTCTGGCAATCTTCCTTGACGTTGTGCTCAACAGAGGTTTAGGTTGATAATCAACGAAGAGGTGCGTGATGAGACTTGTGGTTGTCAGTCTCCTCATCCCTTTTACCGTTTACGCCAGGTATCGTGGCACTCTCACCGCCAACCAATTCGACCTCAATTCTATCGGGAATCTATTCGGGACTGGCAGTTTCTTTTCATTGAAGAGCCTTGGGAGCGAGCAAGGTCGTCACAGAAGCTCGGCCCATAATCAGTCTGCCGCTATCGCTCTCTGTGCCACGGATGATCCCGTATTCTGCGATCGGCAAGGTAGCTCAAGGACCACCCTAGGAATACATCAGCGTGATCCCAAGTTGATGAACACTCCAAAAAGGAGAGAATGTTATGTCTGAAAGACATTTCATATATTACACGCCCACCTGCTTAGTGTTCCTGCTACTAGGGTCACTGGCTATCGCCCACGATGCGGATCTCGGCGGGCCATATACCCATAGGAATGTACCAGCTACGATTACGAAGATCGAATCTGGGCTAATGTACCTTGACATACAAGGCTCTTCAGGAAAGAAATTGTCACCGCGATGGGTCAGCGTAAAGAAGGCGGAACGCATGGGACTGCATCAAGCCAAGGTGGGAGATGAAGTGATCGTGACGTTGGATGAATCGAATGTTCTGCTGGACATTCACGATCCAAACCGTCCTATCCACCGTCATCGCGTTTTGGTCGTGAACCTCGCCTAGGTGGATCCGTTCTGGGATGTAGTCGAGGTCTATACTGGTGGAGGGTTGGAGTCGTTTGCGGTTGACTCCTTAGCGGGCAGTAAACTTGGCACGCTTAAAGAAGGAGCCTTGGTAAGAGCAGAGTTAGACGAGGCGAATGTGGTGGTTGACATCCATCCCTACCACCGGCAACGCGAACACTCAGGTATTTCGCGCAACACGCAATCGAGGGCGCACTCGTCCAGATGATTGCGGCACGATCGCGAGATCAGCAGTTGATACAAAATATGGTATCTCGTGTGGGTGTTCCTTTGTCCTCATCTGCTTGAGATAACATGTAGTGAGGCTTGAGTGTCGATTCTCAAATCCTCTCCGAACGTGAATGGATCACGAAGGTCCTAGGGTCCGTTATCGTAGCAAGGGCCACAAGGAGGCGCCGATAATGACCAAAGGTGTCTGGGTGTTGCTCGTGATGGCAATGCTTGTCGTGACAGGAAATGTTGCAATGGTGTGGTACGTCTTGCAATCAGGTTTTAGTGCGACGGAACAGCCAGTGAAGCTTGAGGTCCTGTTCGCGCGTCAGCTCAGGCGCATGGCAATGCCCGAAGCCCAGAAGCAGATGAGAAACCCCGTTTCAGCCACAGACGAAGTTCTTGCAGAAGCGCGGGTTCACTTTGCGGACCACTGTGCGAACTGCCACGGGAACGATGGAAGTGGATCTACCTTGATCGGACAGAACTTCTATCCCAGAACACCCGACCTGACTAAAATAGAGACGCAGTCCTTCTCGGATGGAGAGCTGTTCTATATCATCCATAATGGCGTTCGATTTACCGGAATGCCCGCATGGGGGAAAGGTCGTCCCGAACCAGACCTCGATAGTTGGAAGCTGGTGCATTTTAATCGTCATCTCCCAAGCATTACGAGCGAGGAACTGGAAAAAATGGAGCAGTATAACCCCGTGAGTCAAGTGGCGCGGGAAGAGCAGGAACGAATCGACCGTTTTCTGCAAGGTGAAGAGCTTGATCCGCAGTCTCCTGCGCACCATCATTAACTGAGGCAGAATGCTGACCAACATGGTGAAACAAGTAGGAATACTGGTCCTGCTGATGATCTCAACATTACCCGGGATAGCTGCCGCGCATGGGGAAGGGCTGCACGTCTTTGGCACGATCACCGCCCTCGGCATTGCTGAGATTCAAGTTCTGACGATAGAAGGGAAAACAGTCTCAATCCACACAGTCGCCGAGACAAAATATCGGAATAAAGGAAGGAGAGGTGGAGGGAACGTTCCTAAGGTAGGCGACCGAGTTGCTGTAGATGTCACAGAGAAGGATGGCAAATTGATGGCCACTGAAGTTCAATTCTCCTCCTCTGCGAATCCACAGAAGCCGTGAAGGGATGATGCTCTCCGGCAGGTGCGCTGACCCCACCCTCCTTCAACAGGTCCAGATCCTCTGTGAGCGCCGGTGGAGTGCCATAGATCTGAGAAAAAAATGTATCTGAAGTTTTTTTGCAGCGCTGAGTGATGACCCTATCTCCGGGATGTAGGAACCCAGAATCGATAAAACTATTCACCTCAGCAACCACTGATCAACCCCAATCGCACCATTCCTGTTTGGTTAGGTCAGGCTCTATGGGGCGAATTCTTGTTGGACATGTCCAACAAATTACCCTGCCGTCTCTGACTCCTCATCATGTAACGAGTCTTAGGACTGACTGTAACCGGTATAGCTCGAAAAGGCTAAGCAGTTTAGGTTGATCAGGCCTAGATCGACATCACACCGATGGCCAAGAACAGTCAGTTGTCTAGAGCACCATGTGCCAAGGGGGCGGAGTGGATTCCCATCATGGATTACTTCTATATCTGAATCCGGTTAGTGACTGGTGAGGCTCAGGTCAGATCTGACATTGCTGACAAAGATAACCTGGATGCGATGGAGCCACCTAAGTGTAAGCGACGAGAGACGCCATGGTCTCATGCCAGCTCACTGCCAAAATAGGAGGGGGGCCGATGGGTTCCGTCCTCCGGACCTGAGCTTTCGAGATGGGTGACTCCTTTTGTTTTCAGCCTTGATTGTTCTTGGCGCGGATCCGGTTACCGTTTCCCAAACGCGCTAGCAAAGTCTGCAGCAAACTGCGCAATGCTTCGGGGAACCTTGCCCGTCACGCGTTGGAAGTCGTCCGTCACCAAGTCGCCCCAGTTCGCGCTATAGGCAGCGAAGTAGTCGCACAGCAAGTTCACCATCCACTCGTCCATCCCCATCTGCGCCATGAACCTCCGCGCATCCTCGAGAGGAACCGGGACATAGGTCACGGCCTTTCCGGTCGCTTCGCCCATCGCCATCGCGATCTGGTGCATCGACAGCGATGCCGGTCCGGTAAGTGTATACGTC
>CAZOHW010000087.1:0-12750 GCA_964579525.1 uncultured Nitrospira sp. | reverse complement strand
GTACAAGCTGAAGGCCGTGAAACTGAAGATCGAAAGCGTAATGAACTTGTCCATGGAAACGGGAAAGAGTGGGTAACTGGTCAGGATGGCAGGCACGCGTGGGACAGAGGGTTCTGTGACACCCGGCTGTCCACAGTGCGGACAGGTGGGCGCCATGTCTGAGACCGAGTGACCGCATGTTGGACAGGATGTCAGCTCCATCGATATCCCATTCCTATAGCCTACAGACGTGTCTCCTGACATGCATCCAGATCATAAAGTGGGATGCTCCACTCACTACGCGACACTGATGGGCCAGTGAACTGCAGCGTATCTTTGCCGATGACTTTCACGGTCAGGGGCTTCCGCACACGAGTCGTAAAGACGGCACACGGGATGCTCTGGAATCGATCTTCTAGGTGCTTGAAGATGCGGATCTCCCACCGATGTCCCTTCATTTTGACGTGATACGCATGCCCGGGCTTGAGCTGATTGAGTTCAGTGGGAGTTACGATGTACCTCGCTTGCAGGATAGATCAGGCAACAATGCCGGCAAAGACGCTCTGCCCTGCACGAAGGCTGCCGTGCTCGAACAGCCCCTGCCATGCAGTCAGGCACGACATCACGAGGGCTGCACCCACGGTGAAGTCAACGTCGCCCGGCAGCGGTGCGAGGTTGCGTGCCTCGGCGGCTACATACCTCGCCAGCGTGCCGTCGCGAATCCAGTCCGTGATGCCGAACATCTGCTGTCCCACCGACAGCTCCGTCGTGCCATAGCCAAGGGCAGTGACCACTCCGGCCAGCTCGTGGCCCGGGATCGAAGGCGTCCGGTCACGGCCGAGGCGGTCGATCCAGGTCGAGGGCCACGACAGCTCATCCCCTGTGAATCCCGACGCATGAACCTGAACGACGACGTCGTTTATCGCTGCCTGCGGCTCAGGCCGCTCCACCAGCGTCATCCCGGCCGTTCCCGCAGCCTGATCCGTCACCACAATCGCCTTCATTGGTCACCTCCCTGTGTCGAGTTCTTGCCTGTAAAGACTTTCCCATCGATTTATTTCTTCGCAGACATGGCTGCTCGCAACACCGGATAATACTGAGAGAATACAAAGTTGACGGCATGTTTCTCGTGGCAAGTGTTGCACTCATCCGTCCTGTTCTTAAGAGATGCCTCCTTTAGAGGATAGGAGTGCCCGAAGCTATAAAACCCCCAGTTGCCGGGTTCTTTTGGATACCGCTTGGCATCTTTCACGGAAACCTCCAGGCCGATGAACTCCCCCTGGAAGTAGCCGTTTCCGCTGGGGGCCTCCTTTGCCCCTACGCTCACCAATTCCTTTACAATGACAGTTCCGTCACGGTACTCGCCGGTCTTTTCAACATGGGCAAAACTCTCGGGGTCCATGTACACATTATGAAACTCAGGGAAGTTGGCTTTACCATCATTCATATCATTGGGAGTTACGGGAGTTCCGAGATAGATCCATTTCCGGAACGAGAATGGCGGCCTTTTCATCTTGCCGTCAGGGGTAAATTCAACCCACTTATTTGACGATGCGTTGCTCCCCATAGATGGAGATGGAGAAGCGTCGGCGGCAACAGCGTTACCGGCAGTGAGCCCTAACAGAGCTCCAAGAATCGCCGACGCGAGTGAAAGCAATCTCTTCGTTGGGAAGGTATATTTGGAATTCATCGATTGACCTCCAGTTAAAAAGTGAGAGTGTGGTACAGAAATCGGAGGGTATGTGAGCTTCCACGAAGAATCAGTCATCTATATGACAATAAAATCAGAAAAATACTGTTAGTGGACGGTGCGGTTATGTGATGGTATGCCTACCGATCAATGCTGAAGAGATATGGATGGCCCTCAGGGAGAGAGATGACACGTATTGTTGTAAGAGGTCTGGATCCAGTCTCAGGATGGAATGCAAGCGCGGTGTCTATTGGCTGGTAGACGTTCGTTGAGAAACTAGGTGAACTGGTACGGGACGTTCTGATTGTCCAGCCACCGCACACTCCTTAAAAGCTTGACCTATAAAATAGGAGTTGACCGTGAAAGATTCTGACGATGTGAGATCCAGGTTCTTGGCCTCACTAAGCAGACTCCAACCTACCTCTATCAGGAACCTAAACCACCGGAGGTTAGTGTACGCCTCTTTTCTGTCAGGAAAAACGTACGTCATTCAAAAAGGGTATGTACGACTCCAGGCTGTAGGAGAAGGTGGGGAGCAGTTCACCCGGATGCTGCTGGGGAAAGGAGCAATTTTCGGTGATCTGCCGTTCACCGCGTCGATTGTCATGAAAGAAGAATCTGCAATTACCAGCGGGCCAACCTCCATTCTCGAGTTTCAGAGACGGACGCTGGAAGCTGCCGTCCATCACGATGACGCCCTCAGTGAAACGCTGTTGGAGATCTACGGCAGGCAACTGGGCCTTCTTGACCGGCGGCTCCAGTGGCAGTTTGTAGCCCCGCTACGCCGGCGGGTAGCGACGATTCTCCTGGATCTGATGGAGTTCGGACGATCACCCTGCCCCCATCACGAGGGGTTTCTCATGGATATCCGAATGACCCATGAAGAGTTGGCTGAGCTTGTGGGGGCGGCCCGCCAGGTCGTGACGGCCATTCTGAATGAGCTCCGTGCTGATGGCATCCTCTGGTATACGCGAACCTATCTCTGTGTTCGCAATCCGACCGTCCTCACCCAAGTCACTCAGTCCAGAAAGACGTATTGACTCCTGCCGACATCGCCCACCAGGAGAGGCATGCCGCGCTCATCCACGGCGAGCCCTTTCCACGACAGGTTTTAGCCAGAACAGGTTAGGACGTTCGTGCCAGCGACGATTCATCGGGAGATGATGGCATGGTCTGAAATAATGCCGATGTATGCAAGTCGATCGTGATGGTCATCTAGATGACAGACAAGGCCAAAGAAAATGACGTATGAGGTGCGAGACCTTTTCAAAAGAGCCGGGAGCGAGGTCACGGCCTTGGTGTCTCGGTTCACTGTCGCTATCTTGGAGGATGGAAATGTGTGGACCATTGTCCCACAGTGATGACGAAGATGTTCTTGCAGGTGGGAATCGTCATAAACGAAGGCGGAAGGGAGTTCTACATGTTGGGAGGGAGATCATGGCAAAGGTATGCCTGTTATTTGCACTGATGACGTTCATGACCGCACAGGTGATAAAAAGCTCGTATGCTGAAGAAGATAAACCGTTTGCACCGAATGTCGTGGATACGTTCACGGGCGCCATTCGCGTGCCAGAGGGCTATCGGCTGTGGCCTACGCTTGGTACCTGGGCGCATGTCAACACAGACAAGAATTTGGAAACAGATGGTCCAGGTCTGCATGAGTACCATGTCGTGTACACGCAACCGGAGACAATTGCACACTATCAGAAAACCGGGCAGTTCCCTGATGGGGCCGTGCTGGTGAAAGAGCTGCTCAATGCGAAAACTATGTCAATGACCACCGGTCCGGCAGTAGGTTATGCGACCACGATCAAGGGCTGGTTTGTGCTTGTACGCGATATCAAGGGGCGTTACAAAGACTCAAAGCTCTGGGGAGAGGGTGGGGATGGTCGTTCTTTAATGGCGATGATTCGGTGCATGCGGTGTCGAAAAATTTCCAAGTCGAGTGTGTCCCCTGTCATTTACCCGCTAAACAATTAGCCCCCGCCAATACCGTCGAGGAGGATAAGTGGATCTACACGCTCGGATATCCAGTGTTACAGAGACCGTAGTGTGTAAGAAGTGACTCGCCGCGTTACGAGAGGACCGATGTCACAACTTGACGAGTATGAGAGGCAGGACTTGTCCTTGCTGGCCTTCTTGGGTAGTGGATCCTGTGAGCTATCCGCTACAAAGAAAACAGCCGGAGATCAAAGGCCCGTTCGGTGAACCAGACAATGGCGATGGCGATCACTGCCAGCGATCCACCAGTGAGGACCAATCGCGGATAGGACCAGGATCGGCGAATCAGATAGGCTAAGGGTAAGAATGCACCGACGATGGCAAGTTGGCCGATTTCTACGCCAACGTTGAAGCCGACCAAACTCAATAGCAGTGAGTTTTGGGGCAGCCCAAGATCGGTAAGCACTGCTGCAAAGCCAAATCCGTGAATCAGGCCGAAACCAAAGGCCACCATCCAACGCCGGCTCGTCATCATTGGAAATAGATTGCCGAGCCCGGCAAGTATCACCGAAGCGGCGATGGTCGACTCCACCAATCGAGAGGGGAGGCGGACCACATCCAGTGCTGCCAAACTCAACGTCAGAGAATGCGCGACGGTAAAAGCGGTGACGATACGAACGACATTCCAGCATACCGATGAGAAATCTTCGGCAGGTTGCCAGCGATCCTCGGCTCGAACCAAGACCGCGGGAAGTAAGAGGGTCAGTAAGAACAGGACATGATCGAAGCCCAGCCAGATATGCCAGATGCCTTCATGGATGAATTGACGACTTTGGATCCAGAGTGAACGATTTGTGCCGACAAATTCCTGCGTTGGCTGCTCTTGGCTGAATATGGCAGTACTGGTTTGTTTGCCTTGTGTCAGACGCAGGAGCCCCTTGTGTTGTGCATCAATGTCGAAGAGGAGTCGGTAATCTACACGGAGTTGTTGGACTACTCCTGTGCAATCCGCTCGAAATCGTAAGACTGAATAAGCACCGTCCGTATGATAATCGATGAGCTGCTCTAGAGTCTGAGCCGTACACGCTTGTGTGTTACTGGAGAGGGTGAGGCGAGACAGTGCATAGGCGCTGATCTTGTCGTGCTTGCCTCGGACTTCTCGCCATGTGATTTCGCCGTTCCCATCGTCATCCAATCCAATCGCATCATTTAGGTCTCGGAGTGCAATGTCCCACTGTCCCTCTACATGATCGTTCTGAACTGAGAGAGAAAGGTAGCTGTCGCTGGGTTTGTGAGCCCAAGCAGGAAGACTCAGCAGAAGTGAAATAATAAGGAATATGAGGCGCTTCACCATGTGGTCTCCTGAACTTGTTTCGCGAGTTGTTGTAACCAAACGTCTTCCACGTGGTTTGCCTCCAGCCAATCGAGCACCGGCTGGGCTGCTGCTCGGTTCTTGGCAGCGAGGGCGCTTGCAAGGAGAATCCTGGCATCCGCGGGCTCTTTCTGCACCGTCCAGTTTTCCTGGGCTAATGAGAGTGCCTGTTTGGCATCATGTCGCAAGGCGAGTGTAAACCGGGCCTCCTCTCGGACATGTGCAGCGGTTCCTCGCTCTCGGCTGGCTGCGAATCGAGCGGCAAGTTCCCATGTGTGGTCTCGGAGCGTTGGGAGCTCCATTGCTTGTTCGGCAAGGGCAAGGCGCAAGAGGAGTCCATCGGTCATGGTTTCATGTTGAACAAGGGCAATCAGATCTCGGTAGCGACCGTGATCGAGGAGGAAGTCTGCGTAGGCACTGAGGACATAGTGATCCTTGATGCCAACCTTTAAGGCTTCGGCAAAGTATTGTTCGGCCGGTTGTACGGCTCCAGTACGCGCGGCGATTTCTGCCAGCATAGTGGCAATCCAGATTCGCTCGCGACCTGAGAGAGCGGAATCCAACAGCACTGGTCTGAGTAACTCTGTGCTTTTGGCCGAGTGCCCTGTTACACCCGCAATATCACCCAGGCAACCGAGCAGGACGTGAGAGGCTGTCAATCGGGTAAGCCGTTGGCATGCTTGTCGTGCCTCACGATAGCGTGCCTGGACCTGTAATATTGTCGCTTTAGTCAACCACGCCTGGGCATTCGTTGGTTCCACAGCCAAGAGTTGGTCGAGGTCGGCCAAGGCCTGGTTGAATTCATGGGAGTTCTGTTTAATCGTCGCGCGTAACAGGAGCACTGGAGGAGGGGGTATTTGCTCGTTCCACCAGGGGCTGAGTACTGCTTGGGCCTGTCCCAGAAAACGAGGATCGCCTTCTGATCGGCCTTGCTCGATCGAGCGAGTTGCCAGTCGAATGGCTGCGGCGAGGTTGCGAGGCTCTCGTCGTAGCTCCTGCCGTAACATTCCAAGTTCGCGCGCGACTGGATCGGCCGCTTTGACAGTGAGTCGTTCGAGCACTTGCCGGTCGTCCGTCGGATGGTAAGGTTCAGCTAAGGTGAAGGTAGTTAAGGTGAACGTCAATAGGGGGCCTATCAGGATGGTGAATAATCGTGTTCGATCCATGGTTAATCTCGTGAGTAGCTGATCGGGATTCGCATGATGATTTGTCGGCGATCGACGGTGCGATCGAACTGCATGGGAAAGGCCCGCTGCACGAGGGCCATCGCTTCCTGATCGATGCGATCGAGGCCCGAACTCTTGACCACTTCTGATCCCAGTAGAGTTCCATCCTGTGAGACCACGGCTTTCACCAATACCTTGAGTGGCTGGAGTCCATCGAGCTGTGGTCGTGATGTCCGCTTGAGCTCCTCCAGCCTTCGGAAGATGGCCTGCTGAAGCCAGCCGTAATCGGACCTTGGCGCTGAAACTGTCTCGACTGGTGTTGTCGTCGCAGCTAGCGACGGAGATGGATCAACAGTAGATGAAATAGGATCGCCTACCGTACCGGAGCTCACGGTGGTTGTTTCTGGTGTCGCTGACTCTCGAGCCTGGGGATTAGGCGATGTCACTTCGTGTTGGAGTCGTCCATCAGTTGTCTGAGGTTGTATTGCAGTAGGGTTTGTGATGGTCGATTCCGATTGGGATACTGTCTGACGCATTGAGGAACTGGATTCTGGCTGCGGTTCCTTCATGCCCTTGGGATCAATTATGGGCTGAACAGTTTTCACAGTCTTGGTGTAAGGAGTTGCCGTCCGAGGTGATTGGTGGACCGCAGTGATGGCCGGAGTAGGCGTTTCGCCGATGGGCTGTGCTGCAACGTCCGTAGATGGAGTGGACACTTCTGGTATTTGTGTGGATTGGACAAGTGTCACATCCCACTGAAACCGTTCTGGCGAAAGAGTGACCAGAGATTGGCGAACGGACAGGATGACTGTGCACAGCAAGAACCCATGAAGGATGAGCGAGGTGAGCCACCCCTGTATGAGCTGGGACTGTGTTTCCGCCGTGGTTTGTCCTGGATTCATGGTCCGAATCATCTTTCTGCAACGCGGGCGCCGCATACACAGCGGCGCCCGGTTTTTCGCTCTACTGAGACTCTGTGGGATCAATATGGCGCCGATCTCGCCCATCATGCGGAGTGGGCAAGAATGGGAATACCGTCGCAATACCATTGGCCGTTTTATTGCCGCCGACAGATCCGATGTTGAAGTTTACGCCGTCACCAAGGTTGGGCACGGACGGGTTCGTCAGAATTCCACCAACGACTTGCAACACGATATCCGTCGTGTCGTCGTTGGGTCGACGTCCATTTGGGAAGCCCGCCTTGTCCGGTGTGGCATTACCACTGGCATCATGCGCAAGCAGTCCAAGCCGCTTTTGGTTGGCTGGTGGTGTGGGGGGAACGTTCAAATCCACACGCACAAAGTCGGCGAGCGTCTCATGGGTCTTGCCTCCTCCGCACACCGGCGGACCTGGGCTATACCGCAACAATGCATTGACCAAGTCTTCCCGATTTGCCGTTGGAAACCCGGTGCCGAAGACGGCGTTCAAGGCCGTGGCGAGTGCGGAATTGCAATAGAACGGTGTGAACTCAGCTTCGTCTTCTGCATCCGTCGCATTCCATTTGTCTTTCATATTTACGGCAATGATCAGCTCGTTCACGAGTGGGTTGCCCATCCGTGCCACTTGGACAAAGCGGGTACTGTTTTGTCGATCGCCGTCTTTCTTGAGCACCGTCACTTTCGGTCGGCTTGTGCTGGCATAGGCACCGAGGACTTTATTGTCGTTCGGGCCTACTAACTCCGAGATGGGAATTTCCAAGGCGATCGTATTCACATTGAACCCGCTGAAGGTATCGACGGTGCCGGAGCCTGGTGCCCCGACGATGATCGCGTCATTCGCATCATCAGCCGGCGACAGGATGGGTGAGATGTGCAGATTGAGGGTGTCGAACGTGCCTCCCAAATCAATGTAGAAGGTCTCGTCCCGCTGTCCCGCAAAGACTCTCCCCCCGTTCTTCAACGGGAAGATCCCTTTCGCTGCCAGCTCTTCGTATTTTGGTGTCGTACGGGGGCCGACGTTCGACGGCACTGCGAACATGGGGCCGGTGCCGAGATCGCGATCGGGTTGGCCATAGCGCTGTTCAGTGACCGTATAGCTTTGTCGGACAAGCAACCCTTCCGATTCACCGCCTGTGAGGGCCGTGATGGGTGGCAATGCCACATAGGCGAGCGGGAAAACATTTCCAGGTTGCCGGATCTCAGTCTTAAAGCGAATTTGATAGGTGATATTGGCTGCAATGTTGTTCTTGTTGTTATCGATGTGAATCTCGTACAGCACATCGTCGGCGAAATTGAAGTAATTTGGTCCTGATCCTGGTTCTTGGCCTGGAATGACATTCATGATGAGGATCGCTTTGTCAGGATCTTGCCAGCTCCGAAAGAAATAAAAGTCCGTGATATCCGCGGTCGGGTCGTTGGCGATCATCGGAGCTTCACGATGGCTGGCAGCCCAAACCGGTGTCGCCATCAATACAGAAAGTACCGCCAGAAAACATGATCGAAGTCGAGTGAACATGATGTCCTCCTTTAAAAACTGCCTTGCGGGCGAGTTGGATCACAGATCCGGCTTCGCTGCCGGTATGGGTTCCGAGTTGCCTTGGCTGACGAGCGCAGCTTCGTGCGAGGTCAACGCATCCGATTGTGGAGTACGCTGATCATCCGCTGAAGCTGCGGACTCGCTTGGCATGATGATGGGTCCTGGATCGTTTCCACTGCAGCCGGATAACAGTTCGGTTGCGCAGACGATCCCCAGAAAGAACAGAATGTGTCGTCTCATAAGACTGGCCTCCTTTCATGGTAAATTACCGCGGTTCGGAATCTATCTTCTGAATCAGCACCTGCCGGCGGTCTGTCATCCACTACGAGACGAATTATGGTTTGGATCTTTTTCGGTCGAGGCGGATTCTTGTTGCTGCGATTTACCGGGTGGTATAGTTGCCTCGCAATCAAGGGCCAAAAAAAACCTTCACGGCAGAAATCCGATCTCCTCCATCTTCTCGTAGAGACTATTGGGGAGATTCCATGTTGGTGATGTCGCTAGAAGCGAGTCGGTTGATTCAGGAGCAGGAGTGGGGCCAGCTGATTACCCAAACCGCCCAGGGCGATCAGGCCGCGCTTGCCACGTTCTATGACCGGACAAGTCCTCAAGTCTTCGGGCTGATCTACAAAATTCTCAACAATCGCGAAGCGGCCGAAGAAGTGACGCTGGACGTGTACACCCAAGTCTGGCGACAAGCCCATACGTATGATGCCGCAAGAGGTACGCCAGGGGCCTGGTTGATGACCTTGGCACGCACGAGGGCGATTGATCAGTTTCGGTCCGGGGCGACCGAACATGGACGAATGGAATCGCTGGATGCGGTGGAGTTGTTTGCCAGCGATGGGGAGACGCCGGAGCAGGATGTGGAAAACCAAGAGCGACGACGCTACGTGCAACAAGCGTTGGCGGCATTGACCCCAGAGCAACGGCAAGCGGTCGCCCTTGCCTACTTCTATGGCATGAGCCAGAGTGAAATCGCTGAACGACTGCAGTTGCCTCTAGGCACGGTGAAGACGAGAATCAGATTGGGCATGATCAAATTGCGCGAAGCGCTCGCGCCCTATGAAACGGGGCTCTTGCCATGACCGAAACACGGTTGCCGCAAGAAGTGGAAGAGCAGGCGATGCTCTATGCGCTTGGGGTCCTGGATCCTGGGGACCATCAGGCCTTTAAGGTGAGACTCCAAGGGGAGTCAGCTCTCTTGCGCCAAACGCTAGTCGCCTACCAAACGACCGTGGCTACCTTAGCCTCGGTCGTGGCTCCGGTGACACCTCCATCCACCCTTCGTGAACGGTTGGTTCAAGAGATCGCAAAAGAAGCCGCCCGCGAAGCCGAACAGTTCGAGTTGTCCGCCAACACCCTGGCTTTAGGATTGGTTCCTGTCAAACCTCGGGATGCTGTGCGGGCACAGCTTCTCTCTCGAATTACCGTGCAATCGGCTGTCCGACTTGATGTCACAGATTCATCACCAGCTTTGGGTGAAACTGCGGCTCCGATCGGCGATAAGCGGGTGCGTGAAGGGACGGCAGGTCTCCCGCAAGAGGCTGGCTCCTTGTCCGATTGGCTGCGATCTTGTTGGACCTCCGTTTCGAACTTCCTGCGGACTCTTCTGATTCGTTCCATGATCCCCGGACCATCTTCCAATGGACTCACGTTCGTCAAAGCGTCGGAGGGAACTTGGCGGAGAATTGCCCCAGGTGTCATGGCGAAATTACTTTCTTTTGATCCGATTTCACGACGGACCACCACACTCCTCCGTTTTGCACCCGACACCAGGTATGCTCCTCACCGTCATACTGCATTGGAGGAGCTCTATGTACTCGAAGGTGGATGCTCTATTGCCGGACGGGAGATGGCGGTCGGTGATTATCATCGTGCCGAAGCCGGCACGGAACACCATGATACCTCGTCGGACGATGGCTGCTTGCTTCTCGTCATCTCTTCTCCGCAAAACGAGATGCTGTAGTCTCCTTTCGCTCGCCTCATGCATCTGTTGACTCGATGAATCCAATGTCGGCCGAAATCTCGTAAGACGCCTAGAACACATGAGCGATGGTTGTACCCATGTCTTGATGGTGCTATGAATAAAAAATTCGTGTTACTGAATGACTACCTGGAGGACCCTATGAATCGTCTCGTCCGGTTCGGTGTCTCGGTTGGTCAACGGTTACTGGAGGAGTTCGATCGCCATATCCAGCGGCGGCATTACACAAACCGTTCTGAGGCCATTCGCGACCTCATTCGTGACAACCTGGTTGGGCAGGAGTGGAGTGAAGACAAGGAGACTGTCGGGACCATCACCTTTGTGTATGACCATCATGTGCGCGATCTGACCGGGAAGTTGACCGATATTCAGCATTCGTATCAAGGGCAGATCCTCTCCGGCATGCATGTGCATCTCGATCACGATCATTGCCTTGAAGTGCTCGTGGTGAAAGGCAAGGGATCGCAGATCAAGAAGGTGGCCGATGCCCTCGTGTCGGTCAAAGGGGTGAAACACGGCAAGTTAACAATGACGACCACAGGAAAAGCCTTCCGCCCGTGACTATCAGGAAGAGTGCAGCTGTGAGCCGATTCTTAACATCGATCCTGTGGTTTCTTTTGCTGTTGTTCCTACCCGTGACCGATCGGGTGTTTGCACACGACCCGGACGAAGCAGAACTCGAAGTTCCGGAAGTGTCCGTAGTCGCCGACCGTCCGGTCGCAGCTTCCTCTCAACAATTCATTCCCGACAAAGAAATCGTGCTGCAACCACAAGGGCGACCGGCGCAAGTGCTCCGACTCATTCCCGGCATGCTGGCCGTCGAGCACTCCGGTGGAGCGGGCAAGGCCGATCAATATTTTTTACGCGGTTTTGATGCCGACCACGGAACCGATGTCGCCTTCTTTTCCGACGGCATGCCCATCAACCTGCGCACCCATGCGCATGGACAAGGATACAGCGACCTCAATTTCATTATTCCCGAGACCATCGAAGGCGTGGATGTAGCCAAAGGGGCCTATCTTCCTGAAATCGGCGATTTTGCAACAGCGGGCTCGATCAATTTCAAAACCAGACAAGTGGTGCAGGAGGGCATAGCGCAAGCAACCGGTGGCATGTTCGATACGCAGCGTTATTTGCTCATATTCTCGCCCACCAAGGACAAGGTCAAAACCTTGTTCGCTGCTGAAAACTTTTACACCAATGGGCCGTTTGAACATGACAATCGCTACCTGCGCACCAAACGCGACGAATTCAGCATCAAGGGTACCTTTGAGAAAGCCAAGTGGAACGCGTCCGGCGAAATTCCCCTGCGGGCAGTGGAGGCCGGCACGCTCGACCGTTTTGGCGCAATCGACCCAACGGAAGGCGGGTCTACGTTGCGGACGACCGGTGTCATGAATTATCACTACGACACGACCACCAACGGCCAACTCTTTGCCAATGCGTACGGACAGTATTACCGGCTGGACCTCTTTACCGATTTTACGTTCTTCTTAAACAATCCGGTCAAGACGGATGGCATTCAACAAGCTGATCGACGCGTCATGTACGGCGGCGATGTGGGATACAAGCAACGCTGGGAACTGTGGGGCATCCCGACCAGCGGAACGGTTGGCGTACAAGCGCGGGTGGATGACATTCATCCACGGCTGGGAACACAAACGAAACGGGCAGGAACTGGCACCACGGTTTACAGTGATGTGCTATCTGCGTCTTATGCACCCTTCATCAAGGGTGAGGCCCAGCCGGCGTCGTGGGTGCGGCTGGTGGGCGGCTTACGCTGGGAAACCCTTACGTTCGATGTGCGCAATCTCTGCACAACCTGCGCGCAGCAACCGGCTGGACACACCGGTTCAGGGATCCTTTTGCCGAAGATAAGCATGATTCTTGGCCCGTGGGCGAGAACTGAATTGTTTGCCAACTATGGAGAAGGATTTCACAGCAACGATGCCCGGTCTGCGGTGCAAGTGGGTAGTGCCCCTCTCGCCCGGTCGCGCAACTACGAGGTAGGTCTTCGATCCAGACCGTGGGGCACAGAGGCTGTGGAGTTCACGTTGACGGCATGGCGCATCGACCTGCAATCGGAACTAGGGCCTGTTAACACTATCGTAAGCCATCAACGATCAACGCGAAGTTAATG
>CAZOHW010000086.1:0-12889 GCA_964579525.1 uncultured Nitrospira sp. | reverse complement strand
GTCCACGGATGATCGTTCACCCCGACCGATGCACCTACTGCTCCTGGCACTCGTTTCAGGTCTGCTGTTGTTTATCGGCCTCGGCAGTATGGGGCTGACGGATCGTGATGAGGGACGGAATGCTGAGGCCGGCCGTGAGATGTTTGCCTCCGGCGATCTCATCACACCAACGTTCAACGGCGAACTCCGTGTCGCCAAACCAGTCTTCGTCTACTGGTTGATGACATTGTCCTACCATGCCTTCGGGGTCAATGAGTTCGCCGCTCGCGCGCCGTCCGCTTTATTCGGCGTCGCGCTGATCCTCGTGCAATACCTGTTTCTTGCTCGGCTCCGCGGTCCGACCGTTGGACTGTTTGGTGCCCTGATGTTGTTATTGAATATTGAGATACTTGCCTTGGGGCGCATGGCGATCACCGACAGTGTCTTGATTTTCTTTACGACTGCGTCGCTCTACAGTTTTTGGCTGGGTCTGCATGAACAAGGCGCCGGACGCCATTGGATCTGGGGCTTTTATGCCGGAATGGCTCTGGCGACCCTGACGAAAGGACCGGTTGGGTTTGCCGTCCCACTCATCGGGGCCCTTCTGTATCTCGCCACCACGAAACAGTGGCGCCTCTTTTGGGAAAAGGGCGCTCCCCTCACAGGCACAGTCCTGTTCCTCCTTCTGGCTGGTCCCTGGTATGCGACGATGGTTCTCCTGCACGGAGACGCCTATTCGTCCCAAGCCAAAGTTCATACGGTAGGGCGATTCCTCGCTCCCATGGAGGGGCACGGAGGAGGGTGGTGGTTCTATGTCCCTGTATTGCTGCTGGGCTTTTTCCCCTGGAGCGCCTTGCTGCCGGCCGCGCTCCATCAAGCCTATCAAAGTTGGCGAGAACGGCACGCATCAGCCAATCGTTTCGGAGCATTCATTACATCGAAGGAGCACCCCGGTTCAGGTCGCGAGCTCAACTGGTTCGCAGGTTTGTGGATTGTCGGGGTCTTCGTGTTTTTCACCCTGTCGTCCACACGTCTTCCCCACTACATCGGACCACTGTTTCCGGCTTGTGCCCTACTAGCCTCGTTATATTGGGCACAGTGCCTGGAGATTCCGTCGACCAAAGGCATCCGCGGTTCGATTCATTTTATGACCATCGTGGGCTCGCTCCTGACCATTGGATTTGCTTGCCTCCCGATCCTCTTCAGTAAGTTTTCCGGGAAAATGGTCAAAGAGTTTCCTCTTGCCACCCAATTCGATCTGGGGATCGGTCCCTATCTGGCGGCAGCGGTGGTGCTACTCGCCATGGGGCTCATAGGGTATTTTGGATTTGATGATGAACGACGTGGAACGGTGTTCGGTATCGCCGGAGGCGCAGTGGCCGGTGTGTTTCTTCTCGCAATCTTGGTGGTAATCCCCAATCTGAACCGATATGCAATTGCCCCTCCACAAGAATTGGCCTACGCCGCCGGCTTAAATTTAAAGCCGACGGATCAGCTGATTGCGTTCGGTTCGACCAGACCATCGATTGCTTTTTATGCAAGGCGGCCCGTGACCTTTATTCCATCTAACGAAATCGACAGGCTGCGGAAGGCGTTAGAGAAAGGTGGCCGTACGATGATTCTTTTACCGGAATCCTTCCAAGCCTCATTGCCCAACGACGCAGCCACGTTTCAACCGATTCTGAAGCGCCATGGATATCTCCTACTCGGAAATGAGTCAATGGTGACGCTTCCGCCAAGTACATCATCCTCGCCCCAAACGCCGCCTACGGTCATCGGCCACTAACAGGATGCGGAAATAAGGATTACCGGAAAGGCAATACCCCGCGTGCGTGAATCAACAGTGACATGCCTAGCATGAGACCACCCACCAGGACACCCTCGCGCCATACTAACCAAGCCGACGACCTCTGGTCGATCGCACTCGACAAGACCGGTGGCGCGAACCACACAGCAAGGCAGGCCAGTCCCACGGATGAGAGGACCAGGGGCGACGTGGTCAGCGCCGCAAGCCCATAGGCAATAAGGAGGATCGACGTTTTGGTCTGCCATCCTTCTCGAGACTGCCCGGTTGTCGACCAATGGCCTCGGCGAAGCCACAAGCCTCCAAGGACGGCCACGGCAGCCAGCACAAGAAAGAGGATTCCAACCAGTCCATCATCTATGGGGCGGGATAATGCCCAGAGAATCGCAAACACCGCTGATGTACCGATGGCCGCATGTCGTAAGCCGTCCTCAAGCGAGGTTCTCCACTCCTTCAGAGGAGCTGAAGCGAGAGCCCCGCTCAGGCTGCCCAGCACCGCCCCGCCGACGACGTCCGTCGGGAAATGCGAACCACGTAGCACACGGCTGAGCGCCACAAAAGCTGCGACACCGATACAGAAGGGGCCGACCATGGGAAATCGTTTCGCCAATACGGCCGCGACAGCAAAACTCGCCGCACTATGGCCGGATGGGAATGAATCCCACCCCGAAACCCACGAGACGCTCATATGCCAGTCTCCGGAATGGGTAAACTTCGGGCGAGGTCGGCCAATCAGATGCTTTAACCCATTGACTGCCAACGCGGCAATCGCATGCCCGATCAACGACTGAATGGCCGCAGTACGAATGGAGGACTTCTTAAGCACCCACCCCACAGCCAGAAGTATCAGACTGACTTCCGTGAGATGCCATCCCTCGCCGATCCAGTCCCCTACATTGCTCGTAAAGGCCATCCAGGGAATGGTGAGTTGATCCCAAGGGAGGTGAACCGTCACCGACCGCACGTACCGAACGATCGGCAGGTCAAATTGGGAAAGGCCGACGAAACCGATGAGTAACGCAACACAGGAAGCAATGTAGGCTGCAGCAGAGAAGGTCTGCCTCTCAGAACCTTGGGAGGGTATGCTCATATCGGACTGTGGCCGGCTCTGAGAACTGGACGATGCTCACACCGGTCACTCTCTGCTCATAGATCGCAAGAGCTCATGGAACCCAGTCCGCCAGAAATACATTAAACTCGCCCGGCTGCTTCGCATGTCGATCCGAGACCCATACGAGCCGTTTGCCGTCAGGAGAAAACATGGGAAAGCTGTTGAAATGTCCTTCGGTCGTCAGCCGTTCCAACCCCGTCCCATCCTCGTTCACCAAGTAGAGATGGAAGCTGGGACGGCTTCCTGCCCCTCTCGTTTCCACGTTGGAGGAAAAAAT
The DNA here is from genome assembly GCA_964579525.1 of uncultured Nitrospira sp. Classification (GTDB taxonomy): domain Bacteria; phylum Nitrospirota; class Nitrospiria; order Nitrospirales; family Nitrospiraceae; genus Nitrospira_D. The sequence goes on along the minus strand of CAZOHW010000086.1, from coordinate 9,718 downwards.
GATGCGTGTCCCGTCCGGATGAAAGAATGGAGAGAAGTTTGAGGCGCCGTTCGAGGTGACTTGCTTTTTCCCGGTCCCATCGGCGTTCATGACGAAGACTTCCAGCTGGCCTGGTTCAACAAGGCGCTGCGCCAACAGTTCTTGATACTTGGCCACCTCGGCTTGATCAGTGGGGTGAGCAGCCCGATAGACGATGCGCTTGCTGTCTGGAGAAAAAAACGCACCGCCGTCATAGCCAATCTCATCGGTAAGCCGACGAGGGTTTGAGCCATCAACATTCATCGTATAGAGATCGAGATCGCCGTCCTTCACCGATGTCCATACAATGGTCTTTCCGTCAGGAGAGATCGTCGCTTCAGCATCATAGCCTGACGACGAGGTCAATCTCTGGAATTCCTGTCCATTAAGATTCACCGCGTACACATCATAATCATCGAGTGCCCAGCGATAGGCTCCGTCCCGTTTCGGCTTCGGAGGGCAGTCTGATCCAACCGCGTGGGTGGAGGAATAGAGCACTCTGGTATCGCCGGCAAAAAAGTAGCCACAGGTCGTGGCCCCCTTTCCCGTGCTTACGAGCTGGACCCTGTCTTTCTCAAGATCCATGACGTACATCTGATAGCAGCCCAAGCCGGACTCGGTGGGCTTTTGTGGAGAGGAAGTCCCCTCTTTCGTCCAATTGTTGGTCGACTGAAAAATCAGCTTGGTCCCGTTGAACGAAAAGTATGCCTCTGCATTCTGACGCCCGACGGTCAGCTGCCGAATATTGGCCAAATGTCGTTCCATGGAAGGAACTGGATCACCCGATGCCTTCGTTGGCTCAGCAGCCGTCGCACCAAGAGGCACACCCATCGCCACACACATGATCCCCAACCGGAGAGGCCAACACTTACCGTGCATCAATCCGTACCTCCTCCATATCTGACGAACCTTGCCACAGTTCTCGCTTCGTCACGACTCCGTCCTGAAAGACCACATAACTATGCCAGCCATAGTAGAACAGGAGCCGTGAGACTTTCGCAACCGCCTCTGGTGTGACACTGTATAACACCGTGAGAACACTCCCAGGTACATGGGTACGGTGACAGGACAACAAGGCTGCAACCTTTGGCCCCTCGTAGCGGTGACCATCGATGTGAATACCTGAATCGTTCAACTGCACCAAATCACCACAGGACTCCTTAAGGAGTGCCTGAATCGCTTCTCGTCGTTCCACCCCACCTAGGACGAGGACAGATCCTTCCTGAGGGAGCTGATAGTCGTCGATGTGTTGAATCATTGCCCGCTGTGATGCGGGCAATTCCTGGTCATTGATCCGGGCGACAACCTGCTTCAATGGAGAAACTGGGTCCGTAAATGCCTTGATCACGGTTCGATGTGAATCAGTGACATAACCATTCAACATCGGCGGCAGCTGATGCCTCGCCAGTCGACGAAACACCATCAAATCTGGGTCAAGCTCGACCCGTACCGGCGGAGAAGATACCGTGAATTCGGCGATCGTCTCCTTGGATGGGCTGAGAGAGGCCCATCTGGTTTCCGTTGAGTCCTTCATCGCAATCCTGAGAGGAATCTTCATCCGAAATCGTTGCTCACCCTGCTGAATCGGAACGGTGACGATCCACGCTGTTCTCGCATCGTCTTCCTTCACTGAACGGGCCTGAATCTTCCCCAGGGACAAGATCGGAGCGCCTGGCTGCTCGATCCACTGTGCAAAAAACCAACGCAAGTCGCGGCTGCTCTCTTGGGTAAAGACCGCTTCGATTGCCTCCCAATCCGCCGGCTGATTCCGGTACCGGCTCACGAACGTCTTCACCCCTCGCCAGAACACCTCATCACCGATTTCCTGCCGCAAAAGATGGAAGATGAAGGCCGACTTCTGGTAGCCGATCGAGTTATCTCGCTCATCGTGTTTCGTGAGAAATCGGGAGACGGCATAGTCCCGCTCCGGAGCCACATACAAACTATAGGCGTGAAGCATGAGTCGCCTCTGTTCGAGAGCCTGGCTGGTATCCTGAGTCCATTCATGCCAATAATAATTCGCCAGATAGGTCGTCAACCCTTCGACCCAGTTACCGTAATCATCTCGATTGAAGACTGAATTGCCGATCCAGGAATGGACGATCTCGTGGCCCAACGCATAGGGTTGCACATAGTGCCGTTTTATACTCCCGCTCCCCAGCAGGGTAAACGACGGCATGCCAAGTCCACTGGCAAAAAAGTTTTCGACCACCGCAAACTTTTCAAACGGGTACCTGCCCAAGATGCGCACATAGGCATCGAGATACTTGGCCGTAGCATCCAAATACTCTTCCGCCAGCGCTGCATTATCGGGGAAAAAGTAAGTCAGCAGTTCGACCCGTTGGCCATCCGGACCGTGCCATTCACGGCGGTTCATCACAAAATTGTTGGCGACAAGCGTGAGGGCTTCGGAGCGCTCGTACGTCGCCCACGTGGTCATTACCATTCCACCGCTCACCGTATCCGTCTCTTTTCGCCCTGGCGCGATAATTGTCCACCCCTGCGGCATCCTGGCCGTCACTCGATAGATGCTGAACGAACCTATGATATCCGGATACCATTGGCTTTCACTGCTCAAATAGACTCCCTCCGGACCGATATGGCCGGACGTCTCGCTGGGCGTCACAAATCGTAGGTGGCGCGGCTCCTTTGGTGGATCGTTGATCGGGCCCCGGTAGGTCCAAACCAAAGCGATCCTTGGATCATGGCCCTTCGGAAGCGTCACGACAATATGTTGGGTGGACGACTCGGCATGCTGCAACTGGGTGAACGCCAGGGCTTGGGCCGACGCATCTCCTCCAGATCCAGATGACCGGACCAATTCGATGGACCCGACACGTAATGTCGGTGCGAGTGTAAATGTCACGGACGTGAGCTGAGGATCTGTGTCCAGCTCGACACGATCCTTCACGATCAATTCATGCGAGGCAGGAACCAGCTCGACGGTGAGTTCGTGGTGAAGGATGGTGCTCTCATGAGAGCCGGATCCTGAAGAAGCATCAGTCGCTACTGCAACCGATGTCGAGAGGAGAACCAAGAGACCTGATCGGAACAACAGTGTCCTGAGAGACATCAGGAAACTTTTTAACATTCACGACAGACCAGTACAAGCTGGATCGCGGTCAAGAGGCGGTCGAGGTCGACCGGCTTCCCCAAGATCTCCTGCGGGCCTAGGTCCCAGGCCTCTTCCAGCAGTTCCTCATTGTGGCTTCCGGTCATGATGATGATCCCGCCAGAATAACCTTTCACCTTCAAAGCCCGCAGGACATCGAGCCCGGCTATTCCAGGCATGATCATGTCGAGAAGAATCACATCCGGCGGCATGTCTTCCACGATCCGAATCGCCTCGTGGCCATCTTTGACACCAAGGGCTCGGTAGCCTCGCAAGCGCAAAAACTGAACGAGCAGATCGCAGACGAGCGGCTCATCATCCACCACCAAAATCGATTCATCCGTCTGCTGACCGACAGGCCGGATCACCGACTGGGTGGATGTTGTTGAGGCTTGAGCAGGTCGTTGTGCGATGCGAGAGACAGCTTCAACAAGAATATCGAGCGACAGACCTCTCCTGATAAAATCGGTTGCACGAAGCTCGCGTGCTTGGTTCTCTTGCAAGTCCGTCACACCTCCACCCAGCACAATCACTGCGGCGTGCGGATCGATTGCCCTGATTTCCTTCAACACCGTCAGCCCATCCATCTCCGGCATACGCAAATCCAGGAGCGTGACACGGGGGCTGTGTGCCCGGAAGAGGTCGAGACCTTCTCGTCCGCTGGTGGCTGAAATGACCTGATACCCTTGCTTCACAAACACGTTTCGCAAGAGATCACAGTTCATCTGATCGTCGTCCACAATCAAGAGTGTAATCATTGCAGTAGCCCTCAACCTTATTGCTCAAAACCCTATAACCATAACACAAGTATGGAACTGATTAAAGAAATCAGTATATTTAGGATTCAATACTACAACGCCCAAACAGCGCAGCAATGTAGGCCTCTGGATTGAAGTCCTGGAGATCCTCAGCCCCTTCCCCTACGCCGATGAGACGAATCGGCAACTTCAGCTCCTCGGTAATGGCCACGACAATCCCGCCCCGTGCCGTCCCGTCCAACTTCGTCAAGACCATTCCAGTCACTCCGACGGCTTCATGAAACTGCCGCGCCTGCGCCAGCGCATTCTGCCCTGCTGTCGCGTCTAAGACGAGCAGCACTTCGTGCGGCGCGCCGGGCAATTCCCGAGCAATCACTCGCTTCACTTTTTTCAATTCGTCCATCAGGTTGGATTTTGTGTGGAGGCGACCGGCCGTATCGATCAGAACCACGTCCACCGCTCGTGCTTTGGCAGCCGTCATACCATCGAAGGCCACAGCCGCCGGATCGGCGCCATGACGCTGACGAATAACCTCTGCACCAGTCCGATCGCCCCATACTTGGAGTTGCTCGATCGCCGCGGCACGAAACGTATCTCCAGCGACAAGGAGGGTTCGGCGCTGAGTCTGCACCATTCGCTGGGCGATTTTTGCGATCGTCGTCGTTTTTCCTACTCCATTGACACCAACCACGAGAATGACAAACGGCTTGGGACCACCCTCGATCATGGATTCAAACGTGGGACCAGATGTGGGAGCCAGCACCGCATAGAGCGTCCGACTCAGAAGGCTCCTCAATCCCTCAGATGTCTGCGCCTGGGCACCACGCGCTTCTTCGTTCACCTGCTCCATCAGTCGTGCGACGACTCGAGCGCCGAGATCGGCACTCAGCAATGCCGCTTCCAGTTCTTCGAGCAGTGCTGCATCAGGCACTCGCCCCAGCAGGCGATCAACCGATTGCTGGACGACCGTGCGGGTCTTGTCGAGACCGTCGCTCAGCCGTTGAAACCATCCCATCGTCAGTTCCGCTTCCTGCTTCGCCGAGCTCGTAGAGCAACCAATCGAGGGACAGGTGTGAGCCTCTGGAGAATCATTCGCTCTCGCTTGAACATACGCGCCGCTTCTCGCGCGTTTCTCTCATGGTCGTATCCGCATAAATGAAGCACCCCGTGGACCAACAGCGCCGCAAGCTCGTCATGCACAGATCGCACCGCCTCCTTCGCCTGACGAACCGCCGTAGGAATTGAGATGACGACATCGCCGAGCATCCCCGTCGGGCATTGAATGCCTGTCGGCATCATAGCGTCACGAATGGGGAATGCCAAGACGTCCGTCGAGCGGTCCTTCATGCGAAAGTCTCGATTGAGCCGACGGATTCGTGCGTCCCCTACTAGGCTCACACTGAGTTCCGACCGTGCTTCTCCGATCAACCACAAGAGACGTTCAACGAATCGAATCAGCGCAGCCTGCCGAACTGCATATCGCGTGAGATTGACGCGTAGGTGAACTGCCATCAGTGAGCACTGCCTGACACATCGTGGGGGGGCGAGTCTGTTGCGGCTGTTTTGCGTGGGGTGAACGCCTGCCGTTGGTGCGAACTGCTCTGGCCTCGAGGCGGCCGTAAATCCCCATGCTGTGCAGGTTGATGACGATCATACGCTTTGATGATCTCTTGGACCAATCGATGCCGAACCACATCCCTCTCATCGAAATAGGCGAACGCAATCCCCTCAATATCGCGTAGGATTTCTTTGACCTGAATCAGGCCCGACACGCGGTCACTGGGAAGGTCTACTTGGGTAATATCTCCCGTCACGACGACTTTCGACTGGAACCCCAACCGAGTGAGAAACATCTTCATCTGTTCAGCCGTCGCATTCTGAGCTTCATCCAAGATGACGAACGAATCATTCAGCGTTCGTCCCCGCATAAAGGCCAGCGGAGCGATCTCAATATCGCCGCGCTCGATCAAGCGGTTCGCACGCTCCATGTCCATCATATCGAACAGCGCGTCATAGAGCGGCCGCAAGTACGGATTGACCTTTTCATAGATGTCGCCGGGCAGGAATCCGAGTTTCTCTCCGGCCTCAACAGCCGGACGCGCGAGAATAATCCGGCTGACCTCCTTATTCATTAAGGCGCTCACCGCCATGGCCATGGCCAGATAGGTCTTCCCTGTTCCCGCCGGCCCAATGGCAATCACAATATCGTGCTGCTCGATCGCATCGATGTAGGCTTTCTGTGCAGGTGATTTTGGGCCCACGAATCGCTTTTTCGTGACGATCATGGCCGATTGGCTGAATACCTCCTTGAGCGAAGCCTCAGGAGTTCGGCGCAATGCGCTGAGCGCGTACGTCACGTCTTCAGCTTGAAGCGTCATCCCATCATGGGTCAGGGAGGCCAGTTCGAGCAGAATGCGTTCAGCTTGGCGGACGGCTTCAGGAAAGCCATCGAGTGTGAGTTCTTCTCCCCGTGCAGAGAGTCGCACACCCAATTCATCTTCAATAAGTTTGAGATGCCGGTCGTGGTGACCGAACAAGACCGCGGTATTGGTACCTTCTCGTAATTTGAGTTTACGCACGAGCGCGAGAGGATCTCCCTAATATCACTATTTAATGGGATTGTATCAGACGGAAAAAAGCTGAGACAAGCGAAAGGAAATGGACGGATCAACGTTAGGCGCCGGACTGTTTATCCGGGCCATCCAAGGTAAGCGTCACATCGAATTCTTGGATGGCGAGCCCACCGGCTCCATCTCTGGCTACCACTTTCACATGAAACGTGCCTTGTTGGTCCGGTGCAATTTGCCACAGAATATGGCCGGACTCGATGCCAATCGTCATACCGGGAGGCGATGTTTCCAGTTGATAGGTTAACCGGTCACCATCTGGATCCAGGGCCCTCACTGAATAGTCAAACCGGTCTTGGGAGATGGCGGTCGGTGGATTCGACACGATTTGTGGAGCACTATTACCTAGGATAAGGGGATCAGACTTTCTGGCATTCCCAGACGCCATCGCATCACGAGGCATGACCTCGACTGTAATTATGTCGCGAGCTGCCAATCCGGTAGTATCCAAAAACGACTCTCCACTTTCTTTGATCACGGCTTCCTTGCGGTACCACTTGTAAGTGATGTCGACCATGTCATGGTCGGGGTCGTTCGCTTCTACCTTGGCTTCGAGCCTGACGCCTGGTCGCGCAGTCTTCGGTAGCAGCGAAATTGCCGTGACTTGGGGAGGAGTATTTCCCACCATCACACCCTTTGTCCGGTACGGTTGCCCTTTATTGTTGCCGTCCAGTGGCGTAACCTCAATGGAAATAATTTGACCTCGCGTTAACAATTCTGCCGACAGCGTCGCTTTGGTTTGTTTCGCAAGCGGTATGTTGTCGACATACCACTGATACAGGAACGAGACCGCCTCACGCTCGGGATCTTGCGCATCGACCTGAACTTCAATTGGTTTATCGAGTGAGATGGGATCCGTCAGAATCTTGGCCGATGTTACGATAGGAGCTTGATTCCCTTTTGTGGAAACGGATGTCGTAACCGTACTAGGCGAAGAACCAGTGCAGGATACGCTGAATGGGAGAAAACCCACGTTCAACAGAAGAAGCAACCTTCGCAGGCTATTTCGGTGAAATGTATGCACGTTGCTCAATAAATCGCTATTGTGACATGTGGATGTCGCTCGGAGACTTCACGTCACAGGGAGCGTCACACGGTAGCTCCTCAGTCCCGTTGATGGACCCAACTGGCGAATCGACTATAGGTATCACCCACACTTGCCGCTGATCCTGATGTATTACTGTTACTCATCTGAGAGTAGAGTGTGGCTCCTTCATTCCCCACGTGGACTGAAAGGGCTGAAGCCATACCGACTCCAAGCTGTATCTTTGTTGTGACGTTGGTATTACCACCTGACGTCGACGTGCCAATCACCGGTGAGGTTGATGCCGTCCCAGTTTTGTAGAAAAGCGCATAGAGGAAGCTGATCCCATCCGAGCCGCAGAAATCTGCCGTCGGGGAGAATGTCGGGAAGAAGATTGTTCCTCCAAACAACGTTGGATTGACCACGGAACGTTCAGACGAATAATTCGTCGTGATAGTTCCCGTACTGGTGGCTGTGGAGATGGAAAATGGACCGGACATCGTGACGCGCCATCCATCCTTCGAGGCAACCAGTCCAATCATCGAGGTGGTCCCTGTTCCATTGAACGTGGTCACGCTGGGATTAGTCGGATCTTTCACTTGATTAGTCGAACTGTTACACACGATACAGACCACGGCATTGGTCGCATCGACCAAATTGTTCGTCCAACAACTTGTCTGACTGACTTCGTTGCAGGTCCCATTCACGACCGAATCTTTCATCCCAAACAGGCGCTGGATATTGTTATCCACCTTATCGGAGTTGCCGATATAGCGGCCTGTTCCGAAGAAGATCCACACCTGGTTGCTATCATCGAGCGTCCATGTAGGTGAAGCCGTGACAGGCCCCATTTCCACCGTTCCAAAGACTGGGTCACTGAATGTATCGATCATTTCGGTTGGGATACGGCTGCCACCGCTCGCGATGCCCCAACTATTCGGCGTACAGGGGGCGGCAGCGCATCTCATGCTCAGCCGATACATCTTCCCTCTCCAGGGAAGAGATCCATCATTGATCGTACGCCCCGCATACAGAACATCCGTCCGGAAATCGAGATTCTTATCCGCTGAAACCAACTGCCCCATGAACGAGTTAAAGGTTCCAACCGGCATACGCGTGACGTTGGCATTACCCGTGCCTGGACCTGCCACCAAATCGACCGCAAAAAGCCAGGCAGTCTGGCTCGGCGTAGCCGGAAGATCCGCTTGATAACCGTTCGGCCCGTTCCCAAAGACGACATACCACTTCTCATTTACCTGACTGGTGATCGCATCCGTGTCCGGATTCATACGCACCACGGTCGGGATGCTCGTGGTGAGCCCTAAATCGATATCGGAGAAAGACCATAAGAGTTTTGGACTGACTTCCGGATTGGTCACATCAAGCACAAAGAAGGCACTGTAGAAGGTACGGGAGACGCCACCGATACTGGTCGTCATGGGTGGTGCGCCACTCCCGACTGCGCATCGACCACAACTCCCTCCCATGCGAAATCCTCCGATCAGAATGGTACCCCAGCCTCCAGGATGATCCACGTCAGGCGTGAAAATCCTGACGTCGACCACGGTTGGCTTCAGGTCGACATAGTAGACATGGGTATAGTCGGTCTTCGCCAGCCATTGGAGTTGGGGGAGTAACTGCATGGGGATAAAGCCCCACAACTCGGCCCCCCAATTCGCCCCTGTCGCATTATTCGTTGGATTCTTCGTAAACCACCCATGCTCGATGGTCGCCGTCGTCGAAGGGTCGTCTCCCTTATGATAGAATCCGCCGTTAAACGCGTGAAGCATCCCGTCGTTTGCACCGAGATACATCACCTGACGCCGATTGCGGTATTGTTGATAAAAAGCATTGTAGCTAGCATCTCCGTAACGCAGATCGAATCGAGCCGTCGGGGCGGCGACGATGGTCGGTGTCGAGTGAATGGCATCACCCAGTTTCCAAACTTTGAAGGTTCCACTGCCGACCGGCACCTCGATCATTCTTGTCCGTAGCCCCGCAATTTCAGTTCCTCGGATAAAATCGATAAGGTTCATCGCATTGCTGCTGCCTGAGCAGGCATCACCCGCATAGCGAAGATAATCTATGAGCGCAGCACAGTTCGTGGTACTGAAATCGATCTGCACAGATGGGTCGACGATTCCATTATTATTGGGGTCGACCCAGGTGAGAATCTTTC